>NZ_JAMPPE010000017.1:0-123423 GCF_028480905.1 Providencia sp. PROV156 | reverse complement strand
GAGTCAAAGTAGTCAGTAACAACTCACTTGTTGAAAGGGCGGTGGCTGTTGGCGAGGGTGGGATGACAGGGGTAGGAGAAGCAATGGGGGAGAAGCGGTTGTATTGGTGCGCTGAATGGATATTGTGAATACAAAGTAGTGAGTAACAACTCACTTGTTGAAGGGGATGGTGGCTGCTAGTGATGGTGAGATGGCAGGAGTTAGGAGAAGCAATGGAGGGGGAGCGGTTGTATTGGTGTGCTGAATGGATATTGTGAATGCAAAGTAGTGAGTAATAGCTCACTAGTGATGGGGAGTTGGACGTTTAAATACATAGCATTGTATACCATAGAATAGGTAATTTATTGTTAATGTATTGAAATGGGGAATGTCTCTAGCAGATATAAAGTAGTGAGTAACAGCTCACTAGTGATGGGAGTTGGACGTTTAAATACATAGTATTGTATACCATAGAATAGGTAATTTATTGCTAATGTATTGAAATGGGGAATGTATTTAGCAGATATAAAGTAGTGAGTAACAACTCATTTGGTATGGTAATTAAACGATATCTGGTAGTAGAATCAAAAAATATAGTGAGCAAGGTTGTAGTGAATTTTATATGATTACTTATTATATAAATAGGATAATATAAGGGAAGTTTACTGATAAATAGAATGTATTTGATAAGTTAAAGTTAAGGATGATATTTATTATTGAGGGTGGTGAAATATTAAATATTAACAAATTTATCATGCTTCTACCCTGAAATTAAACTAGTGCTATTATTAATTAATGATATTAAGAATAATTAATTAAATTATTTTTCCTCTATAATGTATTTTTATAATATTTCTAGGTTTAGATAAATATTTTTATAATTAAAATGCAAGGTGAGAAAATTAAGTTATAAATAAAATGTGATAAAATACATTTATTTGAAATCTGATAAAGGAAATTCTTCTAATATTTTTTTAAACCACGGTGTGAAAATTTCAGGATTAAGAAGGATCTCTTGTTTTAATTGAGTAAGATTTACCCACCTTATAGATGAGACTTCTTCTCTATTTGGTTGGATATTCTTGTTATAATGTCCAATAAAGATATGGTCATACTCATGTTCAATTAATCCTCCCTGAACATCAGCTTTATAAATTAAGGAACCTATATGCGTTAATGGAGTGGCAAAGCCTAGCTCCTCTTGAAGTCTACGTTCAGCGGCTTTCTGAGTATCTTCATTAGGTTTAGGATGGCTACAGCAAGAATTTGCCCATTGCCCAGCTGAATGATATTTATGAAGAGCTCTCTGTTGAATCAGTAGCTCGTTTTGCTCATTAAAAATAAATACTGAAAATGCTCGGTGAAGATGACCGAGTTGATGCGCCAATAATTTAGGCATAACACCAATAGGTTCATCATGTTCATTTACTAAAATTAATTCATCTTCCATTTATATTATTTTCCTTCATAAAAATGATTTCAGTAGTTTAGTATAATTAAAAATATAAGTTTGCATATTAGAGCTATTTACTAATGAATATAATTATTTTTTACTCGCAGCTATCATAAGGTTATATAGCTGCGAGTATAAAATTATTTTTGTTGTAAAACCCAAACTGCAGCTTCGACCCTTGATTTTAAATTGAGTTTTTTAAGTAAATGTTTAACATGTACTTTTACTGTGCTTTCTGCAATATCTAGTTTACGAGCTATCATTTTATTTGATAAACCCTGAGAGATCAGTTCTAAAATATCGGCTTCTCTTGGTGTCAATGAAGCAATATTATTGTCATCCTGTGTGGTGTTATCTCTTAGTGATTCAGCAAGTACAGATGCTAATGTTGGGCTGACAACTAACTTACCGCTTGCTGCTTCTTTAAGGGCTACGATAAGCTCTTCAGGCTCCATATCTTTTAGTAAATAACCATCGGCACCTCTTTTTAGTGCATTGACTAAATCATCACTATAGTTAGAAACGGTAAAAAGAATAATTCTACCTGACAACTCTCGCTTCCTGAGTTCATCGAGAGTTTCAAAACCATTCATACCTGGCATGTTGAGATCCAGTAAGATAAGGTCAGGATCTTGCTCTTCAGCGATTTGGATACCTGTTTTACCATCTCCCGCCTCACCGATAACTTGTAATGAAGGTTCCAAACTAATCAATTGTTTGACTCCATTTCTTAGCATCGGATGATCATCAATAAGTAGAATGGTTGATTTTTCGTTCACTATATTTGTATTTTCCATAGATGATTTTTCCGGTATGTTAAGCGTCAGATAAAGGGAAGGTAACTTTTACCTCTGTTCCACCTTGAGGCCTAGGTGTAATACAACAGTTGCCATTAAGGCTTAATGCTCTTTCTCTCATAATAATAAGCCCATAATGATTAAGTTTATCAGTATTTGACGTGATCCCTGTACCATCGTCAGTAATTGTAATAGTCACAATACCATCATACTGATTTAATGAAACCTCAGCCCATTTTGCATTAGCATGTTTTAAAATATTGGTTAATGCTTCTCGGACTATTTGTATAATATGAATAGATTGATGCGGTGAAATACTTTTTGCGGGTAGGTCGTAATTTAAGTCTATTTTATACCCCATACGTTCGCTAAATTCATTAATGGTACTTTCTAATGAGGGAAGCAGACCTGGTTCCGTTAATTTAAGCCTAAATGTGGTTAATAGCTCTCTCAATTGACTATATGCGGTATTAATCTCGCTACGCATTTCCGTTAACAACTGTTGTGGCTTTTCTGGTAATGGATCAGGTTGTAATTGCAGGTAACTAATTTGCATCTTCAAGCAAGATAGAGACTGGGCGATAGAGTCATGAAGTTCTCTGGCAATAGCAGAACGTTCATCCATGATAAGCAACTGTTGCTGTTGTTCTATTTGGTGTTCCATTGCTAACATGCCAGAAATTTGTTTTGCTAAAACAGAAACGAGATTGTTTTGTTCATCTGAAAGTATTTGATTATCTTCAATCTCACCAATAATAATGCCATAACGATGCATATTGTCTGATAAATCCCATTGCAAGCTAAGAGGTTTCTCGGTTGTGACTTGTTGTTTTAGTTGCTTTGTATTTGCTTCAGATAATCCGGTTGAATGGCAGCATATTTCATGAAAATATGCTTCATTGCTTTCTTCATACAACCGTAAACTCAGATTTTTGAGTATGGTAATGTTTTCTAGTTCAATAAGAACTTTTTGTAATCGCAAGTAGAGGGGATCCGAGGAATGAAGGATTTGGTTTGATTGATATAAATAAGATAACACCTTATTTTTTGTGATTAAGTCTGCAGTTTTTTCTGCGACTCTTTCTTCAAGCTGATGATAACTTAGCGCTAATTCATCTGACATCTGGTTCAGAGTTTCTCCTAGCGCATTTAATTCATCTTGCCTATTATTTTTAGGGTAGCGTTGGCTAAAATCTTTTCGTCCAATTGCATTGACCATTGATAATAATTTAACCCATGGGTAATAAATTTTTCTTCTCAGGTGCCAGATAGTTCCCATCAGTAATAAGAATACTAAACTGATAAAAATCAGTTGTGTCATGGCAACATAAGCAATCTTTCTTTCCGTTTTCTCATCAATGTTATGAACTAATTCATCTAGTTTACTTACAAATGATATAACTTCGTATCTTGCATCGTTAGGTGCATTTGCTTCCATTAATGAGGGTTTTAAGATATGTAACCAATAATTGTAGAGTTCATCAAATTGAGGCGTTAAATTTTCGATCTTTACAACTTGAGTCAGCTCTGGGCTGATGAGGTCAGATTCTAATGCATCGAGATAACGCTGATTCTGGGTATTTAAAGGGACTAGAGAAAGCAATCTGTAGCTCTGCATTCGTAGTGAACCAGATTTATTTATTGCATGAGCGTTACCCTGCACACTTAAAATCATTCGATTGGAAATCGTCATCCCAATAATTCCTAAGATCGCAATAAGTAGCATAAGGCCGATCACTTGGTTAATAATTGAAAATCGACGATACAGTGTGGGCATGTGTCACTTCCTTAAAGAGTAGCGCTAGCGAACTTAAAATGCATATTTCTCGTATTGTTCATAAAGGGTCGAATATTAAATATACTACTTTGGTAGTAATTTTCTGGATCTATAACGATATAGATAATAAAAAATAAAATTTTTCTTTAAGTTTTATGCTTTTATTTATTGATATATAAGATTAAATTTGGTTTGACTGAAAATAGGTTTACGTATTATAGCGTAAATTAAAGATGAGTTTCTTTTGATTTAGATCAGTTTAAATATCGAAGTAAATCAATATGTAAAATAATATACATCGAAAGTGTCTTTGATAATCATATCAATGATAGAAAGAGAGGCAGCCCTAATTGATAGAGCTACCTTTTTGTTTTAAGCTTTTTTTAATTTTTTGAATAGTGAGATTATCGCAACAAGGATTAGACCTGTTACTAGCCCAAAAAATAAATTAATTATAGTTGGTAAGATAAACTGCATAGTACTGCCAATGATAGGCGTTAAGGTTGCTGTAAAGGATATTTCGGTGATCCATTCTGAAATATAGCTGATACCGTGGGTTAGAATACCACCACCGACCATAAACATCGCGGCAGTCCCTACAACAGATAATGTTTTCATCAGATAAGGAGTGGCATAAATTAATGAATTACCACATTTTTTTAATAAAGAAGAGGTTTTCTTCTGTAAATAAAAGCCTAAGTCATCTAATTTGACAATCCCTGCAACTAAGCCATATACACCGATAGTCATTACGATAGCAATGATAGAGAGTACGGCCACTTGGTTGATAAAAGTGGTAGAGGAAACAATACCTAGTGTGATGGCAATAATTTCGGCTGATAAAACAAAATCAGTACGAATAGCCCCTTTAATTTTTTTACTTTCAAATTCCTTAAGTTGTTCTTCTGATAACTGTAATTGATTTTGGGAAACAGTATCTTTTACGTTAGAATGCAAGAGCTTATGAGTTATTTTTTCTGCGCCTTCAAAACAAAGGTAGGCTCCACCAATCATAAGTAGTGGTGTGATAGCCCAAGGAAGAAAGGCACTGATTAATAACGCTAAAGGAACAAGTATTAATTTATTAATAAATGACCCTTTAGCAACGGACCAAACAACAGGAATCTCTCTATCTGCACGAACACCTGTGACTTGCTGGGCGTTTAGCGCGAGGTCATCACCTAAAACCCCAGAGGTTTTTTTGGCAGCCATTTTCGTCATGACGGAAACATCGTCTAGTACAGCGGCAATATCATCAAGTAATGTGAGTAAGCTACTTCCAGCCACAAGGGTATCCTCAATATTTTTTAAGGTGTCATTAATGTTTATTAGGTCAGTTAATGGATAATTAGTTCACTACAACATAAACCATATGTACAAATAAGATAATTCCACTGCAACTGATAAGTCTGAATTTTGAATTATTAAATTTTTATGACAGTGGAACCAATATGGTTTTTTCTTTTCTAACTTATTAATTTTAGTAAAGTAACATATTGCTATCTGCTATTTTACTTTATATTCGGTTTAATTATTTAGTTTATAAATAAATTTTAATAGATAGGTATAGGGTTAATACATGTCTTCTCAGCCAGTTTTGAGTATTGTCGTTGCTGTATATAATGGTGAAAAATTTTTACCTCAGTTTTTTGATAGCTTAATTGCGCAAAAGCTAGAAAATTGGGAGCTGATCGTTGTAAATGACGGCTCTAAAGATAAAAGTGAAGATATCATTAAGTCTTATGCAGATAAATTTGTACATTTGAAAGTGCTTTATCAAGAAAACCAAGGTGTCTCAGTTGCTCGTAATACGGGGATGGCTGAGGCTACGGGAAAATACATTACATTTCCTGATATTGATGATGAAATTAGCCCACAAATGTACGGACGTTTATTAGAAATCGCATTATCAAATGACCTCGATGTTGCAACTTGTAATGGGACTTATGTTTATACTAATGGCGATGCTCCAAAGGCAATTTTCCCACCGAATAAAGTCCCGTCAACTGGGGTGATTTCAGGCCCTGAGTGGCTTGAAATTGGCTTAAGTTCACGCAAGTTTTTGCATGTAACTTGGCTGAATTTATATCGTTTAGACATGTTGCGCCAACACAAATTTTTCTTTGAGCCCAAATTACATCACCAAGACATTCCTTGGACAACAGAAGTGTTGCTCGTGGCGAAGCGCGTGCAATTTATTAATGAACAATATTATCGATATTTAATCCATAACCAATCTGTTTCACACTCATTGAGTGGTGATGAGCGCTCAGTCCGTAAGATAAAAACCTATTTGAAGATTATTGATATGCTGTTAAATATTTACCAGCGTTATCCTGAACAAGTTAAGCAAGCCCCTGCTTGTTTATGGCAGGTAGGAAAGGAAGGCTTAGGGGTGATTCAAGCGCTATTAGCTATCAAATCACCAGATGTACAGAAGGAAATGGTACAACTATTTTTTGATAAGGGTTATTGGCAAATTGTGTGGGCGCATGCAACTACAGTAAAATTAAAATGGCGATTAATTAGACGTTACACAAAACTAAAAGAAATTATCAAATCATAATTTACTGAAAAGGTAGCTATTTTTATAGGCTACCTTTTTTGTTTCTATTTTGCTAATTGCTTTAGAGAAGCAATAAACATATCCCATAACTTTGGGTTATCTAACTTTGTAGCGACTTGTGTGTGGCAATCTGCTTTAGCGGGGTGGCGAAAGTCAGTCACCGTCATACCCGTTGTTAAAGCACCTTGCAGTTCGATATCAATCGGAGCTTTAATCGTTTCCATTATGGATGGGTCGATAACATAAGCAACAGCACATAGGTCGTGGACAGGGGCATGGTTAGTATAGCCATTACGTCTGCGGTAACCTGCAGTGTAGTAATTTAGGGATTCAACAACAAAATCACTTACAGGTGTGTTTAACGCTGCAATTGTTTCCATTATTTGGTCGTCTGGCCTTGCTTGATGTGTAAGATCTAACCCAATCATAGTGATAGGCCAAGTTTCATTAAACACAATATGAGCAGCCTCAGGGTCTATAAGGATATTGAATTCAGCGACTGCAGTTCGATTGCCTGTATGGTAGCCTCCTCCCATTAAAACAACTTCTTTTACTAATTCTACAATTTCAGGTGCTTTTCTCACTGCCAAAGCAATATTTGTTAGCCCCCCAATAGGAACGAGAGTAATTGTTTTAGGCGGATGTGATTTGAGTGTATCAATAATTAGGTCAACAGCATGGCGCTGATCAATAGGGAGCTTGGGGTCGGGGAGATGAGTACCGTCAAGGCCTGTTGTACCATGAACTTCTGGCGCAGTCTGTATTGTTCTCACTAGTGGCCTAGAGCAACCTGCGGCGATAGGGATATCATTTGCACTAACGAATTCCATAATTGCGCGTGCGTTATGAGTAACTTTATCTAATGTTTGGTTTCCGACGACTGTAGTTACCGCAAGTAACTCTATATTTGAATTGCCTAATGCTAAGAAAATTGCCATTGCATCATCGTGGCCGGGGTCACAATCGATAATAATTTTATTGTTAGACATTATTTCTCCATTTATTAGGTTATTTACGTTTAATTGACATAATATATGGATATATTTATTTTTATGTGATGTAAGTTCTATTTTTGTGAATACTAATGTAATGAAATTATTCATTAGGGTTACTAATGGAGAGTGATGTGATTAACATATTAATAACAATCGTGTTGAGTTTATAAAGATAATGTGTTCTTTATGTAGTTTTAAGCAATATAAATGAAACCGCCCAGATGGTTTTATTAACGACTTAATGATTGAGGAGGCAGAATGGAGAACTATCTAGAAAGATTACCTGATGTTATTGATTCTGTTGCAACTAATCAGTTTTATCCTAATTTATTATCATGGTTGTCTTCACTTATTGCATTCGATAATGCGATTGTTTACTCCTTTGAAAAAGGAGCTCCACCTCGATTTCTTTCCAAAGTAGAGCGCCGTAATAGCGATAGTATTAACAGAATCTATCAACGAGGTGCTTATTTAATGGACCCATTCTACCAAGAAATCCAAAAAGGCGGGGCTTCTAAAGTATTAACACTAAAAGAACTCGCACCTAAAGGATTTTATCATACGGACTATTATCTCAATTTTTATCGTAAAACAGGGTGGTGCGATGAGGCAGGGTTGCTGTTAGATATTTCAACTAATAGGCAGTTAGGTATTTTTTTTGGTAATGAAGATAGGCCTTTTTTCTCGGAAAAATATACGCAAGCGCCACTTAAAGATGCCTTCGATATCATTCGTAGCATGGTCAAACTTCATAAAGATGTTTCTCCTTCTTCGGTGTCGAATCACTACCAAAATACAGACATGCAAACACGATTTGGGTTAACACCGAGAGAGTGTGAAGTTGTCGAATTAATCTTAGCGGGCAAAGGTTCACCACAAATTGCACAGGCACTTTTCATTAGTTTAGGGACAGTGAAAAATCACCGTAAGAATATCTATCAAAAATTAAGTATTAATTCACAGGTTGAATTATTTAACTTATTAATGAATAGGTTAAGCTAAGTATAATGTGTTTTTATATTTATTTTAACCTAATGATTTAAAAGTGTTTTATGGCTGTTATCTTTTTTATTGCTGCGTTATTTTTTTGTTTTTGTCTAGATGATCTTAATAAACTAAAATTCAATTAATAATCATCATTATTAATATGGTAATGGTTATATAACTAATTGTTTATAATCTTATATTTTTTGATTTTATAAATTTTATTATTATTTAAATATTCTACTTGCATCACAATTGTTAACTTTATGTTTCGAATATCCCTAAAGGGATATGTAATTGTTAATGTAAGGTTAAGATAATCAGGTTATCGAAAGATACTAAACAGGGTATCCATAATGAATAACCAAGTAGAATCATTGACTTACTATGCTGCGACTAAGAAATATGACTTACGTTTTCCTACATTAAAGGAAGATCTTGATGTTGACGTCGTGATTATTGGTGGCGGCTTTTCTGGGATCCATACCGCACTTGAGTTGTGTGAGAAAGGGATTACCAATATCGCTATTTTGGAAGGACGGCATCTTGGCTACGGTGGCTCAGGGCGTAATGGCGGCCAAGTGATGGCGGGTATTGGTCATGACATCGATGCAATTAAAAAATATGTCGGGCCAGAGGGTTTAGAAACAATTTTTAAACTCAGTAATATGGGCGCAGGGATCATGCGTGATCGCATCGCTAAATATGATATTGATGCAGACTTTTGCCGTGGTTATGCATACTTAGGAAGCAATAAGCGCCAAGAAAAGACCTTGCGTAGTTGGCTAAAAGATTTCAAGTCTGTCGATCCTGAGGAAGAAATTGAATTTTACAGTGGCTCAGAACTAAAACAGATTATTGGTTCTGATGCTTATACCTGTGGTATCAAACACATGGGCGGTGGGCATGTACATTCATTGAACTTATTGTTAGGTGAAGCGAAAGCGGTTAGTGAAATATATGGCGCTAAAATATTTGAGAATAGCCAAGTATTAAATGTTGAGTATGGTAATACCATCAAGGTTAGAACTGCGATGGGAACGGTCAAAGCACAAAAAATGCTGTGGGCTTGTGATTCATTTTTAAATGGCCTTGAGCCGACGATCTACCCTAAGACCATTAATACTTACGCATATCAATTAATGACGGAAGAGTTGCCTGATGAATTGATCGAGCAAATTAGCCCAATCCGTGGTGCTTATAGTGATATTCGTCCAGTTATTGATTACTACCGAGTGACGAATGAAAATCGCCTCTTATTCGGCAGTTCAACGCATTTTCTTGAATACATTCCATCTGATCTTAAAGCATGGAATCGTAATTTAATGCTAAAAGTCTTTCCCTATCTCAAAGATGTCAAAATTGAATTAGCTTGGGGTGGACCAATGGCATGTAGTGCAAATTTATTTCCACAAATTGGCTCATTACCACAACATAAAAATGTGTTTTATGCGCAGGGCTATTCAGGTTTTGGTGTTACGCCTAGCCAGATTGTGTGCAAAGTCCTGGCTGAAGGGATGGTAGAAGGTTCTCATCGTTATGACTTAATGAGTTCTATCCCGCACGCCAATATTATTGGTAAAGATAGCATGCGTAATGTGATTGTTTCACTGGCAAAAATAATGCATCAAACATCCGGTTATTGGCAAGGTCGCCGTTAATTCGTTATCCGCCTAACTAGTTTATTTAAATCGATTAAAGGTAAAAAAATTATGATTAGTCCATTACTGTTAAACAAACCACTGCCAGAACTATTAAATATTGGTAGCGTGACAAATTTAGGTTCTGTGGTTGTTGAAGGCGACCCTCAAGCGAGTGTTGCGATGATCCACGGTGAACCAACGGATAATCTAACCTGTGGTATTTTTGCTTGCACTAAAGGTAAGTTCAAAATGGTGTATCCATTTGATGAAATGGCGACAGTCCACGAAGGTTCGGTGAAGTTAACGGATGTGAAAACCGGTGTGACGGTTGAATACCATAAAGGCGATACATGGTTTGCTGCTAAAGGTACCGAAGTTTTATGGGAAATTGATACACCACGCTTCGTAAAACATTACCTAGCTTGTGTAAATGCCTAATTAGTTTCTATTGAGTGGAGTGATAACAATGAGTGAGTTAACCCTATTACCAGAAGTCAGCGAGTTCTTGAAGCGTCAACACGGCCATTTTATCAACGGGTTACCGGTTTCTGGCAAGGGCGATACTTTTTTTGATGTTGTTAACCCTGCCACTGAACAGGTTATTGCTAAAGTAAAAGAAGGGACTTTAGCCGAAGTTGATGCCGCAATGGATGCGGCTCATACTGCATTTAAAGGGGTTTGGGCAAATACCACACCAATGGAAAGAGGGAATTGCTTAAACCGCCTTGCTGACCTACTTGAAAAACACCTTGAAGAATTAGCCCAGCTAGAGACGTTATGTTCAGGTAAAACCATTCAATTATCTCGTTTTCTTGAAGTGGGCTCATCTGCCCAGTTCTTGCGTTATTTTGCCGGTTGGGCGACAAAAATCAGTGGAGAGACATTGAATGTCTCATTGCCTTCTTTTGATGGTGAGAAATATTCTGCATTTACTCAGCGTGAACCCGTTGGCGTTGTCGCCGGTATCATTCCTTGGAATTTTTCGATCATGATTTCCATTTGGAAATTAGCTGCCGCTTTAACATGCGGTTGCACGATTGTGTTGAAACCAAGTGAATTTACCCCGCTAACTATGCTAAGGGTGGTGGAATTAGCAAAAGAGGCAGGGGTACCTGACGGTGTAATTAATATCGTGAATGGTGGTGGTCGTGAAGTTGGGCCTGCACTGATTCATCATCCACTTTGTTCTAAAGTGACATTTACGGGTTCAGTACCAACAGGTCTGGCGGTAGGGCGCTCAGCGATGGAAGGTAAATTAACCCGAGTCACACTTGAACTTGGTGGGAAAAACGGCGCTGCATTCTTAGCTGACCTACCGGTTGAAAAAATTGTTAATGGGATTATTGAAGCGGGATATCTAAACCAAGGGCAAATTTGTGCAGCTGCTGAGCGGTTCTATATTCCCTCTAAATTGATGGATGAAGTACTAGCAGAACTAAAAACGCGTTTGTCTGCGATGAAAGTGGGTTCTCCATTAGATGAAACAACCGAAATGGGGCCGCTGGCAAATAAAGCGCATTATGAAAAAATCTTAGGTCTGTTTGAAAAAGCTCGCCAAGATGGCAGTGAAATTATTTATGGTGGTCAGCCCATTGCAGGTGCTGGGTATTTTGTGCCTCCAACCATTATTCGTGCTAATAGCCCAAATGATGTATTGATGAAAGAGGAAACATTTGGGCCAATAGGGACTTTCTTAAGCTACGATGATGAAGAAGAACTTATTGAGATGATGAATAGCACTCCATTTGGTTTAGCTGCGAGTTTATGGACAAATGATCTCAGTAAAGCGATGCGTATGATTTCGCGCATTGAAGCGGGAACCGTATGGGTGAATATGCATACCTTCCTTGACCCAGCAGTCCCATTTGGTGGTGTTAAATCATCGGGTATTGGCCGTGAATTTGGTAGTGCCTTTATTGAGTATTACACAGAGTTAAAATCTGTCATGGTGCGTTATTAGTGTTCGATTTATATTTAATTAATCAACATTTCCCGGCCATCGTGCCGGTTTTTTTGTATTTAAATACAGGAAAAGTAAAAGCGTGAGTTATGAAGAAGGTGGATAATGATTTCTTGTCGAGAAAGCGATGAAAATAGATGCCGTAGGTGGTCGTTAAACAAATTAGAGCTTTTCTTGGCGAATGATAAACCCTGATGATACAAGCTCGGTTCGGTTTGTCACATTCGCTTTAGTGAAGATATTGCGTAAGTGAGTCTTCACTGTTGATAGTGAAACTCCCAATAATAATGCAATTCGCTTGTTACTTGCGCCTTCCCGTACTAAATGGATGATTTCTTGTTCTTTAGGAGTATAAGACACTAGCGAGTCGGGTAACACATCGAATGTCATTAGTTCAGCGACAGGCAAGATAGCATTTAATCGCATGATTTCTTGCTGGCTAAATGGGCTGTCTCGCAGCACCGAAATCCCCGCAATAATTTTATTTTTACGGCGAATAAATATTTCTGCCATGTCAGCCATGTTATTTGGCTGCATAAAATCATAGAAAAAAGCCTGATTTTGCTGGCGTATTTCAGAATCCATTCTCACTAAGCGTAAGTCATCACTGCGAAAATGGTCGGGGTGCAAAGGGTCTAATTGGTGAAAATAAGTGAGATATTCTTCGTGCATTTTTGCTGAGATCCCATGAAGAACGTAGTTATCTGGCTGGCAATGATCATTCACTAGGTAATACACCAATGCGGAAACCGGAATAATATGAGCAATGGTATTTAGGCAGCAATCAATTAATGTTTGTTGATGAGGCTCGAATAATGGTGAAGTCATCATATTCCCTTGCGTATTAATCGAATTATTATCATGCCTCTTAATGCGGTTAACATAAAATAAACATATTAATAACGTGAAGTTGATAACAGTATTTAAAACTGATGAAAACCCCATAAATATTGATTTGGTGCTTTTTGGTATCTTTAGGGAGTTGTTTATTAATATATTAATGAGTAATTTATTTGCTACATATTGATATTACTTTGATTATTTTTTTTGCCCTTCAAAATATGGGTACTTTTCGCGAGTTGTATTTTATTTCCCCTCTCTCTAGGTATCGTTCTTTAGGACGATAGCAGCTTGTTTAGGCTTATTTCTATAGTGGATATGTAGTTACTTTGTTTTTACAAAAAATTCACATTTATGGCTGAGTAGAGAGTGAGAGGGATGTAAAATGAATTTATCCTCAAAATTGTCGACACATTTAGAAAAAGGGAAAGTTGGCTTTCCGACTACATTGGCGAGTTCTGCCGGCTTGATTATGGCTAGCCCCGTTATTTTAACCGTTACGAGTGGATTCGGTATTGGTGGTGATACATTCGCCCTAGCGGTGTTATTCAGCTTCATTATGATGCAAGCTCAGCTAACCACATTTTCGGAGGCTGCGGCTATTCTACCAACTTCAGGGTCCGTATATGACTATATATCGTGTGGAATGGGGCGTTTTTGGGCGATAACTGGCGCACTTTCGGCTTATTTGATTGTGCATGTGTTTGCAGGAACTGCCGAAACGATCCTTTCAGGAATTATGGCGCTCGTTAACTTTGAGCATCTCAATACTGTCCTAGAGACCAGTAATTCATCTTGGATGGTCGGCGTGGGATTAGTTGTCACGTTTGGGATTTTAAATGCATTTGGTATTGAGGCCTTTGGTAAGGTCGAGGTTGTACTGACATTCGCCATGTGGTCTACGTTAGTGATTTTTAGTGTGAGCGGTTTGATGTTGCCGTTTCATGTCGATATGGACGGCTGGTTTGGTCAGCCACTCAATACGGATCCAACGCTCATCCTTAGTTTTGTGGGGATGGCAATGTTTATGTTTGTTGGTTGTGAACTTGTTACTCCAATGGCGCCTGAAATTAAAAATTCTGCCAAGGTGATCCCTCGCGCGATGACCACGGGTTTATTCTGCGTCGCACTCTGTATGGTGTTATTCGGTGCAGCTCTAGCGAACCAAGTGGAAAATGTGGTCGTTGACCCACAAACAGGCACACGCTTACTTGAAACACCGATGGCAATCCCTGCATTCGCCGAAATTGTCATGGGTGAGTTTGGGAAGTATTGGATAGGTGTCGCATTATTATTGGCTGGTGGAGCAACCATTAATACGTTAATGGCAGCGGTTCCTCGTATTCTTTATGGAATGGCGCTTGATGGGGCATTGCCACGTATTTTTGCTTATTTGCATCCGCGTTTCAAAACCCCGGTATTCGGTATTTTAGTCGCTGTGATGATCCCATGTTTGCACGCTTTTGCTATTCAAGGTGACCTTGACCGTATCATTCCATTGGTACTGGCGGCAGTGTGTTCTTGGGGGACGGCTTACTTGTTGGTAACGATTTCAGTGGTGTTATTGCGCATTCGTCGACCTGACTTACATCGTGCCTATCGTTCGCCTTTTTTCCCTATACCGCAAATTATTTCGAGTGTCGGAATTATTTTAGCTATTGTGTATATCACTCCTCCTGGCATGAATAAGTCGGATGTCTATATTCCCTTTGCCATTATGTTAGGTTTAACAGCAGGATATGCATTAATTTGGACTGTTTTCGTACAGAAAGTTAACCCATTTAAACCTGTAGATGTTGAATCCGTTTTATCGAATTCCTTTGCTGATGAAGAAATGGAAGGAGGCCAACTTGAGCCATTACGTAACCTCGCCTAAACCATCTTTGTGGGAAAGAATCGGTAAGCTCACTCAGCAACGTTTGCCTGCCGGATATCAAACAGGATTGACACTTAACCGTGTTGAAAAGGACATGGCGCCTTATCCATGTGAGTGGGGAGCACCCGGAGTGCTCCTTGTACAGCCTCAGCCTGAGCTAACCATTGAGGTAACTGAGCGACCAAGAAAATTGTTTCTCGCTTTTATCGTATATAGCCGCTTTGCGGTATCTGGCCAGTGTACTAATGATATCAATGCAACAATTGAAGTAAAAACCCGTGGGAGTATAAAGAAAAAACATATCCATTTTGTATCGAAACAAATGGATGGTCATAAAGTTATCGAGTGGTTGAATGAATACCCCGTTATTCGGCAAACATTAGAAGAGCTGGAATTTAATCATTGCAAGATAGAGTTTAGCAGTGGCCGTTGGCGTTGTGAAATAGAGCCTTATACGGCATCAGAAATGGTGAGCCGCATCCCAGCGACTCGTCGTTATTTGAGATTAATACAAAAACAACGTTATTATTTATTGAGTGCGCTGCAGTTAATTAACCAACTGATGGAAAAACGTGCTGTGAGCCATTGAGTTTAAAAGAGTTTTTTGATAGTAATAATTATTATCAATTGACTTGCTGGAATTTGATGTGAAATCTTTGCCTCTTTTAGGTTGTATGTTGTTGTCATCTGCTGCAATGGCAACGCATTCTGACTGCATACGTTTATCTGAGCTTTCCTTTGCTGAAGGGGTGCATGATAGCGACGAAGGTCATAGTTGCTTATCTTTTGAAGTATCACAGCAAGATTTTATAAAACAACGTGGTGAAGGTCTTTCCAAGGTCCTGTTATTGGATTCCAATAAGCAGCCAGTGCGTGCATTGCAAGAGTATGGTTCAGTACAAGAGCCCCATAGCGCAGATTATGTAGTATCAGAAAATGGGGTTTATTATCTAGCGTTGAATGGTGAGCCGGGTAAACCTTGGCAATTAAAGTTTGACATCAGCCAGTATCAGCCTTTAGCCATTAAAAAAGATAATGAACCTATTAGCCCGATGCTACAAAGTTTGCTTGATGAACATTATCAAAATGGTGATACAAGCGCATTTTGGCAAGCTGTCGCCGCGCAAGGAACCCCCCTGGTTGAGGCGTTTTCAAATCGACAAAAACGCGTGACATTTCTTTGGCGTGGCGCGAAAGCAAATGCCTATATTCTAGGGGCGCCGTCAGGTAATCACGAAAGAATGGCCCACTTGGCGGGAACGGATATTTGGTATCGTTCTTTTATCATTCCTAATGATACGTTATTACAATATAAAATTGCACCGGATATACCTTCTGTGCCTGAGGGCGGCTTTGCTCAACGTAAAGCGATTTTAGTCACAGCGCAGTCTGATCCTTATAATTCTCATGTTATTCCTTCGCAACGCGTAGATAAATATAACCGTTTTTCGTTGTTATCATTGGTACCGAACATACGCCAATGTCACTTCCCTGATGTAGAAAACAGGCAGATTAAAGGCCGTTTAGAGACATTTACGTTGACGAGCCAGGTATTAAAAAACGAAAGAAAAATAACGGTTTATCAGCCTAATATACCAATGGAAGCTCCGGCGCTATTGGTGTTATTAGATGGACAAATTTACCTGAAAGACTATCAGATGGAGAAATTTTTTGATAAGTGGATAAATCAGGGGAATTTTCCTGCTATGAATATTGTATTTGTGGATAGCATCAATTCAGCGCGTCGTGGTGATGAGCTTCCTCCTAATGATGCCTTTCCTAAGTTGCTGGCGGATGAACTTATGCCCCAACTCGCGGAAATGGGAATTCAAGCACCTGCAAGCCATACGATTATTGCGGGTTCCAGTTATGGAGGGCTTGGGGCGACATGGAATGCGTTACAGCATCCTGAAATTTTCGGTAATGTCATTAGCATGTCAGGATCTTATTGGTGGGCTCCGAAGGATAAAGACCCTGAATGGTTGATTCGTGAAATCGAAATGATGCCAACACAACCGATCCGTTTTTTCCTTGAGGCTGGCCTTTTTGAACAACGTGGTAGTTGGGGGGGAATTATTCAAAACCACTACCGGTTATTCGATGTTCTAAAACATAAAGGTTATCAAGTTGATGCCATTGAACTCCCTAGCGGGCACGACTATGTTTCTTGGTGTGAAACGCTTTATGAGGGAACAAACCAACTTGCGTCACAATGGTAAATAGCCCTAACGCTCATTCACAAAAAGCAGCTTACATTTAGCTGCTTTTTTACATTTATGACTAACGTCTTCATTTCGCCATAAAAGCGTCATTCAACTGTCATCTAGCTCCTTTAGCATGCCTTTCATTATTTGAAATATACATCTTCTCTTTTCATTATTGATTGGCAAGGAAACAGTTATGACTGGTAATTTTATGAAATCCCTTTTAGCTGTCACGGTAAGTACTTTAATTTTAGGGAGTACAGTCCCTGCCTACGCGGCTGATAAAAATGATGCGGTGTCAGAAAACCGTGCGGCTCAAGGTGATATCACCAAATTTGGTGGTGCGCGTCGTTTAGCGACAGAGCAAACTGATATCATGAAAGCCGCACTTCACAATGGCCAAGCCAAAAATGTGATTTTATTTATTGGTGATGGTATGGGTGACTCTGAGATTACTGTTGCTCGTAACTATGCAGAAGGCGCTTCAGGGTTCTTTAAAGGTATTGATGCCCTGCCAATCACTGGCCAATATACCCATTATGCGTTAGATAAAAAAACACAAAAACCCGACTATGTAACTGACTCTGCGGCGTCTGCCACTGCGTGGTCTTCCGGTGTGAAAACCTACAATGGTGCATTAGGGATTGATGTATTTGGTAATGATCATGAAACATTAATTGAGATAGCTAAACGTAATGGTAAAGCGACGGGTAACGTCACAACTTCCGAGATTCAAGATGCAACGCCTGCCGCGCAATTTTCGCATGTGAGTGCGCGTAAATGTTATGGCCCTGAGGAAACAACAGAAAAATGTGCGGCTAACGCGCTAGAAAATGGCGGTCGTGGTTCAATTTCAGAACAACTGTTGGTAACTCGTCCTGATGTCACGCTTGGTGGTGGCGCTAAGAGCTTCAAACAAGAAGCAAAGGCGGGTGACTACAAAGGCAAAACTCTGGAACAACAGGCTATTGAGCGTGGGTACAATATTGTGCGTGATGCTAAAACATTAGATAGCATCAAAGTCGCAAATCAAGATAAACCCGTTCTGGGCTTATTCCATGATGGTAACATGACCGTTGCATGGGAAGGCCCGAAAGCGGTTCACTACGGTAATATCAACAATGCGCCATTGGAATGTAAACCGAATGCGAAGTTAGACCCTAATGCACCAACATTGGCTCAAATGACGAAAAAAGCGATTGAGCTGTTAGAAGTCAACCCAAATGGTTTCTTCTTGCAGGTTGAAAGTGCCTCTATCGATAAGCAAGACCATAAAGCAAACCCATGTGGCCAAATTGGTGAAACTGTTGCTCTCGACCAAGCTGTACAAGTCGGCTTAGATTTCGCTAAAAAACATGGTGATACATTAGTTATCGTGACTGCTGACCATTCACATTCAAGCCAAATTATTCCAGAAGGAACAAAATCAACGGGCTTAACGCAAGCGTTGATTACTAAAGACGGCTCTGTGATGGTGGTAAATTACGGTAACTCTGAAGAAGATGATTCTCAAGAGCACACCGGTGCTCAGTTACGTGTGGCGGCTTATGGCCCACATGCGGCAAATGTAATGGGTCTAACTGACCAAACTGATTTGTTCTTTACCATGCGCGATGCAATGGGATTGAAGCAATAAACCAACCCTGTAGTGAAAATTCTCCGCAATAGGATGTTGCGGGGGATTTTTTTATTTTCTAGTATATTTTCTCCTTATTTTTCAACCGTTCCTCAATAAACTTACTAAATATTTGCACTTCTTTTTTTATCCGTTATCTTGAGAAATTGAATCATCTGATAACAATAAATGTGCTTCTTCATAGGCACAAATAATGAGAATGGCATAATGAGAGAAGTTCGCGAACTACAACGAGATGAAATCCCATCTGTTTGGTCTATCGACCGCACTGAATTAATTGAAAACCTTTATCTGTATCAAAATGGCGAATTGGTGCTATCTAAACAACGGTTTGATATGAAAGGTTGGCCAGAAGGCGAAACTGAAGCCTATACCCCTCATTTGTTGGAAAGTTATGACCAAGGGGCGATATTTCTTGGGGTTTTTGAGAAGGGCAAGCTAATTGCTGCCGCAAGTTTAGATAATGTGTGGCGCGGTGAGCAAAAAAATTTACTGCAATTATCTTTCCTGCATGTGAGCCACTCGTACCGTGGCCAAGGTTTAGCAGGGATGTTATTCCAACAATGCGCTGAAATGGCGATACAAAAAGGGGCAAAGGGCTTATATATTTCTGCAACGCCTTCAGAAAATACAGTGCATTTTTATCAACACCTAGGCTGCACCTTAATTGCACAACCTGATCCTGAATTATTTGCATTAGAGCCCGAAGATATTCATTTTATTTATCTATTTTCGTAAGTTTTTATTTTGTAAAATAAGTGTTAATTTATAGGGAGTGGAATAAAAAAAGCATTGAAATTTACTAAAAACTAGATATTATTGATAATCATTATCATTTAAGAGTGTTGAGGTCACTATGCCAACTAGCATATCAAAAACCACAGGTTTAAAGCGTATAGGCGCTGGCCTTTGGGGAGTCTTTGCTGTGATATTGTTGAGCATTGCTTATGTACTCAATAATATGGGCTTAGATAATCTAAAAATCATTATGATTATCATGATGGTAGCAACTGCAGGGATGTTATTTAATCGCGGTTCTCGTCGTTTATTGATTATCCCAGCTGTGATTTCACTTGCATGTTTTATGATGGCCTTTGTACTACAAAGGTAGCTCTATAATCTAATTAATAATTAAATAGAACAGAAGAAAGTGGTATCGAAAGATATTGATAATTGAATGCTATTCAATATAACGGTTTATTCAAATGATTTACTATTGTCTTATAGTAAATAGTCAGATAAGGCAGCGTTAGCATTACAGAGAAGGTCAAAAGGGCAAGACGTTATAAAAAAATGACTGACCAGTGGTGCGAAAGGGGGGACTTGAACCCCCACGTCCGAAGGACACTAACACCTGAAGCTAGCGCGTCTACCAATTCCGCCACCCTCGCAATACTGTCACATCAATACTACATTATTGTGATTTATCCAAAGTTAGTGGTGCGAAAGGGGGGACTTGAACCCCCACGTCCATAGGACACTAACACCTGAAGCTAGCGCGTCTACCAATTCCGCCACCCTCGCAATACCTAACTAAGCTTTGATTCATCAATGCTTTTAACCAGCAATAATGTGGTGCGGATTTTAGGCTAATTTCGACGAACGTCAATAATTTTTTTATGTAGTATTTTTGATTGATGAAAAAATGGCCGGTGAGGGTTCACCCGCCATTAAGTCGTATGAAAAATTGTGCTTTAGTCTAATTCATTCGCGAATAAATTAACGCTTAACAGCTTGGTAAACTTTGAATTTTCCCGTTTTGGCAAGTACTTCATGGCTACCAAATGCTTTATCGAGTAAATCAGGGTACGGTAAGAAAGCATTCGCGACGATCCGCAAATGGCCACCTTTTTTCAGGTATTTAGGGGCTTGGTAAATCATATTTTCAACCGCACGATAACTGGTGTTTAGGCCATCATGGAATGGAGGGTTAGAAATAATCCAATCGAATTTATCGTTAATATCTGAGTAAGCATCACTTGCGATGATTTTGCCAGCCAGTTTGTTTGCCTCAAGAGTGGATGCAGCGGAATCTAGCGCAGACGCACTCACATCACTTAAGGTGAGTTTTAGCTCTGGGTTTTGCGAGCCGAGAACTGCGGCGATCACCCCATTACCACAAGCGAGATCAAGCAGATCGCCGCTCATTGGATCAGTTAGCGTTGATAACAGTAGATCACTACCGATATCAAGCTCATTATGGCTAAATACCCCTGGTAGTGCGTTAATTC
This sequence comes from Providencia sp. PROV156, assembly GCF_028480905.1. Taxonomy (NCBI): domain Bacteria; kingdom Pseudomonadati; phylum Pseudomonadota; class Gammaproteobacteria; order Enterobacterales; family Morganellaceae; genus Providencia; species Providencia sp. PROV156. The sequence continues at coordinate 102,482 of NZ_JAMPPE010000017.1, read as the reverse complement.
TAACATTATCAATCTGATAATGACGCCACCAGCGAGCAATATCAAAGGTTGTCGGTTGTTCTAATTCACCATAGTACAAGCTACAGCGGCGTGCTGAGTCAATTTTTTGTAAGCTAGCGATCCCTTCCATAATGGATTCGGCGCTTTTAACACCACTACGGTTTTCGCCAACGATAAAAATTTGGCTACCCGCAGCGAGGTGAGTACAGAGGTCATCGAGTTGGAAACAGGCTTCTTGCTTGTTTTTTTGCCAAAAATAAATGAGAGTATCGCAAGGCTGGATAAATTCCGCGGGTGTTGTGGCAGAGAATAACGCCATATCGCCCATTAACGGTTGTAAGCGTTGCCAGTGATGATACTGGTTGGTGATGACACGAACACTAGCTGCTTCTAAGGTTGCAGCGAGCTCATCCTGAATGTCACCAGCCAAAATGACATGACGATCTGTAAAATGTTCGAGATGGCGTTGAATAACTTCGCTGGCAGGTGTCAGTAATGACATATTCTGTCAATCTCCTAAAATAATAAAAAAACCGATGACCATCTTACCAAAGATAAGAGAAATAGCATTGCTCTGTTGGCGCTATTAATCCCCTTTGATAAGATGTGGTTGTAAAATTGCGACTGGAAAATCAAATGACACGACGTGACAGGCTTTTAGAACAAATGGGGATCACTCAATGGATGGTGAGAAATCCTGCCGTGTTACGTGGTGAACGTGGTGTAAGGATCCCAGCGTCGACTAAGCTTATTATTATTACTGATGAGAACCTTGATTTAAATAGCCAATTGCTAAAAGATATTTTTCTTTCCATGAATATTGCACAGGACGATGTGGTTTGTGTCAATTCAGAGCAATTAGGTTTAATCCCAACACCAATAATAACACCATGTTGGGTATTAGGTGATGAAATCCAGCCTGAAGGTTCAAAAGTCATGTTTACTTCACCTGTTTTGTCTGAGCTAAGTACAAGCTATAGCGCTAAACGGGCACTATGGAAACAAATTTATCAATATGATGAAAATTTCAACACTAAAGCAATCTGATCTCGCAACCGCCTACTTAATTGAGAAGTTAAGCCATGATTTTCCATGGACTGAGCGAGTTTTTTATGGGAACCAAGGGGAAAAGTACCATAACATAAAAATATCCGTTAATAATCAGATTATTGGTTATGCAATAACACAGTGTGTTCTTGATGAAGCGACCTTGTTTAATATTGCCATACACCCTGATTACCAAGGGAAAGGGTATGGCCGCTTGTTGATAGAACAGCTTATCGAAGAACTTGTAAAGAAAGGCATTCTCACGTTATGGCTAGAAGTGAGGGAATCAAATGCATCTGCTTTGCATCTATACGATAAGCTAGGTTTTCACCAAGTGACGGTACGTAAAGATTACTACCCTGCTAAAAAAGGCCGAGAAGATGCTTTAGTACTTGCTTTGACTCTATTTTCTGATGAATAAATTTAAGTAACGAATAATTTATTATTAATATAATTAAAACCCCAATATGTGTCATAACATATTGGGGTTTTGTGCTTTTATGGACGACTATTTTTCAATTTCAGGAAGAATAGGTTTATTAATTAGTTGGATATTATCTTTTAACTCTTTTTTTGCTGCAGCTTGTGCGTTAACTTCTTCATTGAGGCCTTTATATGTGGAATAACACATAATTAGCATCATGATGGATAACGGTACAGCCATGGCGACCAGTGCAGACTGCAAACCAGATAATCCGCCGGTCATAATTAGTACGATCGCGATTGCTGCAATAATGACACCCCAAATGGTTTTAGTGACATGAGACGGATTTGGGTTCCCATTTTCACTGACCATTCCCAGTACAAATACCGCCGAGTTAGCTGATGTGATAAAGAAAATCAGTACCAAGGCAATAGCTAAGACACTAATAAATGTCGATGCAGGGAAATAATCTAAGAACTTAAACAGTGCAGATGTGACATCGGTTTTTACAGCATCTGCTAGTGCGGTTTGCCCTAAGTTTTGAATTAAATGGATGGCAGAACCGCCCATAACTGCAAACCATGCAAAAGCACTTAATACAGGAATAAATACTGCGCCAATCATAAATTCTTTGATTGTTCTTCCTTTTGAAATACGAGCCACAAAGCTGCCAACTAACGGTGCCCATGCTATCCACCAACCAAAGTAAAACAGTGTCCAGTTAGCAATCCAAGTACCGTCATTATAGGGTTCAGTACGAAATGACATACTGACAAAATTTTGGACGTAATCACCAATACCTTGGAATAAAACTTTTAAGATAGTTTGGGTTGGGCCAGATAGAAAGATAAATGCCATTAATCCGAGAGCAAGTATGATATTTAAGTTTGATAGGTGTTTTATTGCCCCTTGTAACCCGGAAATCGTCGAAGCAATATAAACAACAGTAATAATAGCAATCAAACCAATTTGTACATAAATACTAATGGGCAATCCCCATAAGTAATTCATACCACTGTTAACTTGTAGTGTACCAAAGCCTAATGATGTAGCGATACCAATGACGACGGATAACATCACCAATATATTGATCCATTTCCCGACAGAGCCGTAGATCCGATCCCCAATCAATGGATAGAAAACAGAGCTGAGTGAAGATGGTAGTTTTTTTCTAAATTGGAAATAGCCTAAAGCTACACCGACAAGCGCATAACAGGCCCATGCAGAAACACCCCAATGCAGATAGACATATTGCATGGCTGCTTTAGCAGACTGTTCTGTTGAACCTTGGCCAATCGGCGGGCTGATATAATAGGAAACAGGCTCTGCTACCCCCCAGAACATCAAACTTATACCAATTGAGGCACTGAATAACATCGCAATCCAAGTGACTGTACGGTATTCCGGTTTGTCATTGTCATCGCCAAGGCGTATGTGACCAAATTTGGAAAAACCAAGAAACATACAGAAGCTGAAAAAGATAAAAACGGAACCTAGAATAAACCAACCTAGATTGTTATAGATAAAACTTAAGGCGGAATTTGAAAAAGCTTCCAGCTTATCAGGAATAAATGCACCAAAACTGATTAACGCTAGGCTAAAAGCTAGCGACACGTAAAATACGGATTTTTTGTGATTCATCATACCTCTTCTCCAGTTGCTCACTTATTTTTCTTTTATGAGAGTTGGCTTGCAGGGAATACTCGTTGTGTTTTAAGGGTACTTTTTGTTAGATGCTACTTTTGGTTTACAAAGAATAGCCATGCAAAGATTGTGCAGTCAACAAGAAATTAACCAATCATTAACAGATAAGTTGTGGGTGATTGTATTAACTATTTGTTATTGTTGATTTAAATATTTTTGGTTAAAAAATTATCAATATTTCATTTGATCATTAATGCGATCTGCATTAACATTCTCAAAAAAGATGTTAACTATAAGTTTACATAAGTGAGGGCAATTATGAGCAATGCAACTAAAGTCATTTCGATTAATGATCACCTTGATATTGATAACGCATGGACAATCCCTGCGCGTTATTACACGTCTAATGATATTTTTGAGTATGAAAAAGAAAAAATATTTGCTAATTCATGGGTTTGTGTCGCTCATGTTAGTGAAGTAAAAGAAAAAAATTCCTATATCACTCGTGAGCTCATTGGCGAAAGCCTTGTGATTGTTCGTGGTCGTGATGATGTATTACGTGGTTTTTATAATGTATGTCCACACCGTGGACACCAGTTGATCAGCGGTGAAAGTGGCAAAGTCAAAAATGTGATTACTTGCCCTTACCACGCGTGGGCATTCAAGCTAGATGGCCAATTAGCACATGCGACTAATTGTGAAAATGTGAATAATTTTGAAGCCGATGCAATGTCATTAAGTAGCTTCCATGTTATTGAACATGCAGGGTTTATCTATGTAAATATGACTGTAGGTGATCCTCAGCCTATTGAAGAGCAACTTCCTGGCTTAGCCGAAAAAATGCAAGAAGCTTGTGGAGTCATTAGCGATTTAAAATTGGCAGCGCGTTTTGTTAGCCATACTCCTGCTAATTGGAAAACTATCGTTGATAACTATATTGAATGTTATCACTGCCCAACCAATCATGTGAGTTTCGCCAGTTCCGTGGATGTCAACGTATACGAACACCAATTATTGGATAATTGGACTGTTCAAATTGGCAAGGCAAAACCCTCTGAATCCTCCTATCAGTTTGATGAATCTGTTTTAGACCCACGTTTCTTTGGTTTTTGGATTTGGCCAAGTACCATGTTCAATATGCCTCCAGGCGGGGATTTCATGACGGTAATTTATGAGTTTCCAGTGAACGCAGGGGAAACCTTGCAGCACTATGATATTTATTTCCTCAATGAAGAACTGACCGAATATCAGAAAAACTTAGTGGAATGGTATCGCACCGTATTCCGCCCAGAAGATCTGCGCTTGGTAGAAAGTGTACAAAAAGGATTACGCTCACGGGGTTATCGTGGCCAAGGCCGCATTATGGCAGATAGGCAACGTAGCGGGATCAGCGAGCACGGCGTTGCCCATTTCCATAAAATCGTCGCTGGTGCACACACTGAGTAATCACGTTATTTATTATAAAAATAAAAGGAGAAGTCACAAATGCATCATTTAACTCACCCTGTATTATTTCGTCAGTCATGTTACATCAATGGGCAATGGGTTGATTCAGATAAAAAAATCCCTGTGACTAATCCTTTTGACCAATCTGTGCTGGGAACGATCCCCAGCCTGTCTGCAACACAAGTGGATGAGGCGATTGAATATGCTTATTCTGCAATGGAAGGTTGGAGTAAGCTGACTGCTAAAGCGCGTTCTATCATTCTACGCCGCTGGTTTGAGCTGATTGAAGCCCATGTTGATGATCTTGGGCGTTTAATGACGCTCGAGCAAGGTAAGCCACTGAATGAGGCAAAAGGTGAAATTCGCTATGCCGCTTCCTTTATTGAATGGTTTGCGGAAGAGGGGAAACGTGTTTATGGGGAAACCATCCCGCAAACAGTGGGAAGTAACCGCATTTCAACGATTAAACAACCGATCGGTGTGTGTAGTGCGATTACTCCGTGGAATTTCCCCGCAGCGATGATCACCCGTAAAGCAGCTCCAGCACTGGCCGCAGGTTGTAGTATCATCATTAAGCCTGCAACAGAAACGCCTTTTACGGCGCTTGCCTTAGCACAGTTAGCAGATGAAGCGGGCATTCCTGCTGGAATATTTAACGTCATTACTGGGGACTCTCGTGTTCTAGGCGAACGTCTAACTAAACATGAGCTTATCAGTAAATTTTCGTTCACCGGTTCAACGCAAGTTGGCCGAGTTCTATCTGAGCAGTGCGCATCGACGATTAAGAAAACATCACTCGAACTGGGAGGAAATGCGCCTTTTATTGTTTTTGATGATGCTGATATCGATAAAGCGGTAAAAAGTGCGGTTCAAGCCAAATTTCGCAATGGTGGGCAAACCTGTGTTTGTGTGAACCGTTTTTATATTCAAGATACGATTTTCGATGAATTTCAGACCAAGTTCGTTGTAGAAGTCGCTAAATTGCAAGTCGGTAATGGCCTTAAAGCAGGAACTGATATTGGGCCTATGATAACGACACGTGCCATTGATGGTATGAATGAGTTATTACAGGATGCACTAGCGAAAGGTGCACGCCAATTAACCTTAGGTAATGAAGTAGCGGAGTATGGCAATTTCTTTAATCCAAAAGTCCTTGTTGATGTTGATGACTCAATGAAGATTGTTCATGAGGAAATTTTTGGTCCCATTGCAACATTGATTCGTTTTAGCGATGAAAATGAAGTGATTATTCGCGCCAATAATACGATTTATGGCTTAGCGGCTTATTTCTTTTCTCGTGATGTGAGTCGTGTATATCGTGTAGCTGAAAAACTACAAAGTGGCATGGTCGGTATCAATACAGGCTTAATTTCTAATGAAGTTGCTCCCTTTGGTGGAGTGAAACAATCAGGTTTAGGAAAAGAAGGCTCTCGATATGGTATTGAGGATTATTTAAGTACTAAGTATCTGTGTTTAGATATTGAATGATGAGAGGGGCACTGTGATGAACCAACAAAAAATTGCAGTCAATGTCAGTCGAATTGAGCAAATTAGCCCAAATATCAAAATGTTCGAATTTACTGCACAAGAGGGCACGCTAATGCCTTTTAGTGCAGGCAGTCATGTCACCGTTCATATGGGCGAGCAGGCTGGTTTGCAACGTGCATATTCGTTAATCAGCGACCCGCAGCAGTGTGGCAGCTATTGTATTTCTGTCTTGCGTGATGAAAACTCGAAAGGTGGTTCTGCATTTATGCATGAGCAGCTATCGCTAGGGGATAGCTTGTATCTGTCCCCAGCACAGAATTTTTTCTCGTTAGCACCGGATAACCAATGTAAGCATATTTTGATCGCCGGTGGGATTGGGATCACGCCTTTTCTCTCTTATCTCTATGAATTAGAAGAAAATGGAATGGATTTTGAACTTCATTACTGTTTTCGTGATAGTACAACGGCGGCATTTCTTGAACATTTACAACAGCGTATTGGCTCGCGTTTATTTCTTTATGACGGTAGCCAAGGCCAGCGAATGTCTGTCGAACAGTTAGTTAAAGCACAAGGAAGTAATAGCCATCTGTATGTATGTGGCCCTCAATCATTAATTAATGAGGTGATTGAAAAGGGTCATCAGCACTTGGGTGAATCACAGGTTCATTTTGAAAATTTTGGCGAAGTTGCCAGCGAAGGGGATTCATTTGAAGTCTATTTCCAACGCTCAGGCTTTAGTTTGGAAGTCGGTAAAGATGAGTCTATTTTGCAGGTAATCGAAGCAGATAAGCGCATTAACGTGGAATGTTTATGCCGTAATGGGGTTTGTGGAACCTGCGAAACGGCAATACTTGAGGGAGAGGCTGATCATCGTGACCACTACCTCGATGATGATGAAAAAGCTGAGCAGAAAACGATGATGTTGTGCGTTTCGCGAGCTAAATCTAAACGATTAGTCCTTGATTTATAATCAAAGTTGCCCCGCTTAGGCCATAAGTGGGGCAAAATACCTGTTTTAAATATCTTTTAATTCAAACATTAAAAAAGGCTGTTTTTCATCATTAAAGTGTTGATAAGCCGTAATTTGCTTGTCTTGAAATACGATTTGACCACGCCCTGTACGAAATACTTCATCTAACCATGGCTTATGGTTGATCACTAATTGATATAATAAACGTTGTAGTTCAAGGTAATCTATTTCAGTCGATTGATTGTGTAAGTTGCTGGCTAATATTTCGCCTGCTTTATCTGTAAATACGACTAAATGATTGAAATGAGATAATAATACATCAAAATAGCATTTGATTTTACGTAGGCGTAGTTCGGTATTTTTACGTTCGGTGTTGTCTAAACTGATCCCAACCAGCTTTGTCACTTTGCCATTAGGGCCTCTGACTCCTGTTGCTCGGGATGTGATCCAACGGTAATCGCCTTCCCAGTTAATTTTAAAATCCATTTCATGGGCACCGCCTTCACGAATAATTTTGGAATAGCCATTAACCAATTTTTCTTTGGAGTCATGGCTCATTAAAGCCCAGAAATCTTCATTACTGGTGATTTTGATACCATAAACGGCTTCAACGTTGTCCGAGTAGTTCAATTCCCCAGTTAATAAGTCCCACTCCCAGGTCACGATATCTGCGGATTCTTGAAGATGGACTTCGTTGATGTTGCGCATGACGCCTGAATTGCTAACAGTGACTTGGTTATTGGTATACTCACCGTATTTCAACCATATCTTGTCGACATCCAATAACGTGGCGAGCTTTTCAAGATTATCTTCATCAATCATGCCGCCTTTCGTCCATTTGTTAACCGCCGTTCGGGAAACACCAAGGGCTTTAGCGGCTTTTAATTGACTCATTTTTTTCTGTTTTAGCAATTTCAACAAACGTTCTTTGAATGTCTCTGTTTCTGTCATCAATTCATGTTTACCTTATAACTTATGGAGTTAACTAAAAACCATGTGATAAGTGAGTAGCAAGGTATTGCTCTAGATTTTCGATAAAGACTCTAAGATTAGCACTCGTTCGGAGACTTCTCGAATATACAGCATAAACATCTGCAGTTTGATGCCATTGCGGTAACACTCGTACTAATTGGCCTGACTGTAACTCAGGCTGCACACTCCATTGGGAGCGCAATAGGATCCCTTCACCACTTAAGCACCATTGCTTGGCGACTTCACCATTATTGACGGTTAATTTGCTATTGGGAGTGACCGTCATACTTTCTTGCTGGTATTCAAGCTTCCATACCGCGGGGGCTTGGTTACGTTCTTTAATCGCAATACAAAAGTGCTTTTGTTCCAGTTCTTGTGGGTATTTTGGGTAGCCGTGTGTTGCTAAGTAGGTTGGAGAAGCGCACAGAATACGCTGGTTCCGCGCAATTCGCCTAGCAATAAATTGCTCAGCTATCGTACCGCCAATACAGATATCAACATCAATGTTTTCACTAATAATATCGACAGACTTATCGGTTAAAGTGAGGTCAATGCCTAATAAAGGATGACTCCCCCGTAATGTGAGTATAAACGGGTTAATATAAGTACTGCCAAACCCTGTGCTACAACTGATACGTAGATTGCCGCGGATCTCTTCGCGACAGGCGTTCAGTTGTTGTTGCATCTGTTCCAATTCAGCTAGCATCACTTCACTGCTACGTAAAATAATTTGCCCTTCGTGAGTCAGCTTAATTGAGCGAGCCGTTCTAAAAAATAAAGTTTGTCCTAAATTTTCTTCTAGCAACTTAATGCGTTTAGAAACATAAGCTGGGGATACCAACAGCTGTGATGCGGCTTGAGAGAAACTCATCAAACGGGCAACCGTGACAAAAACGCGGATATCCTCTAACGAAGGAAGCTTGTTCATAGTTTGTAAACCTAAGGATTACACTTCATATCTATACTTTATCACAGCAACCCCTAAACTGGAGAACAAACAGACATAATTCATTTATCAGAGGTTTTCACAATGTCACAATTTAACATAGCGGTTATTCCTGGTGATGGTATTGGTACCGAAGTGATCCCTGAAGGATTAAAAGTATTAGCAGCGGCAGCCAATAAACACAATGTAAAACTTAACTTTACCCATTTTGATTGGTCGTGTGAAACCTATCACCGTACAGGGCGTATGATGCCTGAAGATGGTTTAGAACAATTAAAGAAATTTGATGCGATTTTTCTCGGTGCGGTAGGGTTCCCTGGTGTTCCTGATCATATTTCGTTATGGGGGCTGTTATTACCTATCCGTCGTGCTTTCAACCAATATGTTAATTTGCGTCCTGTTCGTTTATTTGATGGCATTAAATGCCCATTAGCAGATAAAAAACCGGGAGATATTGATTTTTATGTCGTGCGTGAAAATGTTGAGGGGGAATACTCTGCGATTGGCGGTATTCAGTACGAAGGTACGGATGAAGAAATGGTACTGCAACAAAGCGTTTTTACCCGTAAAGGTACCGACCGTATCTTAAAATATGCTTTTGATTTGGCGCAGTCACGTGAGAAAAAACATTTAAGTTCAGCGACGAAATCCAATGGGCTATTTCATTCAATGCCTTATTGGGATAGCCGTGTAGCCGAAATGGCGAAGCAATACCCAGATATCAAAGTTGACCAATTTCATATTGATATCTTTGCTGCAAACTTAGTGAGAATGCCAGAGTTCTACGATGTGATTGTAGGGTCAAATCTATTTGGCGATATTTTGTCTGATTTAGGGCCTGCTTGTACGGGAACTATTGCGATTGCACCCTCGGCCAATATTAACCCAGAAAAACAATTCCCATCGATGTTTGAGCCTGTTCACGGGTCAGCACCTGATATCGCAGGGCAAAATATTGCCAACCCGATTGGTACGATTTGGGCAGCCGCCATGATGATGCAGCATTTGGGATGTCCTGAAATGCATGATTCGATTATGTCCGCAGTAGAAACAGCGATTAAACAGCGCCAACATTTGACTCGTGATATGGGCGGCGATGCCAGTACGCAGGCGTTAGGGGATGAAATAGCCCGTTTGGTTAGTGCTTAGTTGATGCATAAAGACGGTGTTTATTGAGTCAATTTAGTGAGCCATCGAGGGACTGTTTTGCCTGTTCCTCGATGCTTTGATTGTTAATACCCCCAAGATCTGCGAAAATATCCGCCAATTTTGATTAACAAGACGGATTTGCGACGCCAAGAGCCACATTGAGCCTCTTCGAATGCTTATACAAATCTGTATATAAACGAAAAGAACGGTTAAATGACAGATCAGAACTTTCTCCATGAAGTTAGCACACGCAGAACGTTTGCTATCATATCCCACCCCGATGCGGGTAAAACCACAATAACCGAAAAAGTGTTATTGTTTGGGCACGCTATTCAACGTGCTGGTACGGTAAAAGGCCGTGGCTCTAACCAACACGCTAAATCTGACTGGATGGAAATGGAAAAGCAGCGTGGTATTTCGATTACCACCTCTGTTATGCAGTTTCCTTATAATGATTGTCTTGTTAACTTATTGGATACCCCAGGTCACGAAGACTTCTCTGAAGATACTTATCGTACATTAACGGCAGTTGACTGCTGCTTGATGGTCATTGACTCGGGTAAAGGGGTTGAAGACCGGACACGTAAACTGATGGAAGTCACTCGTCTACGTGACACTCCAATCTTAACTTTCATGAATAAGTTGGACCGTGATATTCGTGACCCAATGGAATTAATGGATGAAGTGGAAAATGAGCTGAAAATTGCTTGTTGTCCAATCACATGGCCTATTGGTTGTGGTAAATTATTCAAGGGTGTTTATCATTTATTACGCGATGAAACAATCCTATACCAAACAGGCCAAGGACATACGATTCAAGAAGTCCGTATAATTAAAGGGCTGAATAACCCAGATCTTGATGCTGCCGTAGGTGATGAATTAGCGGCACAGTTACGTGATGAGCTGGAATTGGTTCAAGGGGCATCTCATGAATTTGACCATGACGCATTCTTGCAGGGTGAATTAACCCCTGTCTTTTTCGGAACAGCGTTAGGTAACTTTGGTGTTGACCATATGCTAGATGGCCTAGTGGAATGGGCTCCTCAGCCACAACCGCGCCAAACAGATTTACGCCAAGTTAATGCGACAGAAGAAAAGTTCACTGGTTTCGTATTTAAAATCCAAGCAAATATGGACCCGAAACACCGTGACCGTGTTGCGTTTATGCGTATAGTTTCAGGTACTTATGAAAAAGGCATGAAACTACGCCAAGTGCGCATCAAAAAAGATGTGGTCATTTCTGATGCTTTAACCTTTATGGCGGGGGATCGCTCTCAGGTCGAAAACGCCTATGCAGGGGACATCATTGGGTTACATAACCATGGTACGATTCAAATCGGTGATACCTTCACACAAGGTGAAGAGCTCAAATTTACGGGTATTCCTAACTTTGCCCCTGAATTATTCCGCCGTATTCGCTTACGTGATCCGCTAAAACAAAAACAACTGTTAAAAGGCCTCGTTCAGTTATCTGAAGAGGGCGCAGTACAGGTGTTCCGCCCGTTAACTAACAATGATTTAATTGTTGGTGCGGTAGGGGTGCTGCAGTTTGACGTGGTGGTTTCACGTTTAAAAAGCGAATATAACGTTGAAGCTATTTATGAAGCCGTTAACGTTTCTACTGCGCGTTGGGTTGAGTGTGATGATGCGAAGAAATTCGAAGAGTTTAAACGCAAAAATGAGCAAAACTTAGCCCTTGATGGTGGCGACAACTTGTCTTATATCGCACCGACTATGGTGAATTTGAACCTGACTAGTGAACGTTACCCTGACGTTAAATTCCGCAAAACACGCGAACACTAATTGTGTTTATGACCCACGACTAACATAGTTAGTGGGTCATCTTATTTCGAACTTCATTTAAAGCAACTTTCCCTGTTTTTTTATGCTTATCATCAAGAATATTCTGTCTTTATCACCTTTCTCTTTATTTTTTATGTTTTTTTACTTAGGCTATATTATTCGTTGTCCATTGCAGTGAAAGGAAGGTTTTTATGAAAAAAGCAAAACTATTGAGTTTGTTAGGAGTTATTGGGTTGAGCTGGGCGCTTGCGGCTTGTAGCTCATCATCAGATAGCGCTTTGAAAAAACAAGCCTCAGAAACCTGGGACAGTGCATCTAAGACCGTTGAAATGGCAGGTAAAGATACTGGGAATGCCATTTCGAGTGGCGCTAAAAACACCGGTGACTACATTGATGACTCCGCGATTACGGCGGATGTAAAAGGAAAATTACTGGGTACGAAAGGTATTTCGAGTAACAGCGTATCAGTAAAAACAGTCAATGGTGTTGTTTACTTATCAGGCTTTGTTAAATCAGCCGATCAAATTGATAAAATTACCCAAGTGGCATCGCAAGTTAATGGGGTAAAATCAGTACAAAATGGTTTAGTCATCGCTAACTAATCAGTAAATAAATGTCTCAATAGCTCATATTGCTGAATATTTATTGTACAATGCGGATAGAATGGGCTTTCAAAGGGAAGCTCATTCTGTTTTTGAGCTATTTAAAGTGAACTTCTGTCATTCAGAGGCATTATGGGAAAACACGTTTCAGTTACACTCGGCACGATTGAGCCGCTTGCATTCTTTGATAATATCAACTCGGGAAAAACTGCCCTGATTTGTGAAGGTGGCGGTCAACGAGGGATTTTTACTGCGGGTGTACTGGATGAGTTTCTTATTTCTGATTTCAACCCTTTTGACCTGATGATAGGCACTTCAGCTGGGGCACAAAATCTTTCTGCGTATATTTGTGGGCAAGCAGGTTATGCACGCCGTGTGATCACGCGTTATACGACTAATTCGGCATTTTTCAATCCACTGCGCTTTATCCGCGGCGGCCATCTGATTGATTTAGATTGGCTCGTCGACACCACAGCAAAAGAATTCCCATTACGTATACAAGCAGGGCTCGATTTATTAAATTCAGGCCGTGAATTCTATATGGGAGCAAGCCGCAGTGATGATTTTTCCGCTGCTTTTCTAAAGCCTGACGCAGACAACTGGCTCGATATTATTCGTGCATCCAGCGCTATTCCCGGCTTTTATCGTGAAGGTGTCGAATTTGATGGCACGCTTTACCAAGATGGTGGCATTAGTGCTGCTATCCCAGTTGAAGAGGCATACCGCCGCGGTGCAGAGACTATTGTGGTGATCCGTACCGTTCCTTCCCAAATGTATTTTACCCCTGAATGGGTGAAAAGAATGACTCGGTGGCTGGAAGGGGATAAAAATGGCCTACAACGTATGGCTGCGATGCTGAAAGTTCATCTGAAAAGCTACCGTAGAACACAAGAATTTATTGAAAACCCACCAAAAGATGTACAGGTCTTTGAGATTTATCCACCTGTTCCACTGAAAAGCAGTGCGCTGGGTAGTAAGGTATCTTCGCTTAATCAAGATTACCATACGGGGCGCCGGTGTGGTCGCTATTTTATTGCAGCGCTGGGTGATGCCTTTGACCACAACACAAATCGCTTTAGCCATACTTTGGCACAGAAAATTGAGTCTAACCCATTAGATATTCAGCTCGAGCCACAGATACCGAATGAGCTCATTCCAGAATTGGTGACAGAGCCTGCAACCTCAATGCCTCTAGCTGCAATATCCGCAAATGAAAATCGTGATGGCTAAGCTTCAATTTATTGATACTCATTGCCATTTTGATTTCCCACCTTTTAGTGATTCCTTCACTGAAAGTTTGCAGCTTGCTCAACAAAGTGGGGTGAGTAATATTATCATTCCTACAGTGAGTATGGATAATTTTGCACGAGTTTGGCAACTGGCACAGCAGTACCCGCAGTTGCATGCCGCTATGGGGTTTCATCCGTTATATTTGAGTCAGTTTCAAGAGCAACATATTGATATATTGACTGATTATCTAGCTAAAAAGAATAAAAAGTGTGTGGCGATAGGGGAGATTGGGCTTGACCTCTATATGCAAAACCCGCAATTTGAGCGCCAGCAAGTGGTGTTGTCCGCACAATTAAAGTTAGCGAAACAGTTTGATTTACCAGTTATTTTACATTCACGTAAAAGCCATGACCCATTAGCTGCGATGCTACGTCGTTTTGATGTCCCAGCTCGTGGCGTTGTGCATGGTTTTGCCGGCAGTCTATCTCAAGCCCAAGCCTTTGTTAAACTTGGCTATTATATTGGTGTTGGTGGCACAATTACTTATGACAGGGCGAATAAAACTCGCCATGTGATGTCGCAACTCCCTTTGACTTCATTATTATTCGAAACGGATGCCCCTGATATGCCAGTTTCAGGTTTTCAAGGCGAACCAAATCGTCCTGAACGTATTGAGTGGGTTTTTCGTTCATTATGTGAGCTTCGCCACGAATCCCCTGCAGAAATAGCCCAACAACTTTACAACAATAGTTTGTCGTTATTTAATCTCACCAAGTAAAATCGCATACAGAATCATAAATAATATTTATATAATTTCACTAATTGGCTATTAAAATCTATTTAGTTTTTATTGTGCTTAATTGGGACTTTAGTGCCTTTACAGATTAAACTGAATAGTTTTTGTGACTTTTGTCACATTATGTGAATTTTTGTTGTTTATTGCAGTATGTATTTGTGATGAGTATTGCGGGTTATTGGTGATGACTAGGTATAATCATCAAATTAAGAGTCAAGGTGACTTACACGTTTCCTTATATATCAACCTAAAATAAAGTGAACAGGGATCCTTCCATGCAGCTCATTATGAGTATTATCGGAATGGCGGTACTTATCGCGATAGCTATTCTATTTTCCAGCAATCGCCGAGCAATTAGACTACGCACAGTTGGCGGCGCATTTTTAATTCAATTAGCCATTGGTGCATTTGTTCTTTATGTTCCAGCGGGGCGTAGTGTGCTCCAAGGGATGTCTGACGCGGTTTCTAAAGTTATTGGATATGGTCAAGATGGGATGAGCTTCATCTTTGGCGGCCTTGTTTCCGATAAAATGTTTGAACTGTTTGGTGGCGGTGGCTTTATTTTCGCTTTCCGCGTTTTACCAATTATTGTTTTCTTCTCATCGTTAATTGCTGTCCTTTATTATTTAGGGATCATGCAGTTAGTGATTAAAGTTCTTGGTGGTGGTCTGCAAAAAATATTGGGAACCTCAAGAACAGAATCGTTATCTGCAACAGCAAATATTTTTGTTGGGCAAACGGAAGCACCATTGGTTGTTCGCCCTTATATTGCAACAATGACGACATCAGAGCTGTTTGCCATTATGTGTGGTGGTTTAGCTTCTGTAGCGGGTTCAGTTTTGGCCGGCTACGCCCAAATGGGTGTACCAATGGAATACCTGATTGCTGCCTCCTTTATGGCCGCTCCAGGTGGTTTATTATTTGCCAAACTGATGGTTCCAGAAACAGAAGATGTAAAAGATAGGGTTGATGCGACAGATTTAGTCGCTGAAGATGAACGCCCTGCCAATATCATTGATGCGGCCGCTTCTGGGGCATCATCAGGGATGCAACTGGCGCTGAACGTAGGGGCAATGTTATTGGCCTTTATCGCTTTGATTGCATTGATCAATGGCATCTTAGGTGGTATTGGTGGCTGGTTTGATTATCCACAATTATCACTGGAATTATTATTAGGTTGGTTATTCGCTCCGATTGCCTTCTTAATTGGTGTGCCGTGGAGTGAAGCGACAATTGCCGGTTCTTTTATCGGCCAAAAAGTTGTTGTGAATGAGTTTGTCGCATTCATGAACTTCGGTGAATACATGAAAGCGGATGCTGAAGTGCTGGCGGCAGGCAAACAAGTGCTTTCCGACCATACTAAAGCAATTATTTCGTTTGCATTATGTGGTTTTGCTAACCTTTCATCCGTCGCTATCTTACTCGGTGGTTTAGGCGGAATGGCGCCAAATCGCCGTGGTGATGTCGCTCGTTTAGGTATGAAAGCGGTTATGGCTGGTACCCTGTCTAACTTAATGAGTGCAACCATTGCTGGCTTTTTCTTGACGTTAGGCGCAGCAGCCGTAATTTAATTTATATTTGCTATCAGCTAATCCAATTAAACGGAAGGGGATTAATCCTTCCGTTTTCATTTTGATTCGTTATATTCTTTTATGACTTTTTATATTAATCGTAAATTTTCAACTATTCTTAACTTAGTCAATCAATGATAAAGAAAATATTGAAAAAGCCATTTGAGAGAAGAATTGGTGGCGATAGATGGTATAATTTGATCTATATCACATTTTTTATTTTAATAATGTAACATTCAGTCGATTAATGTGATTTGTAGCACATAAAATGGCATCATTCCATGGTCAAATAGGCATTAGTAAGCTGCTATGGAACTGCTAGTTCTCAGAGTCTAGGACTCTAGGGCATGATGCGGTGAGAAGGATCTCAGCTGCTCAGTTCGGAAAGAATCCGACTAGCATCTTTAAGGAACCAAGCCCGCTCGCCAACAAAGAACGTGTCGTTCTGAAGAATTAACAACGTTGGAGAGTTATATGACTGATTTAAAAGCGGCCGCACAACGCGCGCTGTCACTTATGGATTTAACCACTTTAAATGATGACGATACTGATGCGAAAGTCATCGCACTGTGTCATCAGGCGAAAAGCCCAGCAGGCAATACCGCTGCAATCTGTATTTACCCTCGTTTTATTCCCATTGCACGTAAAACATTACGTGAGCAAGGCACTCCAGATGTGCGTATTGCAACGGTTACGAATTTCCCACACGGTAACGATGATATTGATATCGCATTAGCTGAAACCAAAGCAGCAATTGCTTACGGTGCGGATGAAGTTGATGTTGTTTTCCCTTATCGTGCGCTGATTGCGGGTAATGAACAAATTGGTTTTGATTTAGTGAAAGCCTGTAAAGACGCTTGTGCGGCTGCGAATGTGTTGCTGAAAGTAATCATTGAGACAGGTGAGTTAAAAGATGCAGCACTAATCCGTAAGGCTTCTGAAATTTCAATTAAAGCGGGCGCTGATTTTATTAAAACCTCGACAGGTAAAGTACCTGTTAATGCAACATTAGAAAGCGCGGAAATCATGATGCAAGTCATCCGTGATATGGGCGTTGAAAAAACAGTCGGCTTTAAACCTGCTGGTGGTGTACGTACCGCAGAAGAAGCAGCAGAATACTTAGCGTTAGCGGGACGAATTTTAGGTGACAATTGGGCAGATAGCCGCCACTTCCGTTTTGGTGCTTCTAGCCTATTAGCAAATTTATTAAATACGCTAGGTTTTGACGTTAAAAAATCAAGCAGCAGTTATTAATTTTCGCAATATTGTTAGCCGATAAATTCGACTTTAAAGGAGAATATTGTGTTTCTGGCACAAGAAATTATCCGTAAAAAACGTGATGGTAAGCCATTAAGCGAAGAAGAAATTCGTTTCTTTATCAATGGTGTTCGCGATAACTCAGTTTCAGAAGGTCAAATTGCTGCATTGGCAATGACTATCTATTTTAATGATATGACCATGCCTGAGCGCGTTGCATTAACGTTAGCAATGCGTGATTCAGGAACCGTTCTGAACTGGAAATCACTCAACCTCAATGGCCCATTAGTTGATAAACACTCAACTGGCGGCGTGGGTGATGTGACTTCACTGATGCTTGGCCCTATGGTCGCTGCTTGTGGCGGTTATGTACCGATGATCTCAGGCCGTGGTTTAGGCCACACTGGTGGAACACTAGACAAGCTTGAAGCGATCTCTAATTTCGATATCTTCCCGGATGACGTTCGTTTCCGTGACATTATCAAAGATGTCGGGGTGGCAATTATTGGGCAAACTAATTCATTAGCACCTGCTGATAAACGTTTCTATGCGACCCGTGATATTACAGCGACAGTGGATTCAATTCCGCTAATTACCGCTTCAATCTTAGGTAAAAAATTGGCTGAAGGCCTTGATGCTCTGGTGATGGACGTTAAAGTCGGCTCAGGCGCATTTATGCCAACTTATGAGAAGTCAGAAGAGTTGGCTGAGTCAATTGTGAAGGTCGCTAATGGGGCGGGTTGTAAAACTACGGCATTATTGACTGACATGAATGAAGTGCTAGCTTCCAGCGCAGGTAACGCAGTTGAAGTTCGTGAAGCGGTTCAATTCTTAACGGGTGAATACCGTAACCCACGCCTTTATGAAGTCACTATGGCGTTATGTGTAGAAATGCTGGTATCTGGTTCATTAGCAGCAAACCGCGAAGAAGCGCGCCAAAAATTACAGGCAGTATTAGACAATGGTAAAGCGGCAGAAGTGTTTGGCCGTATGGTTGCAGCTCAAAAAGGGCCTGCTGATTTTGTTGAAAATTACAACAAATACTTGCCGACTGCGGTACTGAGCAAAGCTGTTTATGCACCAAAAGACGGCATTATCACGCAAATGGATACACGTGCGCTGGGAATGTCTGTCGTGACGTTAGGCGGTGGTCGCCGTAAAGCGACAGACCCAATTGATTATAGCGTTGGTTTGAGTGATATCGCTGCGTTAGGCGCCAAAGTGGATACCCAAACGCCACTGGCAATTATCCATGCAAACAGTGAAAAAGCGTGGGAAGAGGCGGCGAAAGAAGTGCGTGAAGCGATGGTGATTGGAGACAAATCTCCTGAAACAACACCAATGGTTTATCGCCAAATCAGCGAGTAATACAAATAGATTTTAGTGGTATATCGTTTTAAAAATACCGCAGGAGAAAAATATGAAACGCACATTTATTATGGTTTTGGATTCCTTTGGGATCGGTGCAGCACATGATGCACATAAATTTGGTGATGAAGGTTCCAATACATTGGGTCACATCGCAGATGCTTGCGCCCGTGGCGAAGCGGATATTGGTCGTAAAGGGCCTCTGCATTTACCTAATTTAACAAAATTAGGTTTAGGTAAAGCAGGAGAAGAATCAAGCGGTTCATTCCCTGCAGGTCTTGACCCTAATGCAGAAATTATTGGCGCATACGGCTATGCGAGCGAAATTTCTTCGGGTAAAGATACGCCTTCAGGCCACTGGGAAATCGCAGGTGTTCCTGTGTTATTCGATTGGGGATATTTTTCTGATGAAGAAAATAGTTTCCCTCAAGAGTTACTGGATACGTTAGTTGAGAAAGCGAATTTACCGGGTTACTTAGGTAACTGCCATTCATCCGGTACAGTTATCCTCGATCAACTGGGTGAAGAGCACATGAAAACAGGGAAACCTATTTTCTATACCTCTGCTGACTCAGTATTCCAAATTGCGTGTCACGAAGAAACTTACGGCTTAGATAAACTGTATGAGCTGTGTGAAATTGCGCGTGAAGAGTTAACCAAAGGTGGTTATAACATTGGCCGTGTTATCGCGCGTCCATTTGTTGGCGACAAAGCGGGTAACTTCACACGTACAGGTAACCGTCATGACTTAGCGGTAGAGCCACCAGCACCAACCGTATTGAAAAAATTAGTTGATGAAAAACAAGGTGAAGTTGTTTCTATCGGTAAAATTGCGGATATTTACGCTCATGTCGGTATCACCAAGAAAATTAAAGCCACTGGTATCGATGCGCTATTCGATGCAACGGTAGAAGAAATGAAACTAGCGGGTGACAACACCATCGTTTTCACTAACTTTGTGGACTTTGACTCCGCATATGGCCACCGCCGTGATGTGGCAGGTTATGCTGCGGCATTAGAATTATTTGACCGCCGTTTACCTGAACTAATGAAATTAGTTAAAGAAGACGACATCCTAATTTTAACGGCAGACCACGGTTGTGACCCAACCTGGCCAGGTACTGACCATACCCGTGAGCACATCCCAGTGTTGATTTATGGTCCAAAAGTGAAACCAGGTTCATTAGGTCACCGTGAAACTTTCGCAGATATTGGCCAGACTGTCGCGAAATACTTTGATTTGTCGCCGATGGATTACGGTAAACCAATGCTTTAACACCCATTACCCGTCATACTTTGAGCTGTAGCGGTGTTGGCTGCACAAAACCACCCTAATCACATACTTGTGTATGCTCATAGGGATGGTTTTGCTTGCCGCCTTGCTACAACTCAAATTATTTAGGGTAATGGCGGGGAATTAAAGGTAATGGGCAAAGCTTTGTCGTCATACTTTAAGTTGTAGAGTGGTGTTGGCTGCATAAAACCACCCTAATCACATACTGATGTATGCTCATAGGGATGATTTTCTTTGCCGCCTAGCTACAACTCAAATTATTTAGGGTAATAGGTAAGTATGAAAGGTAGTGAGCGAGCTATTGAAGGGTAATAAGCTAGCTGTAGTTCGTTGGCTGCGATTCAAATTGCTTAGGCCAGTAAGATACAGATTATTAATAATAAGGTGGGAAGCCACCTTATTCATTTGAAAATATTTAATAGTTTAAAGGGAAATAATCATGGCAACTCCACATATTAATGCAGAAATGGGTGATTTCGCTGATGTCGTTCTGATGCCAGGCGACCCATTACGTGCAAAATACATCGCTGAAACTTTCCTTCAGGATGTTCGTCAAGTCAATAATGTGCGTGGCATGTTAGGTTTTACAGGGACTTATAAAGGCCGTAAAATTTCTGTAATGGGCCACGGTATGGGGATCCCTTCATGCTCCATTTACGCGAAAGAACTGATCACTGATTTTGGTGTGAAAGTGATTATTCGTGTTGGTTCATGTGGCGCAGTAATGGATGACGTAAAATTACGTGATGTCGTTATCGGTATGGGTGCCTGTACTGATTCGCGCGTTAACCGTCAACGTTTCAAAGAAAATGATTTTGCAGCGATTGCGGACTATGACTTAGTTCATAATGCAGTTGAAGCAGCAAAAGCAAGAAACGTGAATGTACGTGTGGGTAACCTATTCTCAGCAGACCTATTCTACTCACCAGATCCTGATATGTTCAAAGTGATGGAAAAATACGGCATCCTGGGCGTTGAAATGGAAGCCGCGGGTATCTATGGTGTTGCCGCGGAGTTTGGCGCACGTGCGTTAACGATTTGTACCGTTTCTGACCATATCAAAACTGGCGAACAAACAACGTCAGAAGAACGTCAAACCACGTTCAATGAAATGATTGAGATTGCACTGGATTCAGTGCTGTTAGGCGACAAATAGTTCTTAGACGTTTTCATGATGCGCTAAATGCCACCTATTGTGTGGCATTTTTAATGGCTATTTTTTTATCCGACTCATCATGACGGCATCGACATATTGCCCATCACGAAATGCATAATCTCTCATGCGGCCTTCTAGTTCAAATCCAAACTTTTCATATAGTCCAACACCATTGCCATTTGCTGCAAACACTTCTAGTTCTATGCGATGGACATTCAACCAGTTATCGCAGTAATCCACCATCACTTGCATCAGTTGTGAGCCAATACCTTTGCCTTGGTGAGCTTCGCTAACGGTAATTCCGAAAGTAGCCACATGGCGACGGCGTACTTGGCTAGGTTGATGAATAACCAGTAAGCCAACAATCTCTTGGTTAAGCTCTGCGACAAATTGCGTTACCAGCGGATCATTTGCACTTAGGCGAGCTTCCCATGTGCTTTCTGCTGGGTATGGCAGCTGTAACGTATTGGCATACGCCGAATAGGCAGCGTGCATTTGGGTAACTGCCGGGATATCGTTTAATGTTGCTCTGCGGATGGTTACGTTATTCATATAGAGTCTCTTTATCGTTATTTATTATAAGAATATTAATCACATTAAAAATATACTATGTCAATGAGATATAAGCGTTATCATATAAAAAACAATGAAATAAAGTGAGTGTTTTGCAATCGCTATTTGATATAAAAAACTAATGAGATTCTATACGCTATTTTATGATTTTTTACTTCGAAATAAAATAGAAACTAGAGCGAGGTTTATATGATGGGTGTAGGTAAAAAAAAATTTGATGAACAGAAATATTCATCTTTATCATTCAATGATATGGTGATTAAAATAAAAGAAAATCCAGTTTTTTTTGAGGGGAATAGCGATGTTTTTATAAATGAAATAAAAGAAATTAAAAATAAAGGTGATTCAGGGTGGGGTGAGATAAGAGATGCTTTAAATATTGAGCTTGAAGGCGAAGCTAGAAGGAAAATTGATAAGTATCTCAATAAGGCGGGAATGAAGTATGATGGTTTTATTAAAAATAAAAGTATAAATAAAGAGGTAGTGGCTGATTTTAACGATGAAAAGTTTGCTAACCAACCTACACATGTTGAAGAGAAGGAAAGAAATGCTGATAACAATGGGTGTGATAGGTGTAGTTTAAGTGAGGGAATAAAAAAAGAAGTTAAACACACAGCAATGACAATAAAAAACAACATTAAAGATTGCGTGAGATTAAAATTAAAAAAAGAAAATAGGTGTGAGGAAGTAAATAAGGAGGTAAAGAAAATTGAATATAATAGTTTTAATGATTTAATTAAAGAACTAGAAGGAGGAAGTAATTTATCTGAAAGTGGATTAAGCTATATAAAATTTTTGACGAGCTATATTAGAACAAGAGAAATGCTTGGTGGTGAAGATAATATAAGAAAAGAAATTGATAATGTTTTTATAAAAATTTCTAGCTCTTTATGTAGTATGGAAGATAAAAAGAAAGTTCTTCTTATGTATCAAGATGCACGTTTCTTATCTATATATGATGCATGTTGTCGAACTGTAGTTTCTTTAGTTACAAATAAGCTTGGAAACTTTAATTTTTCCAGAGATACAATAGATGTTATTAAAAATAATTTGGTCAAATATTGCAGTGAGCACATTGATGTATTAAAGCATAATCAGTCTGATTATACACAAAAAATTAAAAATATAAAAAACGTCAAGGATGAGGAAAGTCGTAATGAGATGTACAATATTGAGAGTATTAGACGACTTAAGTTAATTAACACTCTTATTTCTAATGATGAATTTACAGGTGAGAAAAGTAAATATTTACCTGACTTGGTAAGTAATTCAAAAAATAATGATATAGTGAAGTTTTTTGATGAGAAAATGAATTTGAATATTGAATTGTTACAATCTGAATGTGATAATAAAATAAAAGAGGAGAAATTTAAGCGAGATGCATATATTACAAATCAAAAACAATATATGGATGGAACTATTTTAAACATAAAAGAAATTCTAACAAAAAGATCCGTTTCTTCAGAGACTATGGAATTGATTAATAAAAGTCTCGGCGATAGAATTTGTCAGGAAAATATAGATACGTTCCCATCTAAGCTTGATTTAATTTTAAATTTACTTCAACGAAAAAAAATAAACCCAAAGAAAATTTATGATGATATTAGAGAATATCTGGATTTATCACCTGACCAATTAGTCAAAAAAATTGATGACACAATGGAGCCTAGTCGCTCATTCAGAGAACGATTTTTTTTTAGATTTAAACCTATTAAAGAAAGATTGATAAATTTTATTTCTAATGCAATGCGTTTGTTTAAGTAAATATGTATTATGGTAAAAAACGATATAAAACCAACAGTCTAATGGTGATTAAATTGTTGGTTTTGCTTATATCAAGGCGTCATCATAAACACTTTTGAATTCTGCCCTAAATATTGATGTGCTAAACGGTTAATATCCTCAACTGTGAGTTGGCGAATAATATCTTGTTCTTGGTTTAAACGCTGGTATTGCCCATCATCACTGGCAATCTGCGCTAGAGCCTCAGTCCAGTAGCTCGAGCTATCAGTGACTTGTGAATTTTCAGTGAGCCAAGTATTTTTCGCTTCGGTTAATTCTTTTTCACTTATACCCGTTTGACGAATTTGCCCAATCGTTTTTTGGGCGATTTGCGTCATTTCCTGTGCACGTTCTGGCGAGGTGGTGAAATTCAAGCGCGCGAGGTAATACGGTTGCGGTTTCTTCGCGAGCATCTGTGAAAAGCCTAGCGCATAAATACCACTCGCTTTCTCACGTAGTTCACCACGTAAGCGTTGGCTCACAATGGTATCAATTAATTGAATCGCTAAGCTGTCTTGCTGGTTCCAGACAGCAGGTGACGCGAACTGAATACTCACCATGCTCTTATCGCTGCTGCTGATAGGATAAGTTTTATTAAAACTCGCCATTTTTGGCATGATCCCTTGGTCGCGAGATACCAGTTTTTGGTTACTGTGTGGCAGTGAGGCAACCCATTGCTCTAACAGAGGTTTTAGATCACGGCTATTCATTGCACCTGTAATGACCAGTGTCATATCTGCTGTTGAGGTGAGTAATTGGCGGTTAGCTTGCTGTAACTGCTGAGCCGTAAATTGCTGCCAGCTGCCCTGTGGGTTAATCACCAAAAATTCACCGTGGGTATAGCTTTCCCGATTAATATTATCAAGGAAAGTGCGTTCTACGGGAGTTTTGGATAAGTTTAAAGTAAAAGATTGTTTTTGTTGCTCTAATTTTTCACCACTAAATTGCGGAGCGGTGAGTTTTAAATTGAGTAACTGTAGCGCCGTTTCGAGGTTATCGACAGGGGCTTTTCCGCGAAAACCATGTGTGAGCAATTCGCTGTATGGGCGAACGCTAATTTGGTTTTGCTTTGCCAGCAGAGCCAGATCGCGCGCGCTGTAATTTCCATAACCGCTGCTTTCAGGAAGTTTCAACGCCCAATCCGTTAAACCTGCCGTTTGTTGCGTTTCTAATGAGCGGCCACCCGGTAATTGCAAGTTAAATTGAATATCATCTTTCAGGTTTTTGTCTGTTTTAACAATCACCTGAATGCCATTACTCAAAGTCCAATGTTCCGCTTTTTCAACGGGGAGCTTAGATTGCTCAACAATACTGCCTTTTATGGATTGGGGTAATTGCAGTTGAATGGCTTTGGAGCGCAGCGTAAATGGCCCCGGCGTGCTTTGGCGTATTTTAAGCCATTGCTGATTAAATGCCGATTTATCAATCGCAGAGGCATCAGTATCAGGTCCAATTAATGCTAAACGCGGGGAAGCAGTTTGTAGGAACTTAGCAACATGCTGTTGTAAGTCTTGCGGCTTAACGGATTTCATTAACTGGTAGCTGTTATCTAACTGTTGGCGCTTATTCCACATTGGCATGTCATATTCAAGCGCCGTCGTCAGTTGCCCTGCTAAATATTCATTACTATAACGTTGCTCTGAAGCGGCTTGCAGGCTAAATTTTTTCAGCATGGCTTGCTTTGCAGAATCAAGTTCTTCTTGGGTAACCGGCTCAGTAGCAAGGCGTTGTAACTCTGTAAATAAAATCTCAGTTGCACCTTGGTAATCATTACCTTTCGGGTGGATGATCATCAACTGTTGTAAGCGCTGGTTATCTAACATTGCCCCTTGTTCATTGATGCTAATCGACGGCAAAATGCCGTTATCCACCATAACGGAGAAACGTTGGTTTAAAATAGCTAACCAGAGGTTATCCAGTAAATCTTCCGACTGCCCTAAACGGGTATTTAGCGGTGCGCTAACATCCTTTTGTAAAGCAAATTGCACATAACGCGCCCCTTGCTCTTTATCAAACACACCTTGGACTAACATATTGGTTGTGCTAGTAAATTGCTTCCACTGAGGGTCATCTTTTGCCACTTTTTCAGGTTTAGGGAGCGCAAATAAATTATTAACCTGATTGCGTACTGATGAGCTATTGAAATCACCAATAATTAATAGTGACATTCGCTGAGGCTGATACCATGTTTGATAATAGTCTTTCGCTTGCTCAATCGGAGCATTGCGTACCACATCTAATGAGCCAATTGGGTTGCGATCGACGTAACGGCTACCGTGGTAGCGTAATTTTTCTAAGCTGTCATTGATGCGATAGCCCATCCCTTGGCGTAAGCGCCACTCTTCGACAATTACAGGGCGCTCTTTTTCAAAGGCTTCTTGGTCAAAGGTCATATTTGACGCCCAATCGGCCATCACTTGTAAGCCTGTGGCGACTTGTGCTGTCGTGGCTTCGGGGAGTGATAATTTATATAGCGTGGAATTTAAACTCGTAATGGCATTCACATGGCTACCGAGTTTAAGCCCTTGGTGTTCCAGCTGTTTGAACCCCGTGGTTCCCGGAAAATGTTTGGTGCCTTTAAACGCCATATGTTCAGTAAAGTGTGCGAGGCCAAGCTGCTGTTCATTTTCTTGTAATGAGCCGCTACTGACCAATAAACGCAGTTCAACTCCGGGTTGATTACGTTGCAGAAGGTAAACTTGTAGCCCATTGTCGAGTTGATAGTGTTGAAGGTCACCGCGCACAGGTAACAGTGAGGTTGAATTTTGGCTCACCGATGTACTGCCTGCGCAGCCACCGAGCAGAATGCTTATCAATGTGGCGAAGGTAATTTTATGAAGCATATTCAGGCGTTCCTGTATTTAAAGATTTTTCACTCGTAGGCTCCACGAGCAATATGTGTTGTTCCGCAAATTGAGCAACGAAGCTCTGATGGCTAACCAAAACAATGGCGCTGTCATGTAACTCAGCTTTCAATAGAGCGAGGAGTTCTAAGGCGCTGTTTTCATCAAGGGCGGAGGTGGTTTCATCCAATAAAAGCAGTTTGGGTCTATTGAGCAATAAACGCGCAAACATAATGCGCTGCTGTTCTCCACCAGATAAGCGGTTGTTCCAATCGGTTTCGAGTGCTAATTGATGATGCAGTTTTTCTAAACCGACTAACATCAATGCATATTGAAAATCTTGCTGACTAAATTGGGATGCCGCTTTGGGATAAGCCAATAAGCTATCAAGCCGACTAATTGGTAAATAGAGACGCTGTGGGATCCACATGACTTTTTCTGTTCGGCTGATAGTACCGTTAAAGAAAGGCCAATGCCCACTTAGCGTGCGTAATAAGGTGGATTTACCAACACCAGAACGGCCACTAATCAAGGTTAATTCGCCTTGTTTGGCGGTTATATTCACGGAATTAATTAAGCAGCGGTTGTCTGCGGTAGAAACGGATAATTTAGCCACCAGAGGTAGCGATTTTTCGTCGATAGTAACCACCGCTTTGTTATCGTTTTCCAATAAAACCACAAAGTTGTATAAACGGGAGACCGTGGCTTGCCATGCGGCGATTTCTTTATAGGCAAAAATAAACCAACCGAGTGAAGTCGCAACACTGGTAAAGGCTTGGCGCAATTGCATTAAGCCACCTAACATAATTTCACCCGCAAGGAATTTAGGCAGTGCGAGTAATACAGGTGCTAAAGCGGTAACTTGTTGGTAACCCACTGTATAAAAAGATAAATTTCTTTCACAGCGAATAAGGCGGTTCCAGTTGCTGATAATTTCACCAAAGCGACCCATCAGTTCTTTTCTATCTTGAGTTTCACCGCGTTGCCCTGCGATGGCATCACCGTGTTGGCGGCAATTAATTAGCGAGCTACGGTAATCCGCTTCGCGGCGTTGCTTATCCATATGCAAACGGCGTAGCGGAAAACCTATCCATTGGGTAAGTGCAATACCAATAAGGGTGTAAATAATACAAGCCCAGAACATATAACCAGGGATGGTCCAGTCGCTATCAGCAAAGTTAAACGACAGGCTACCGGAAAGCGTCCAAAGAATAGCGGCAAATGAAATCAGCGTTAGCATTGAGTGAAGGAATGTCACCACTAAATTTAATGTTGATTCAATTAGTAAACGAATATCTTCAGCGATACGTTGGTCTGGGTTATCCGGTTCTTGTGATGTCAGCCTTAACAGGTAATGTTTACTGTTGGGGGATAACCAACGGCTAAGTACTTGCTCAGTCATGCCTTTGCGCCAGCGGATAATCAGCATTTGTTTTAGGTAATTACCCATCACAACGACAAAAATCAGCCCACTAACTAAGATCACAAAGTACTGCAACAGTCCATATAGGGCTTGGCCGTCGAGTTTTTGTAGGGCGTTATAAAAGTCGCCGTTCCACATGTTCATTTTGACGTTGAACCACACAGATGACAGTGTGAGCCCCAGTGAGGCAAACAGCAGTATCCAGCACAAAAGGGCAGCACGCTGCCCCCAAAAAGGTTTTACTAAATAGAAAAATTGTTTCAGTGTCTTCATGACGTTTTGTTCATTTGTTGTTTTAATTGTTTAACGAGTTTTATTGCTCACATTGCTGGGAATTACAGGTCGTAATTGACTTGTAACCAGAACTGACGGCCCGGATCGTAAGATTTCAATACGCGATCTTCAAATACGAAGCGGTCAGCAATATTTTTATTATTCAAGATATTATTCACTTCAACCGAGAAACCAAATCCATGAGCGAATTCAGGCTTCCAACCTAAGCGGGTATCCCACGTATATTTGCTGGCGAAGTTTTGTTTGGTGTACTTACGTAATTGACCAACTTCAGGGTCGCTATAGTAAGAGTTGTCATAACGGACGGCTTGACTACGTGCACCCCACCATTGCAATCGGTTATATAAAGTGAGGTCATATTCGTCCCAGACACTGGTCAGCTCAAAATTGAATTTTATTGGTGAGTTAAAACTGGTTGAAGGCAGTTTTGACGCATCGATGACCTTACCGTCATACCAGACTTTGTTAAGATTCACTTTATTGGCAGGATCGTAAGCGCTGTAGCCTGAGTCTTTTGGCGTATTACTTTCACTTTGTTGCCAAGTGAATGAGGCATTCATGACATGAGAAGCTTCTGCCCATTCCCACGGTTGACTATTTTTCACCGATAATGTAACGGTATCGTGGGAGCTGCGCCCACCGTTATCAAAGGTGCGAATACTACGAGTACTTGGGTCACGTGGGTTATCGTACTTAGTGCGATTTCTGACTTCGTCGTAGCCTTCACGGTGCACATATTGTAAACGCCATGTGGTAGAAAGAACTTCTTGTTGTAGCGCTAAAGTCAGCTCATCGTTATAGGGGGTTTTGAGTGAATCTAACCCTTCATAGTCTTTTTGATTATCCCAATTGTTATTGTCAGGGTTAAGTGAACACGCGAAATTTTTGTCCCAGCCCATGCAATTTTGCATACCGTCATTTTGTGCACCGTATAATGCATAAGTGAGCATTGAGCGGCCATAATAACGGTTAGCTCCCGCTATCAATTGGGTTGCGCCATCACCAAAGACATCGTAGGTTCCGCTTAAACGTGGGGCGATATTGGTACGATTGACAAAATCATCGCGATCCAAACGCACTCCAGGGCGCAGACTCAATTTGCCATATTGAATACTGTCATCAAGGAAGATGGCGTAATTGGTATAATCCGCAGAGTACGAGCCTTTTTTAAACCGAGTAACATTACTTAAGTAACCATCGTATAAATCATCATCAATGATATTGCCAGTGTAGGTGTAACGGAAATAGTCTTGATCACGAATATAGGTGCCTTTGGTGTAATTTACCTCAGCTCCGAGTGTTGGTTGGTGTGTTAATCCAAGCGCATCCTCTTGGGAATTAAAACGCATCACGGTTTTTAGTCCGTGAGTTTTTTGCTTAGACTCTAAGTCGCCAAGACCTCCGCTATTGCGTTCAATCATATTCCAATTGTCGTCGAATGCCCTGATCGTTAGGGAGTATTTCTGGTCGTTATTACGGTTATCTTTTAAGTCTTGTGTATTAGCAGTGATTTCAAATTGGCCTAAATCCAACTGATGTTTAAATACAGCGGTAAAACCTAATCCATCATGGGTTGAATCATAGCCAGAATTGCTGACAGACGAAGAAAATAAGCGGCTATCGTAAGAGGCGTAATTAGCAGATAAATCTAATGAACTTTTATCGGATAAATCCAGTGAATACTTTAAAAAGTAATTATCTGAAGTACGACGCTGATTTTTTTTACCTGAATCAGAAAAAATAGGCTCGACTTGGTTATTTTCCAGCACAAAGGCTTCACCCCCCGTGACTGTCATCGGAATAGTCGAACTACGACGTGAAGCGGAGAAAACTAATCCTGAATTTTCACTCACTCCTAATTCAAACCAGCCACCAAAGTCATTTTTATCATAGCGGTTTTGGAAACGAGCAGGATTTGCCGTATCATTTTTGGTAGTATCAATCCCTTGCGATGAATCGTGGAACAAATTATTCCAACCAGAGCGGGTTAGGCGATAATAGGCATGAGCACTATTTTCCCCTTGCCAACGGCGGCTGTTCACCTCAACGGTGCCCCCTGTAAACCCACCAAATTCAACAGGAATGTTATTGTCATACACTGTCATGCTGTCGATCAGACGGCTATCGATGTAGATCCCTTGGTCGCTACTGCTCAGACGGGTCGCTGTTTCACCGAGACCACTGTCTGCGGGGTCAAAATCGTTGTTAAAGCTCACTCCATCAAGGCGATAGGCGTTTTGGTAGCTGCTTGAACCGTGGATTGAGATGCGGGAAGGCTTGATTTCCCCTTGGTTCATCGAGTTACTGTCATTGTTAGCAAATTGGACAGCAGGGTTAGTTTTCATCAAATCCGTAATATTGCCATCACCGGTATTTTTCTGGCTAATCTCTTCAGAAGTCACGTATTGTGGTGCGGACATCACATCTGTCGCGGGGTGGTTCTGAACAACGCCAGATACTTGAGTTTCCGGTAATACCAATGTGCCTTGGCTTAAATTTTGCTGACGAATAACGAAAACACCATTTTCATTGACTAACTCTAAGCCGCTACCGATAAGTATTTTTTGTAATGCGGTTTGTGCGGAGTAGTTGCCAGACAAGGCAGGTGCGCGTAAGCCATTTAACTGGCCTTTATCATAGATCAATTGGATTTGCCCTTGGCGGCTAATTTCAGCCACAGAGGTAGCAAGTGATTGTTCTGGTAATGAAAAATTCATTTCTTGCGCGAAGGCATTTTGACAAATAATGGCACTACTGGCCGCCACAGCAAGGGCGAGCGGCCTTAATCGGCTTTGAGTAAACTGAATAGACATGGTTATCCCTTATTCTTAAGCTGCACAAAAAGTGTGCGACAATAGGTCAGCAAAATGATGACTAGTTAAGAAGAGGGTGAAATGAGAATTATCCTCACCTGCAAATGAAAATATTTTTTATTTATTTTTTTTATTTTGAATAATCAATACGTTATTTTTATCTCGATAGACGACTTGTACCGGAAGTAATGAAGGAAGGGCTTGAAAAAACTGTTCTGGCTGATGGGTATTGATGCGACCTGAGATTTTACTCTTCGCTAATTGAGCGGGAGAAAGCTCGATATTTATCGATGAATAGTTTTTAAGTTCATCGAGGACTTCTGAAAGTGGTTTATCGACAAAAATTAATTCACCAAAACGCCAACGAGCCACATCTAGCGGGTTGATGTGTTGGCGAGCGATTGGGCTGTTCGGCGATTGACTGACTGCACTGTCACCAGCAAGTAGGAAAACGGGTTGTTTGCTTGCTGCATCTTCAAAACTGACAATGCCTTGGCTGACATTAACGGCAACTTGCTGAGCGACTTTGTTCACTTCAAATTCTGTTCCCACCACTTGAATACGCCGGTTATCAGCTTGAATTATAAAAGGCCGATAGGGGTTGGATTTGACTTTAAAATAAACATTTCCCTGTTCCAGATACAGGTTACGTACTGGAGTTTCATAGGCAACATGAATCCGGGTATTGCGGTTAAGAAACAGCTGGGAACCATCAGGTAAAGTAACTTCTTTAGGCGTATCCGTTGCCACTAAGGTCATATTATTGAGCAACATCGAAGGTAAGTGGCTGTATGGCAAAAACAAAATAGCCGCAATAAAAAATGCTGCTAAGGTATTGCCCAAAGGGCGCCATAAGCGAAAAAAAGGGCGTTTTTCCTTGGGAAGTATTGTGCTAGCAGGGCGCGGCATGTGATCAAAATCGCGCCATAGTCCAGCAATGGCATCATACGCTTTTGCATGTTCAGGTGATGCAGCAATCCATTGTTTGAATTGCTCTGTTTCAAGGGCGCTGATACGTTGGCTGTGCATGCGGGTAAACCACAGCGCGGCTTCTTCATCAATGCGGCTTTCATCATCTGATGTTTGCAAAGAGTCGTGTGTCATTACGAATTATTGCCCTGATTATCAAGGTGTTTTTTACAGTGAACAAGCGCCGCCGCAATATGTTTTTCCACCATACTGATTGAAATTTCCATTCGCTCAGCAATCTCGCTTTGAGATAAGCCATCAAAACGATACAGCAAAAATGCTTCTCGTCGACGGGGGGGTAACGTTTCAAGTGCTTCGCTCAGCCGTTGGATGCGTTGCTGATGTTCCAAGATTTCACTGGGGTCAGCTTGGCTCTGTTCAAAATGTGGCTCATGAGTAACATCATCAATGGATGTTTCTGATTTAGTTTGGCGCTGGTTACGTCGCCAATGGTCAATCAAAACATGATTCGCAATTTTAAACAGATAAGCGCGGCTCTCTTTTACAGGCGTTTGTTCTTTACGGTTTAGCCATAGTGTAAACACATCCTGTGATAAATCATCAGCATCGTTGCTGTTATCTAGCCGATTGCGGAAAAAGCGCACAAGTTGGCTATATGTTGACTGATACGCACCGCTAATTTTACGGGCAAGAGATTTATCAATAGTCATTTTACTGGTGTTAATGTCTTAAAAGAGCACAATTGTGCTGATTAATAATCTGCTCAGATTACTTTATTATTTAAATCAATAAGTTGTTTTAATAATTATGTTTTTACTAATAATAATGAATATCATTTTTGTTTGTATTATGCCTATAATCTGCAAAAAATAAAGTCGTGAGGCAGAATATGAGCAGTATGACGGGCCAGTTAGAGCGCCCGATTTTCCGTCCACTAGGCGGTTTGGTTTTAAGTTGTCTTTTCCATGGAACACTGGCAATCATTTTTATTGGATGGTTTACCTCTTCAATTCCTAAGACCGGGGTATTACCACCAGCAATCTCGTTGCAGCTGGGTGTTTATCAGCTTGAACAGCAGGCTGAGCCTGAAATCAATCATGCCCCTAAACAACACATGACGACGCGTGAAGAGTCATTGTCTGAAGTGGTTGAAAAGGTAGATAAATTGCCTGAAACTGCGATCGTAGATAATGGCACATTGACGAAAGTCAGTGAGAAAAAACGACCACCAAAAAAGACAATTCCACAAGAGAAAAAAGTGATCGACGAAGCACCTGTAACTACGCAGGAGTCGATGGTGACTTCCGCCCCTGCATCAGGGAGTGAATCCAGTAGCAGTGCGAATTTCTCCAGTAATGCGTCTGCGGCAGTGAGTGGGCACCAAGGTTGGCAAAGTGAGGTTCATCAGCGGATAGCTAAGACCAAACGCTATCCACGTGCAGCGTTGCGTTACCGCTCAACTGGGGTCTCTCATATAAAAGTGGTTTTGGATAGTCGGGGTGAAGTGATTGCCGCCAGCTTATTGAATTCATCCGGTACGAAAATATTGGATAAAGAAGCATTGGCGACAATTTCACGTGCTGCGCCTTTTCCTACCCCGCCAGAGACATTGCTAGTCGATGGCCGGGTCGAGTTTATTGCGCCAATCGTATTCGATACAACGTCTATTTAAATTCAACTAAATAGCCCTTTTTAGGGCTATTTATCAGGTGAATTTGGTTTGTTTTTTGGGGGCGGTCGCTTAGGGCGATAAGGACGAGGTTCTTTTTTTCGTTTTAAACGCGCTGGCTTAGCGGCTGGCGTTCCTTTGCTCTCTTGCTTGCCATCTTCATTACTGTCGTCATCTCCATTATCATCTTGATTTTCCTCTGTATTAACGACGAGCGGAGGGGCTTGCTTGTGGCCTTTCTTTTTCTTTAAACGCAGTAATGTATTTGCTAAAACGAAGCCAATACATAAGGCAAGTAGAATAAAAATTCGTAATACATTGGTGCTGTTATCCGCTTGTTGAATTTCAGCGGCAAGGAGCTCCGTATCAATGGTTAAACGCAAATAGCCTTTTGGTTCTTTTGTACCTTGGATGGGAACGACAAGCTGGTATTGAAAATTTTGTAGTGAGGAGTTGTCATCGATGGCCAGCCGTTCTTTTACCGTTGTCGGCTCACCGACTTGAGTGACCAGTGTGCCACTGGCAGTATAGATACTGGCATCTAAAATATACCTATCTTTCACCACGTTATTTAAATTGGCATTAATTCGCTCTAAATTAAAATCTTTACTGCCGGGAACAATATAATCAGATAAGCTGAAAGCAACTTGCTCAGCAAGAACATAAGTCAATTGTTTAAATTGCTCAATTCTGCCTTGGTTTTGGCTATTTCCTAAATAAGAAATACCATGCATAAGTAAAGTTACCAACGCAACGCAGATAACGATAATGACTGTTTTGTGGAGCCTAAAGGTAAGTTTCATTGCTTTATTGGTGCTCTCGACTTATTTTGAGTATAAAGATGCCGTTATACTTTAGCTAATATGGGGTTATCTTCAGTTTTAACAGTAAATACATAAGGTCACAAAGCCTTAAAATTTAGTATAGTGGCTTCGTTCGGCTGCTCGCAACTTATCATTATAAAAAAGTTACACTCTAAATAATTCGAGTTGTATGTAGGCGACAAACGAAGATAGTCCGATGAGCATACATAAGTATGTGATTCGGCTAGCTGAGCGTAGTCAACAACCAGACAACTTGAAGTATGACGAGTATATCGATTACAGGAGCTAATTTTCATGTCAACGAGCTTGACCTATTGTTATCTACCCGACGAAATCCAAAAATGGCCAGGGTTGCCATTGTCATTAAGTGGTGAAGAAGTGATGCCATTGGATTATCGTGCTGGGGACAGTGGGTGGTTATTATATGGCCGCGGCTTAGATAAAGCGCGTATCAGTAATTTCCAACAGCGATTAGGGATCGCTATCGTAATTGTCTCTTCGTGGCGTATTGATGACTACCAAGTGGTCAGAATCGCTGGGAGTATTACACCTCGAATTAAAAAACTCGCTGATGAATGTTTATTAGATGTCGTGCCATTAGGGCAAATTCCACGTTTGCGTTCACCGGGCCTATTACTGATGGATATGGACTCGACAGCGATTCAAATTGAATGTATCGATGAAATTGCTCGCTTAGCAGGGGTAGGGGAGCAGGTTGCTGAAGTGACCGAGCGAGCCATGCTAGGGGAACTCGATTTTACGGAAAGTTTACGAGCACGCGTTAGCTTACTTGAAGGTGCCGACGTCGCTATTCTTGACCAAGTGATGGAAACATTGCCTTTAATGCCGGGCTTAACGAACCTTGTGCGTAAGTTACAAGCGATGAATTGGCACATTGCGATAGCCTCCGGCGGTTTTACTTTCTTTGCGGATAATTTACGTCAACGGCTAAAATTGGTGGCTGCAGTTGCTAACCAGCTAGAAGTGAAAAACGGTAAGTTAACAGGCAAAGTCAAAGGCCCAATTGTAGATGCTAAATATAAAGCGCAAACCTTGATCAAACTGGCGGAAAAACTGGAAATTCCCATTGAGCAAACTGTTGCCATTGGTGACGGGGCAAATGACCTGAAAATGATCCGTAAAGCAGGGCTGGGTATTGCGTATCATGCGAAACCAAAGGTGTATGCAAGGGCGAAGGTTGCGATTCGTCATGCAGATCTGATGGGGGTGATGTGTGTGTTGAGTGGGGGCCTCAAACACGAAGAACGCTAAATATTCTTCATATTTCGTGCTGTGGCGGTGTTGGCTGCACTCGGCTGCTTGGGTCACATACTGGTGTATGCTCCCCAAGACATCCTCTTTTGCCGCCTTGCCACAACGTGAACTATCTAGAGTATTACGGCTAAAGTGTTATGGATAATAAGAACTAAGAACTAAGAACTAAGAACTAAGAACTAAGAACAAAATTGAATTTTAAGAGGGGTTTGCTGTGGCGAAAGGGGTTAAAAGGGCGTTTGTCTGTAATGATTGCGGGGCGGATTATCCGCGTTGGCAAGGGCAATGCAGCGCGTGTCATGCATGGAACACCATTACGGAAGTGCGTCTGGCCTCTGCAAGCTCTTCATCGCGTAATGACCGCTTAACGGGGTATGCAGGTAATGCGGCTGGGGTCAGTAAGGTTCAGAAGCTGTCTGAAATTAGCCTTGAAGAACTTCCTCGTTTTACTACAGGGTTTAAAGAGTTTGACCGCGTACTTGGCGGGGGAGTCGTACCGGGCAGTGCTATCCTAATTGGAGGTAACCCGGGAGCGGGTAAGAGTACCTTATTGCTGCAAACCATGTGTTTGTTGTCCCGTGAAATGAAAACCTTATATGTGACAGGGGAAGAGTCACTTCAACAAGTTGCGATGCGAGCGCACCGCTTAGGGCTACCGACTGACTCACTCAATATGCTGTCAGAAACCAGTATTGAGCAAATTTGTTTAACAGCGGAGCAAGAACAGCCCAAACTGATGGTGATTGACTCCATCCAAGTGATGCATATGGCAGATATTCAATCCTCTCCGGGCAGTGTGGCACAAGTCAGGGAAACCGCGGCTTACCTTACCCGTTTTGCGAAAACCCGTGGCGTTGCCATTATTATGGTTGGCCACGTCACTAAAGATGGCTCATTAGCAGGACCTAAAGTCCTCGAACACTGTATTGACTGTTCTATCATGCTAGATGGCGATGCGGATAACCGCTTTCGTACCTTACGTAGCCATAAAAACCGCTTTGGGGCAGTCAATGAGTTAGGCGTATTTGCCATGACAGAACAAGGGCTTAAAGAGGTCAGTAATCCTTCTGCAATTTTCCTAAGTCGTGGTGACGAAATTACCTCAGGTAGCTCCGTGATGGTAGTATGGGAAGGGACAAGACCGCTGCTGGTGGAGATCCAAGCGCTAGTAGACCATTCGATGATGTCTAACCCACGGCGTGTTGCGGTCGGGCTTGAACAAAACCGTTTGGCCATTTTATTGGCAGTATTACACCGTCATGGTGGCTTGCAAATGTCAGACCAAGACGTTTTTGTCAACGTCGTGGGTGGGGTAAAAGTGACTGAAACCAGTGCGGATTTAGCACTGTTACTTTCTTTGGTTTCGAGTTTTCGCGACCGCCCATTACCTAGAGATCTGGTGGTCTTTGGTGAGGTGGGGCTTGCAGGGGAAATTCGCCCAGTTCCAAGTGGTCAGGAACGTATCTCTGAAGCAGCAAAACATGGTTTTAAGCGTGCTATTGTGCCCCATGCGAATATGCCAAAGAAATCACCGCCAGATATGAAAGTGTATGGCGTGAAAAAGTTAGCGGACGCGTTAAGTATTTTGGATGAACTATAAGCTTTTAATCTAGGGTAAAAGGAAAATACATGGCTGAATTTGACTATCTTAAAAACGCAATCAAACGAGCGGGTTACACGCTCCAGCAAGTTGCGGATGCGACAGATATGACCAAAGGCTATCTCAGCCAGTTGATTAACGACAAAATTAAAAGCCCCAGCGCACAAAAAATCGCGGCATTGCATCGTTTTTTAGGCCTTGAATACCCTATTCAGCAAAAAACGATTGGCGTGGTGTTTGGCAAATTTTATCCATTACATACTGGGCATATTTATTTGATTCAGCGGGCATGTAGCCAAGTCGATGAGCTCCATGTCATTCTCTGCCATGATGAACCCCGTGATAAAGATTTGTTTGTTAACAGTTCTATGTCTCAACAACCCACAGTAAGCGACCGTTTACGGTGGTTATTACAAACTTTTAAATATCAAAAAAACATTCATATTCACTCATTTGATGAAAATGGCATAGAGCCATATCCACACGGTTGGGAAGTGTGGAGTGATGGAATGAAAGGTTTTTTAAAAAAGCATAATATTAATCCAAGTTTTATCTATTCAGGGGAAGTGAATGACGTGCCGCGGTATAAAAAATACTTAGGCATCGAAACCATTTTAATTGACCCTGAGCGCACGTTTATGAATATCAGTGGTAACCAAATTCGCCAAGCGCCATTTCGTTATTGGGAATATATTCCAACAGAAGTGAAGCCCTTCTTTGTGCGTAAAGTCGCTATTCTTGGGGGCGAGTCAAGTGGTAAATCGACGTTAGTCAATAAGTTAGCGAATATTTTCAATACATCCAGTGCATGGGAATATGGCCGTGACTATGTGTTTAGCCACTTAGGTGGTGATGAGATGGCATTGCAATATTCTGACTACGACAAAATCGCCTTGGGACACGCACAATATATTGATTTTGCAGTGAAATATGCTAATAAAGTGGCATTTATTGATACCGACTTTGTCACGACTCAAGCCTTTTGTTTGCGCTATGAAGGTAAAGAACACCCATTTGTTCAGGCATTGATAGACGAATACCGATTCGATTTAGTCATAGTTTTAGAGAATAACACTCCTTGGGTCGCTGATGGTTTAAGAAGCTTGGGGAGTGATAAAGACCGGAAAGCTTTCCAAGGCTTACTCATTGAAATGCTTAAGAAAAACAATATTGAATTTGTGCGTGTAGAATCCTCAGATTATGACACACGTTTCTTGGAGTGCGTCACCCTTGTTCAGCAGTTACTGATGTTGGATGACTTATAAATAAAGTCACCCAATAAAAAACGGCATCTAATGACGATGCCGTTTCTATGATATTGCTCTGCTAGTCAGAACGATTTCTTAAAAGATCTGAAATTAAGCTACAAATAATGATATTCAAAATAATTCGGTTTGCAGGTAGGCGGCAAATGAAACTAAGCCCTAGGAGCATACACCAGTATGTGACTAGGGTTAGTAAATGAAGCCAACACCCCTGCAACCCGAAGAATGAAGAATATTTATTTGGTCATACGCTTATACTTCATACGATGTGGCTGCAACGCTTCCGCGCCTAACGTCCGTTTTTTGTAATCTTCATATTCAGAGAAGTTACCTTCGAAGAACGTAATATTACCTTCGTCTTGGTAATCAATAATATGGGTTGCAATACGGTCAAGGAACCAACGGTCATGGGAAATAACCATGGCACAGCCTGGGAACTCTAACAGGGCATTTTCCAGCGCACGTAAAGTTTCAACGTCGAGGTCGTTGGTTGGTTCATCGAGTAACAGGACGTTACCGCCCACTTGCAGTAATTTGGCTAAGTGTAAACGGCCACGTTCACCACCAGATAACTCACCAACACGTTTACCTTGGTCAACGCCTTTAAAGTTAAAGCGACCCACATAAGCGCGACTTGGAATTTCAAAGTTACCAATACGCATGATGTCTTGGCCGTTGGAAATTTCTTCCCAGACAGTTTTGCTGTCGTCCATCGCATCTCGGAACTGGTCAACAGAGGCAATTTTCACGGTATCACCTAACGTGATTGAGCCGGAGTCCGGTTGCTCTTGGCCTGAAATCATACGGAACAGCGTTGATTTACCTGCACCGTTAGGACCGATAATCCCCACAATTGCCCCTTTCGGGATTGAGAAATTCAGGTTATCAATCAGAACGCGATCACCATAAGATTTACTTAGGTTTTCAACCTCGATAACTTTATCCCCTAAACGCGGCCCAGGTGGAATAAAGAGTTCACTGGTTTCATTACGTTTTTGATATTCAACGCTATTGAGCTCTTCAAAGCGAGCCAAACGCGCCTTACCTTTAGCCTGACGGCCTTTTGGATTTTGGCGGATCCACTCAAGCTCTTTTTCGATAGATTTACGACGAGCGGCTTCTGTAGAGGCTTCTTGCGCCAAACGTTCATCTTTTTGCTCAAGCCAAGAAGAGTAGTTACCTTCCCAAGGAATACCTTCACCACGGTCAAGTTCGAGGATCCAACCCGCGACGTTATCTAAGAAGTAACGGTCATGCGTGATAGCCACAACAGTACCTTCGTAGTCGTGTAAGAAACGCTCTAACCAGGCAACAGACTCGGCATCCAAGTGGTTGGTTGGCTCATCGAGCAGCAACATATCGGGTTTTTCGAGTAGTAAGCGGCAAATGGCGACACGACGACGTTCACCCCCAGAAAGGTTTTCAATTTTAGCATCCCAAGCTGGCAGGCGTAGTGCATCCGCCGCTCGCTCTAATTGGTTGTCTAAATTATGACCATCTTGTGCGGAGATAATGGCTTCTAACTCGCCTTGCTCTTTCGCGAGTTTATCGAAATCTGCCCCTTCTTCCGCGTAAGCTGCATAAACTTCGTCTAAGCGTGTTAATGCATTTTTCACTTCGCTAACCGCTTCTTCAACAGCTTCGCGTACGGTGTGCTCAAGGTTTAGCTTCGGTTCTTGCGGAAGATAGCCGATTTTCAGACCCGGTTGTGGACGTGCTTCACCTTCGATATCGGTATCAATACCCGCCATAATACGCAGTAACGTTGATTTACCGGCACCGTTAAGACCTAAAACACCGATCTTAGCCCCCGGAAAGAAGCTCAGAGAGATGTTTTTTAAAATATGACGTTTCGGTGGAACAATTTTTCCAACCCGATACATACTGTAGACGTATTGAGCCAATTTATTTACCTTTTGATTTGTAAAGGGAATTTTAGTTTTTTAGTCTATTTTTGCTTTAACAAGCTTAGGCTGAAAAGCATTTAATAAACAGCTATATAATTTTCTAGAACTATACCTGAACATCAGAAGATCATCCATCCCTCTCAGTGATACAAGCTTGATGACTTTCTATTATCAATTTGTGGGTGTATAGTGTATCTATACGCTATACAAGGAGTTGGCCATGATAAAAAGTTTTAAACATAAAGGAATTGAACACTTTTTTAAAATGGGCATTACGTCTGGTATTCAATCGAAGCACATAACAAAGTTACGGGTACAACTGACTGCGCTCAATGTTGCTAAAAAACCACAAGATATGTCTGCACCAAGTTGGAATCTCCATCAATTAAAACGGGGAGATTTGCAGCATCATTGGGCAATATCAGTGAATGGAAACTGGCGACTCACATTTAAATTTGAGGGTGAAGATGCCATTCTCGTTGATTATCAAGATTATCATTAAGTAAGGTGAACATAATGAGCAAAATGCATAATCCAGTACATCCGGGTATCGTTTTACGTGAATATATAGAGGGTATTTCAGTCACTGAAGCTGCAAAAGCATTGGAGGTAACACGTACAACTCTCTCGCGTATTCTCAACGGTAATAGCGGTATTTCGGCAGATATGGCGATACGATTAGAAATGGCACTCGGAACCAGTGCTGAAATGTGGGTTGAGATGCAAGCCCAGTATGAACTTTGGCAAGCTTCTTTGGAAAAACGCCCCGCCATTAAACCTTTGTTTCCGCGGAGGGAAGGTTTTAAGTCATTTATGGACTGAATGGTACGTAAAAGACTGTAAAGTCGAAAAATTCAAGAACTCTCTGCTGTTACTAAATAAAAACTTTCGGTAGCATTAACATTATTGATATATGTTTAATATACCCATAATCCTTCAAGTCGCAGCGCTTTTCGTTGAGGTATAAGTGACTACGCTCAGCTAGCCGAGTCGCATAGTTTATCTATGCTCCCTGTCTATCTTCGCTTGTCGCTTGCCTGCAACTCGAATTATTTGGGGTATATATAGGTTAAGGTCTTTCCTGTATTTTGACTTTAGTTTAGCGATGGAGCGAGTGAATATGAAAGGTTGGTTAGCGGCAGTACCTGTGACAATGTTGCTGGTTTCCAGCGCAGTATGGGCGGATTCCTTACAGGCACAACGGGAGCGTTATCAGGCAATTAAGGTTGCATGGGATGCCAATAAAATGGATGAAGTCGAGCGCTTGCTGCCGACCTTGCATGATTATCCACTTTACCCTTATCTCGCTTATCGTGAGTTAACTCAAGACTTAGATATCATCTCGCCGCGCCAAGTTCAGGAGTTTATTAATACCTACCCAACCTTGCCTGTCGCTAAAAATCTCAAAACACGCTTTGTCAACGAACTAGCTCGCCGCCAAGAGTGGAAATCGTTGCTTGAATTTAGCCCTGAGGCGCCAAAACCTGCCGAAGCCCAATGTAATTTTTATTTTGCTAATTGGGCTGTGGGAAATAAACAAGTTGCTTGGCAAGGGGCAGAAAAAGCTTGGTTAAATGGCCGTTCAATGCCGAGTGCTTGTGATAAATTATTTAACGAATGGGAAAAAGCGGGTTATTTAACCCCTGAGATGACCCTTGAACGTATTAATTTAGCCATAAAAGAGGGCAATACATCGATTGCTAGTTATTTAGCAAAACGCTTACCAACCAGTTATAAAACGATTGGTGATGCGTTAGTGAAATTACAAAATGACCCAGCCTCAGTTGTGACATTCGCCAAAACGATGACGCCAACGGATTTTACTCGCCAAGCCACCATCGCGGCTTTTAGTCGTTATGCACGTCAATCCCCTGATGCGGCTCGTACGGTACTTAATAGCATAAGTTCTGCACAAAAAATGAACATGGCAGAAAAGCAGTTACTTAAAGACAGTATTGCTTGGCAATATATGGGTGATGTGACCCCTGAACAGGCCCAATGGCGTGATGAGACCATTCAAGAAAGTAATTCATCGTCATTGAAAGAGCGTCGTGTTCGTTTAGCGTTGGGAGCTGGTGATAAAACCGGTGTCGCGTCATGGTTAAAACGCTTGCCAGCGGAAGTTAAAAATAAAGAAGAGTGGCAATATTGGCAGGCTATCACGCTAATTGAAGCAGGAAAAAAAGCGGAAGGAGAGGCATTACTTCGCCAATTAACGGAAAAGCGTGGCTTCTACCCAATGGTCGCAGCACAAGTCTTAGAGATTGATTACCCTGTATATGTTAAATCGGCCGTTAAGCCAGACTCAAGCATTAATAAACTCCCAGAAGTTCAGCGGGTTAGAGAGTTAATGTATTGGGAACTAGACAACCTCGCTCGTTCTGAATGGGTGAGTTTAGTGGCATCGCTGCCAGCAAACCAGCAAGAGCAATTGGCTCGTTATGCGTTTGATAATAAATGGGCTGACCTCAGTGTTCAAGCGACTATCACAGCTAAACTTTGGGATCACCTAGAAGAACGTTTCCCATTAGCATGGGATAAAGAATTCAATTTATATACCAAGTCGAAAGATATTCAAAAAAGCTATGCAATGGCCATTGCTCGGCAAGAAAGTGCATGGAACCCACAAGCTCGCTCGCCCGTTGGTGCGACAGGTTTGATGCAGTTGATGCCAGCAACAGCAAAACATACCGCACAAAAGCAAGGTATTAATTATGTGAATACAAGCCAGCTGACTAACCCTACGACCAATATTGAACTAGGAACGGCGTATCTGGAAGATGTTTATCAGCAATTTGGTAATAACCGTATTTTAGCCAGTGCGGCTTATAATGCAGGCCCATCCCGTGTGACTCGTTGGCTAGGTAACAGCGGTGGGCGTATTGATGCAGTCGCGTTTGTTGAAAGCATCCCGTTCTCAGAAACCCGCGGTTATGTGAAAAATGTTCTATCGTATGATTTATTTTATCGACATTTTATGGGGCAGAAGAATAGTAAGGTGTTGCTTTCGAATGAATGGAATATGAAATACTAAAAATACTCTTCATATTTCGAATTGTAGGGGTGTTGGCTACGTTTGCTAACCCTAGTCACATACTTGTGTATGCTCCTAGGGCTTAGCATCACTTGCCGCCTACCTACAATCCGAACTATTTTGAGTATTCATATTTTTATATTTCGATTTATAGGGGCTTCGTATGTTAGCTTTAGTTGCATACAGGTGTATGCTCCCCGAGCTATCCTCGCTGGTCGCCTAGTCACAACTCAAACTATTTAGCGTATTAACGCAGTAACTAAATGAAATTTGGTTATTTTTTGTATTGTTGAAGCTTGAAAAGCGTTTGGTTGATGATTTCTAATAAGAGTGTGTTATTATTTGTACTAGTTAAATAGTATGGGTGGATAAACGATGACAGCAAATCAACAACATGACCCGGCGCTGACTGCCGATGAGAACGCTGACTGGCTGCGCTTTGTGAATTTATTACAATTGGCATTTGAACAAGATATTCATCTGCCAGTTCTTCAGTTATTACTCACGCCAGATGAGCGTACAGCGTTAGCGACTCGCGTTAAAATTGTGCAAGAGCTGATGCGCGGTGAAATGAGCCAAAGAGAGCTGAAAAATGAGCTAGGAGTGGGAATAGCAACTATTACTCGGGGTTCGAATAGTTTGAAATCAGCTCCTATTCCTGTGAAGGAGTGGTTAGAGCAGCAACTTCTCTAAAATACGCGTCATATTTTGCGCTGTGGCGTTGTTGGCTGCATTCGGTTACCCGAATCACATACTTGTGTATGCTCATCGGGATAACCTCACTTGCCGCCTAGCCACAACCCAAACTATTTAGCGTATTGGTATTTATTGTATTTCAATTGTAGGGGTGTTGGCTTAGTTCATTCGCCTTAGTCACATACTTGTGTATGCTGCTGCTCTCTTGCCGCTTTTTTCCCACAATCCGAGCTATTTAGAATATAAAGGATATTTATATTTTAGATAAATAGGCATAAAAAAAGTATGGTTTCCCATACTTTAGTGTGAAAAGAGTGGTGTTTAATCGCACATGCAATTTTAATTATTTTAAGTATAATTAATCTTCTACTTGGTTTAGCTCTTTATAAATTTCATGCTTAATGGGAACTAAGGCCAATATCAAGGCTTGTTGGTAAACACTAGTGCGAGTTAATACCCCATCAGTGAAAAAACCAATGGCACCACCTTGTTGTTTGATATTATCGATGCCTGTTAAAAAGGCCATTTCATCACCGAGTTCGCGGCCTTCACGAATACCCGCCAGAATTTTTTCTGGGATCATAATACTGGCAGAGCGAGATTCGCCGCGTATTTGCTTATGCTCAATCACTATCCAAGCAAATGTCATATCGTCTTCGATACCCGCTTCAATGCCAACCCAAAAATCCGCTTCGGGGCGAACTTGCCTAGAGGCCATAACGCG
The DNA here is from genome assembly GCF_028480905.1 of Providencia sp. PROV156. NCBI lineage: Bacteria > Pseudomonadati > Pseudomonadota > Gammaproteobacteria > Enterobacterales > Morganellaceae > Providencia > Providencia sp. PROV156. Next base: position 57,667 of record NZ_JAMPPE010000017.1, on the reverse strand, counting down.
CTGTCTAGCCCCAGTACGGGTTTCATTATTACCGATAGGTTGCTGTGGAACACTGCTATCGACATTAATATCTTCAATTTGATAACTGCCAGCCCCAAAAACAGCATCGAAAGCAAGATGAATCGCTTTAATTTTGGCAGGATTAGTCGTTGCAGCTATAACTTGGTACATTAATTATTTTCCTTTGAACACATACTTCGAAAAGTAATAACGGAACACATCTATGTTACAGGTTTATCTTGTTCGCCATGGCGAAACTGAATGGAATTTAGCTCGTCGCATCCAGGGACAATCCGATAGCCCCCTGACCGCCACTGGACGACTGCAAGCAAGGCAGGTGGCTGAGAGGATAAAGTCAGAAGGCATTACCCATATTATCACTAGTGATATGGGACGCACACTGGAAACTGCACAAATAATTGCAAGTGTATGCGAGTGTGAAATTACCACAGAACCGCGTCTACGTGAACTAAATATGGGCGTTCTTGAACAAAGAGCAATAGAGTCGTTAACGCCAGAGGAAGAACAGTGGCGCAAAAGCTTAATTGATGGGACTCGTGGAGGACGAATTCCAGAGGGTGAATCAATGGAGGAGCTGTATACACGTATGTTTGCAGCACTAAATAGCTGTTTAGATTTGCCTGAAGGTAGCCGCCCACTGATTGTTAGCCATGGTATTGCGCTAAGTACGTTAATTAGCCGTATTATGGGGGTTCCTGCCTATTCAGAACGCCGTCTACGTTTACGTAACTGTTCGTTATCTCGTGTTGATTACCAAAATAGCCCATGGCTTGCGAATGGTTGGATAGTTGAAACAGCCGGTGAGGTTACACACTTATCGCAGCCAGCTCTCGATGAGCAACAAGGTTAACTATTTAGAAAAAGGAGTTTCAACAAACTGAAACTCCTCTGCTTTAAGGGGTTGCGGTCGAACCTGTTTTGATTGGTACATAATAATCAAAGGTATCGATGTGTGTCTTGGGGTCATCATTTTCTGGGGTGATATGACGTAAGTCGATGTTTTTTAATCGATAATGTTCGATATCATAACCTGGTCGACGCGTTAAATTCAGCTTAGGCAAATATACGCCATAAATTTGGTACAAAAACTCTTGTAATGCATCTCGAGTTGGCGTCCCATTGAACGAAAATTTAACATAATGGCCACTTGGTAGCGTTAAACTCGTGTACTGGTCAGTGTTAAAACTCGCATCCTCAGGTTTTACCGCAGTGGTATAGAATACCGTTTGTTCATCTTCTTTTTCTGGATTATGAATGGCATGGTGCAAGCCAAAAACTTCAGACGCAATAGTCGTCGTATTATCCAAATAGTAGTGCCAAAATGTTTGGCGCATTTGGGAACAAGCGGTCGACCACTCTTCTAGCGCATAAGAGCAACTTTGTTCCAAGCCAACCAGCTCTTGTGCTGGCATTTGTAGGAATTCATGTTCAATATTGGTGTGATTATCTAAAATAATCGGTGGACAAATACCTGCAGCGCACCATTCTTCACTCCGACGATAAAACGCTGGAGTTAGGTTAAATTGCTTTTTAAAGGCTCGAGTAAAAGTTTGTTGCGAATCAAATCGATACTGCAGAGCAATATCAAGAATTGGTCGGCTTGTTAGCCGCAATGCAACCGCTGCACGAGAAAGCCTTCTAGCTCGAATATAAGCCCCAATCGCTTGGTCTGTCACCTCTTTGAACATTCTTTGTAAATGCCACTTAGAGTAGCCCGCTTTTGCGGCAACATTATCTAGCGAGAGTGGTTTATCCAGATTGTCATCTATCCAGCGAAGCAAGTCGCGAATAATATTAGTTTGATCCATGTATATCCCCAGCCAATGCGACTTATAGAACAGATATAATCTATCAATGAATTGCTATTCTATATCAAGTTATCTTTTTCGTTTATAGTAAATGAGTTGTATTTGATAATTAGTTAAGAAAGTGAATAATAAATCTTGTGCTACTACGAGGTTTTATCGATTTTTAGTTGAATAGGAAATTCAGTATGCGTCGTTCCAGATTAAAAAATATCGTACTTGCAGCATTATTATCAGCGTTGCCGAGCATCACATTTGCTGAAGAAATCGGTTCAGTCGATACTGTTTTTAAAATTTTCGGCCCTGATCATAAAATTGTTGTTGAAGCATTTGATGACCCTGATGTTGACAATGTGACTTGTTATTTAAGTCGTTCAAAAACAGGGGGGATCAAAGGGGGTTTAGGTTTAGCAGAAGACACCTCTGATGCAGCCATTTCATGTCAGCAAGTTGGGCCAATTGAGCTAAATGACCGTGTCAAACGCAAACCGACGAAAGGGCAAGTTGTCTTTCAAAAACGAACGTCTTTAGTCTTCAAAAAATTACAAGTTGTACGCTTTTACGATCCAAAACGTAATGCATTAATTTATTTGACTTATTCAGATAAGATGATCGACGGCTCACCAAAAAATGCGTTAAGTGCAGTACCGATTATGCCTTGGTGATTAATTAAGATGATAAAAAAACCGGCTATTTAGCCGGTTTTTTGAATATCAATTCAAAATTGATTATTCGTCTAAATCACCGCAAAAGCGATAGCCTTCACCGTGGATGGTTGCAATGATTTCTGGCGTATCAGGTGTTGATTCAAAATGTTTACGAATACGACGGATCGTTACGTCAACAGTTCTATCATGTGGTTTCAATTCACGGCCTGTCATTTTCTTCAGCAGGTCTGCGCGAGTCTGAATTTTTCCTGGGTTTTCACAGAAATGTAGCATCGCACGGAATTCACTACGTGGTAATTTGTAGTGTTCACCAGCAGGGCTGACTAATGAACGGCTGTTGATGTCTAATTCCCAACCATTAAACTTATAGCTTTCCACTAAACGACGTTCTTCCGTACCACCCGCTAAATTCATAGTACGAGACAGTAGGTTGCGCGCACGAATAGTCAGTTCACGTGGGTTAAATGGTTTAGTGATATAGTCATCAGCACCAATTTCAAGGCCAAGGATTTTATCGACTTCGTTATCACGTCCTGTTAAGAACATTAACGCAATGCTTTCTTGTTCACGAAGTTCGCGAGCAAGTAGTAAACCGTTTTTACCTGGTAAATTAATATCCATGATGACTAAATTGATGTCATGCTCAGAGAGAACATTATTCATCTCTTCGCCATCAGTTGCCTCATGAACCACATAGCCTTCCGCTTCAAATATGCTTTTAAGCGTATTGCGTGTGACAATTTCATCTTCAACAATCAAAATGTGTGGGGTCTGCATAGTTGCTACCTAAAGTATTAAAATAAAAATACTGAACTCACAAGCCGTTTCCAGTTAGGTGGTTATTGATATTTTTCTCTGGAAAAACACGTTTATGAGTATAAATTTGTTTTGAAATTCAATAGTGCCATTATGTTGCCATCTTGGGCAAAAGACTTTAACAACAAGCCAAAATATAAGCACTTTCCCAATATTGTACTGTTAACAGCAATATAACAGCTAATACTGCATTTACCACCTAAAAAACTAACTTTTGTTGATACATATCAAAATCAATTGTAGCACGTTAACAAAAATTGTTAGGTAGATAATTATATAAATTAATGCAGTGTTTAGGAATCAGATAGCGTCTAAAAAAGGGGAATAGTTGATACCCAAGGGGGCTTCGGCTGGGTATTAATGAATATAGTCTTCAATGGGTTAAATATACCATCATAAATAATGTTTAATTTGTGACCTACCTCCAATTTTGAAATGTTATTTTGCTACAAAAAAAGGTGAAAAATTTATCTTGTTAGAGATAACGGGATGTAAATATTTAGTCTGTAATTTTTTGTTTCATTTAATTAGGAAAAATGCTTATTTTGTTTTGATGTGACTAATTTTTAATAACTCCATAACATTTGTTTGTAATTTAAACGAATGAAAAAATCATGAGGCTAAGTATCAATACGTACCTGTGTAATCTGTTGCTATTGGCGCTCATGTATTGATGAGCATGGGGGTAAATGATAAGAAATATAGCTGCTAAATGCATCAATTAACCTGGTCGTTGTTGCTCATCTTCTCATCTTGATTCTCTTCACAGGAAATTACTGAAGGCTATCTCTATTGCCTATTTAATAGTCATTTTGGTTTTTTATTGAGTAAAAAATTATTAATCTTTAAATATTTGTTATCTTGGTTTTTAACACTGAATTTGATGTAATGAGTGTCTTTTTGTGGATGAGTTTTTCGTGCTGGTAGATAATTTATCGAATAAAAAAAGGGAGATAAAAGGGATGTTTTGCAAATAAATTTGACAAAATATACCAATTGCTTTAACCGTATAGAGAGAAACTTAAAGAATCTAAGAGACAGACAGAATCTATGCGTAATATCAGCCTGACTATTATTATTACCACCACCACCGTAACCACAGGAAACGGGGCGGGCTGACGCATCCAAAAAATAAAAATGAAAAAGCCCGCATACTTAACCGATGCGGGCTTTTTTTTGGTGTTAATTCAGGAGAGAAATACCATGCGTGTGCTTAAATTTGGCGGTACTTCGGTTGCAAATGACGAACGAGTACTGAATGTTGCTGACATCGCTGAAAGTAAACTAGCAGATGGACAAGTGGCTTTGGTGCTATCTGCACCAGCAAAAATCACAAACCATCTGGTTGCTATGATTGAAAAAACGGTTGCAGGACAAGATGTCATCACGCATGTTAATGATGCTGAAATGATTTTTGCTAACCTTTTAAAAGGATTAAAAGAAAAACAACCTGGTTTTGAATATGATCGGTTAAAAAAACTGACAGAACAAGAATTCGCACAAATCAAACAAGTACTGCATGGTATTACTCTTCTCGGGCAATGTCCGGACAGCATTAACGCATCAATTATCTGCCGTGGTGAAAAGCTCTCTATCGCCATTATGGAATCAGTGCTAAAAGCACGCGGCCATAATGTGACGGTTATTAACCCAGTTGAGAGCTTACTCGCGAAAGGTCATTATCTTGAATCTACGGTTGATATAAATGAGTCAACTAAACGTATTGCCGATTTAAATATACCGAAAGATCATTTTGTTTTAATGGCAGGTTTCACAGCGGGTAATGAAAAAGGTGAATTAGTAGTATTAGGCCGTAATGGGTCTGATTATTCTGCTGCGGTTTTAGCGGCCTGCTTACGTGCTGATTGTTGTGAAATTTGGACTGATGTTGATGGGGTCTATACTTGTGACCCGCGTTTGGTGCCTGATGCGCGTTTGTTAAAAGGTATGTCATACCAAGAGGCCATGGAGTTATCCTACTTCGGAGCCAAAGTCCTTCACCCTCGTACCATCGCCCCAATTGCTCAATTCCAAATCCCTTGCCTGATAAAAAACACCACTAATTTAAGCGCTCCAGGTACTTTAATTGGTGATGGGCAAACCGATGAGAGCACGCCAGTGAAAGGGATCACCAACCTGAATAACATGGCGATGATCAACGTATCCGGCCCCGGAATGAAGGGGATGGTGGGGATGGCTGCTCGCATTTTCTCCGTCATGTCTCGCAAAGGGATCTCTGTCGTTCTGATCACACAGTCTTCATCGGAATACAGTATTAGTTTTTGTGTTCCGCAAAATGAGTTAGTGAGAGCTCGCGCTGCACTGGAAGAAGAATTTTACTTAGAGCTGAAAGATGGCGTACTTGATCCACTGGATGTGATGGAGCAGTTAGCGATTATTTCAGTTGTGGGGGATGGAATGCGCACTTTGAAGGGCATTTCGGCGCGTTTCTTCTCGGCTTTAACTCGCGGTAACATCAACATTGTCGCTATCGCACAGGGGTCTTCTGAACGTTCTATTTCTGCCGTTATTGCCAATGAGTCTGCCACAACAGCGGTACGCTTATGTCACCAAATGCTATTTAATGCAGAGCAAGTTATCGAAGCCTTTATCATCGGTGTGGGTGGTGTTGGTAATGCATTAATTGAACAAATTCACCGCCAGCAACAATGGTTAAAACAAAAGCATATTGATCTGCGTGTATGCGGTATTGCAAATTCACGCGCAATGTTAACGGATATGCAAGGGATTGATTTAGATAACTGGAAAGCGGAGCTAGCGGAAGCGAAAGAGCCATTTAGTTTAAGCCGTTTAATTCGCTTAGAACGTGAATACCATTTCTTGAACCCTGTCATTATTGATTGCACATCAAATCAGGAAATCGCAGAGCAGTATGTCAATTTCTTGAAAGACGGCTTTAATGTGGTTACACCGAATAAAAAAGCCAATACATTATCGATGGATTACTACCATCAATTACGTGCGGCAAGTGAAACCTCGAAACGTAAATTCCTCTATGACACTAACGTAGGTGCAGGGTTGCCAGTTATTGAAAACCTACAAAACTTACTGAATGCAGGGGATGAACTGGTTCACTTTAGCGGAATTTTATCAGGCTCTTTATCATTCATTTTTGGTAAATTAGACGAAGGTATGTCTTTATCAGAAGCCACAACACTTGCGAAAGAAAAAGGTTTCACAGAACCAGATCCTCGTGATGATTTATCAGGTATGGATGTTGCGCGTAAATTATTAATTTTAGCGCGTGAAGCGGGTTATCATTTAGAATTGCAAGATATTGAAATTGAACCTGTTTTACCTTCGGACTTTGATAGCAGTGGCCCTGTTTCTGAGTTTATGGCACGTTTGCCACAACTGGACGAGCAATTTGCACAGCGTATAAAAGCCGCAGAAGCGGAAGAAAAAGTGTTACGCTATGTTGGGCTGATTGAAGAAGGGCGCTGCCAAGTGAAAATCGTCGCTGTTGATGGCAATGACCCACTCTTCAAGGTTAAAAATGGTGAAAATGCACTGGCTTTCTATACACGCTATTACCAACCAATTCCTTTAGTATTAAGAGGTTATGGCGCAGGTAATGATGTTACTGCTGCTGGTGTATTTGCGGATATGCTGCGTACCCTTTCATGGAAATTGGGAGTTTAATAAGTGATTAAAGTTTATGCACCGGCTTCAATTGGTAATGTGAGCGTCGGGTTTGATGTCCTTGGGGCAGCTGTTTCGCCTGCTGACGGTTCACTATTAGGTGATTGTGTAACAATTGAAGCTGCGGATACTTTTTCCCTGACGAATCAAGGAAAATTCGTTGCTAAGCTGCCGAAAAAAAATGAACACAATATTGTTTACCAGTGCTGGCAGTTGTTTTGTGAGCGCCTTGGTAGGCCATTAAATGTCGCGATGACGCTTGAAAAAAATATGCCAATTGGTTCAGGGCTCGGTTCTAGCGCCTGTTCTGTTGTCGCTGCACTGATGGCGCTTAACGAATTTGCAGAGAAACCATTCGATGATACTCAACTGCTTGGCATGATGGGGGAGCTCGAAGGGCGTATTTCAGGAAGTGTGCACTATGATAACGTCGCACCGTGTTTTTTAGGTGGTTTGCAGCTGATTATCGAACAAAATGGCATTATTTCTCAGCCTGTACCTGCATTTGAAAATTGGTATTGGGTTATGGCTTACCCTGGAATTAAGGTATCGACAGCAGAAGCGCGTGCGATCCTGCCTGATAGCTATCCACGCCACGATATAGTAAACCATGGCCGATACTTATCAGGGTTTATTCATGCATGCCATACAAACCAGCCGTTACTTGCCGCAACGATGATCCAAGATGTTGTCGCAGAACCTTATCGTACACAATTATTACCCGGTTTTGCGGCAGCACGTCAAAATGCAAAAGAAATCGGTGCATTGGCTTGTGGTATCTCTGGCTCAGGGCCAACATTGTTTGCTATTTGCGATGAGAAACATATCGCTGAAAAAATGGCGAGCTACTTGCAACAACATTATATTCAGAATGATGAAGGCTTTGTGCATATCTGCCGTTTGGATCTGGCCGGGGCAAGGACAATAGGGTAAATAATGAAACTGTATAATTTAAAAGATAACAATGAACAAGTAAGTTTTGCACAAGCGGTTAAGCAGGGGTTAGGTAAGCAACAAGGTTTATTTTTTCCTCAAGACTTACCTGAGTTTACAGCGGCTGAAATCGACGAATTATTAAAATTAGATTTCGTCACACGTAGCAGCCGAATTTTAAGTGCCTTTATTGGTGATGAAATTCCACAAGAAGAATTAGCTGCACGTGTTAAAACCGCGTTTGCTTTTCCTGCGCCAGTTTCTAAGGTTGAAGATGATGTAGCAACGTTGGAGTTATATCATGGGCCAACACTCGCATTTAAAGACTTCGGTGGCAGATTTATGGCTCAGGCATTGGGCCAAGTAGCTGGTGAGCAGCCGGTGACCATTTTGACTGCTACTTCTGGGGATACAGGAGCCGCGGTTGCACACGCATTCTATCGTCTTAAAAACGTGCAAGTTGTTATTCTCTATCCAGAAGGAAAAATTAGCCCGCTGCAAGAGAAACTCTTCTGCACGCTGGGTGAAAATATTCATACGGTTGCGATTAAAGATGACTTCGATGCATGCCAGGCATTAGTAAAACAATCATTTGATGATGAAGAGCTGAAAAAGGCGTTGTATTTAAACTCGGCGAACTCGATCAATATCAGTCGTTTGTTAGCTCAAATTTGTTATTACTTCGAATCCGTCGCGCAGATCCCAGCAGAAAAACGTGATCAATTAGTGATCTCGGTTCCGAGTGGTAATTTTGGTGACCTTACGGCAGGTTTATTAGCTAAATCAATGGGCCTACCGGTTAAACGCTTTATTGCAGCAACTAACGTAAATGACACTGTGCCGCGTTACCTTGTTGATGGGCAATGGAAACCAAAGCAAACTGTGGCAACATTATCGAACGCCATGGATGTTAGCCAGCCAAACAACTGGCCTCGTATTGAAGAGTTATTCCGCCGTAAAGGTTGGTCCCTTGATGAATTAGGCTATGGAGCGGTGAGTGACGACGTGACTAAAGAGACAGTACGTGAATTAGATAAAAAAGGGTATTTATCTGAGCCACATGCTGCGGTTGCTTATCGTGTGCTTCGTGACCAGTTGCAAGAAGGTGAATACGGGCTGTTTTTAGGCACGGCACACCCAGCTAAGTTTAAAGAAAGTGTTGAAGAAATTCTTAATAAGGCAATACCTTTACCGAAAGAGTTAGCAGAGCGTGCGGAACTACCACTCCTCTCACACTTTTTACCATCTGACTTTGCACAATTACGCGCATTTTTAATGAAATTAGCACCTAAGCAATAAAAATTGCAAGTGTACGAAAAACGGAAGCGAAAGCTTCCGTTTTTATTGGTAATACCATCTTTTATAAAGATAATTATATGGTTTCATATTGCCACATCACTTATTCACTTCTAACGGATTTATTTGTCACATTGAGCTAATGCTAATACCATCGTGCCCATCTCTACCGCCATCAGGTCCACCGCGTCCTCCTTTTCCTCCTTGGCTACCATTGCCCCCATTTCCACCATTACCACTACCAGAGCCGTTGCCCCCATTACCTCCGTTACCGCCATTAGTTCCACCATGTCCCCCATTTCCCCCATTTCCCCCATTGCCATTTACAGTTCCATTCCCGCCGTTCCCACCACTACCACCACCATCTCCATCACCGCCATTTCCGCCATCACCTCCAGTTACACTGCCATTACCGCCATTTCCTCCATTGCCATTACTGCCTTTTTCTGCGTTTCCGCCATTGCTACCATTACCGTTATTTGATCCTGTTCCGCCATTCCCTCCATTTTGGCCATCACCACCGTGTCCACCATGACCACCGTTACCACCATGGCCACCTTGACTATCATTTCCAGCGTGACCCGAATTTCCGTTTTGTCCATAACTTACAAAGCTAAAAATTTTAGAATAGTAATATTGGCCATGGAGTATCGAACATACTTTATTATTAATTTCATTAATATTGAGTTCATTTTTTAATAAACAGTTAGATGGAGTATTAAATAAGGAGTGAGAGTATGCTGAAAATGAAATAGAACTAATTAATAAGACGCCAAGTGAAATGTAATTTTTATACATGGTAAATTCCTCCGTTCCCCCCTCATCGAGTGAGGAGGGAAATATTTAGTGACGAGATATATTATCTACCGTTGCCGCCATTACCGCCATTACCGCCGTTACCACCATGGCCGCCATTCCCTCCATTACCACCATTTCCTCCATTACCACCGTGACCGCCATTCCCTCCATTTCCTCCATGGTTTTGTTCATAAATAGTAGAATAAGTCGAAGTATTGTCAGAATGTTTTTCTTGGAAAGAAGTTGCAGATGCTAGAATTGGGAATAATAAAGATACTATGACAATAGATGCTTTATACATATAAAATCCTCGATTAAAAGTTTAAATTGGAGTGAACTGCAAGGAAATTGTAATTCATGATTTTGAATAAGTAATTAATATTTTCATCTAAGAGTGAAATTAAATTTAGTCCACTGTTAATATAAAATAACATTATTTATTTTTTTTGTGCGTATTTTAAATGATTTATTAATAATGAATCATTTGAGATAATTAATTAATAATTTGCCAGGTAATGTTTTGTTTTAAAATTAATTATCATAAGATTAGGGTTTTATGGGGTAGGATAGTAAAGTGGAATATATTAAAATACAATTCCACTTTACCATTGATTTTAACAGCATATAGGCCTATGTTTCCTAATGTAGTATATTAAAAGGATATAAGGCTATATATTATGAAGGGAATTACCTTAAGCTTTGTTTGATGTCTTCTGAATTTTATTTGATGTTCAGCCAAACATCATCATCATCTCCGTTATAGGCTACGTTTACGTCTATATCTAGGATAGGTGGCTCTGGTGGGAAAGGAAGAATAGGAGTAGCGAAAGAGAGAGTTGGAAATAATAAAAATGCAAATATGATTGACTTTTTAAACATATAATCACCTTTTAAAGTTAGTATTGAAATGAACTGCCTAGAAATAATAACTTATTTTTCTTGATGTTCAATAAATATTCAATCAATTTAGTAATAAAAAATGAAATTGGTCAAATAAAATCTATTTGTTGTGTCTATAACTAAATTTTATTTTTTTTAATTTAAAACCATATTAATATTTATTTAATAATATGGTTTTAAAGTTCTAATTAATTATTTTTTGAATATCCTATTATTTTACTTTGTATAGAAGCAGATGAACTATTTTTATGAAAGTTTAACATGGTGACGGCTTTTTCATTTTCATTCATATCGGAAAATGGATTTGCAACTTTTACCATCGATTTTTTATAGTTAGGTGATTGGCTTTGGTGGCTACTGATCATATTCTGCATTACTGGGGAGGTACTATTTTGAGTAAAATTCAATGCGGTAGCAGCTTGAGTATGTCTATCTAATTGAAGAAATGATTGGGTTGAGTTGATATTATCGTTGACTGAAATACCCGCCTTACTCAAGTGGTCATTAATCGATTTTTGATTAGAATACGATGTATTGTTCTCAGTGAAATTTAATGCATTCGCTGCATTATAATGTATTTCTTTTTCTGTTTGAGCGGTTGCTACATGTGTTGTTACAGTCACAAGTGTTAAAGCAAAAATAATTTTTTTCATTACAAATCCTTATTAAGTTAGATAATTTATCTTGTAACTATAATAAGGCTTTATTTCTGTCTGAATACTGACAACAAGATGACAAAATTGCCATTTATGGTAGATATTTAATTTGGTTCCTTAGGTAAAAATACAGTAAAACGTGTTGAAAAATCATCTGATGTTACAGTGATTCTTCCCTTATGCGCTAATATGATTGATTTGACGATAGCTAACCCAATTCCGCTCCCTTCATTTTTTCTTTGCCTTGATTTATCTACTCGATAAAATCTGTCAAAGAGTTTTGCTAAATGTTCTTCTGGTATTTTTATGCCGGGATTGCTGATAATTAATTCAATACCATTTTTTACATTCGAAATATTAATACTGACAGAATCCCCCTTTGGGGTATAGCGGATAGCATTTGATATTAAGTTAGTAATTGCTCTTCTTAACATATCTTTATCGGCCATAATAGGGTCTGTATCACCAATCAGTTTAAGCTTTATTTCATTCTCTTCCGCGAGATATTCAAAATAATCAAATATGAGCTCTATTTCAGTTTTAATATTAATAACTTTTTTTTCAGGGATAAGCCTATTATCATCTGCTTGAGCAAGAAAAAGCATATCAGAGATCATTCGTGATAGACGGTTATATTCTTCTAAATTAGAATATAACACTTCAACGAGTTCTTCTTTACTGCGATTTTTACTCAAAGATATTTGGGTTTCAGTCATTAAATTAGTGATAGGTGTACGCATTTCATGAGCTATATCTGCTGAGAAATTCGTTTGTCTTACGAAAACATCTTCAATTTTGACTAACATCTGATTAAATGATTTTGTTAATTGTTTTAATTCATTAGGTACAGAATCAGGGTCTAAACGCACACTTAAGTTTTCGGAAGTGACATTTTTGATTTCATCGCTCACATCTTTAAGGGGTTTTAATCCTTTAATTACAAGGAAATAAACGACAAGAATAGTAAATAAGCACAATATAATAGCGCTGACAATTAAGTTATTTATTAATGAACTCAGATAATCATGATGAAAATTTAATGATAATGCAGTAACTAATCGGTATTGTTTAGACTCTGAGGGGGAATCTACCTGAATAATAATTTCAGATAGGCGATAATTTTTAAGCTCTTCTTGGTTATTTTTATGAGGATCATAATTTTTTAAGTACGTAATGAGCTTATCTGTTGCATTGGGAGATATTAATTCATTTCCTTTTTTATCAATGAGATAAATAGTAATGTCTTGGTGCTCATTAATAATGGTTTTAATACGTGCATATTGTTCACTTTGTGAGTCTGTATTGTTATTTAACAAGCTACGGATCGTTAGGTTCAACTGGTTAAGTGTGTATTCATCTTGCTGTTTAAAATGCAACATAACCGAATTGATCATGATCGAGCTAAATAGTAACAAGGCGAGGGAGAGAGTAATACTGATCAAAACAATAAGACGAATTGAAATTGAGACAGGAGATCGAAAAAATTTAATCATTTTCAGGGATCTCAAGTAAATAGCCCATTCCCCTAATGGTATGGATCAATTTAGGCTCATAGCCTTGATCTATCTTAGCTCTTAATCTTTTCACTGCTACATCAATCACATTGGTATCACTATCAAAATTCATATCCCACACTTTTGAAGCGATAAGAGAACGAGAAAGTACTTCACCTTGGTGAAGAATAAAAAATTCCAATAAAGAAAACTCTTTACTGGTGAGTATAATTTTATCATTTTCACGGGTAACGCGTCGCTTAATCAGGTCAACATGCAAGTTAGCAATGGTAAACTGTGTTTTTTGGATGCTGCTGTTGCCTCTGCGTAATAAAGTTCTTACTCGAGCGAGTAACTCCGAAAAATCAAATGGTTTAACGAGATAATCATCAGCACCTAACTCTAGTCCTTTGACTCGATGCTCAACATTACCTAATGCAGTGAGCATCAGTATTGGTGTATTTTTTCCTGAATTGCGTAAGCTCTTTGCAATTTCCCAGCCGTTAATATCAGGTAACATCACATCAAGAATAATTAAATCATAGTCTTCAGTTGTGGCCATATGCAGGCCTGTAATACCATTTTCGATTGCATCAACAATAAACCCGGACTCACTTAAGCCTTTAGACAAGTATTCTCTCGTTTTATGTTCATCTTCAACAATAAGTAATTTCATCTCAGACCTATCAGCTGGGTAAATAATGCAGCCATTCTAAGCACTACAGCAACGAAATGTAAAATGACAAATTTGTCATTTTCATGTCATCAATCTAACAGGAGGTCTTTTTTACTATAGCTCCAATTTTAATTACTAGAGGCATGGCTATACCATGTATTCCCCAAAAATATTAATAATAGCTTATGCCTTAACTTTGACGGGCTGTGTTTCGCTCGCTCCTGAATATCAACGCCCTAACCTTAATTTACCTCATCAATTCAATAGTCATTTTTCTGATGCAGCAAAGCAGGCTCAAACTGAATTATTGATCCCTAGTTGGGAACAGTTTATTCAAGACCCTCAAATGAAAAACGTGATAGAAATTGCACTAGAGAAAAACAGCGATTTATACCTTGCTGCGTTAGATGTAGAGGAAGCTCGTGTACGTTTTGGGCTCGCGGGGGCAGAAAAATATCCTCAAGTTAATTCATCGATGAGTGGTGATTATAGTCAGTCGTTAGAGACCGGGTCATCCCTTAATAAGAAATACAGCGTAGGCATTGATATCAGCTATGAGCTGGATTTTTTTGGGCGTATCAAAAATTTATCTGATGCAGACAAAGCAAAGTTTATTGCTTCTCAAGAGATGAGCCGTGCGACACAAATTATCACGATTAAAACGGTAGCAGAAGCGTACTTAGATGTGGTGTATAACCAAAAGCTATTATTAATTGCACAAGAGACGAAACAAAGTTATCTCAATAGTCAATCAATTGTAATGCAAAAAGTGGCGGCAGGAAAAGCCGCGCTATCAGACCTAGAACAAGCTAAAGGGCAAGTACAGTCTATTTCTATTAATATCGAAAAAATTGAAAGTGAAATTGCAAAAAATGAAAATTTACTGAATTTTTTGACAAATGACTATGCAACAAAAATAAACTTAGATCTAGGACGCTACGAGCCAAACTATCCTTTAATTACGACACCTCCAGATATTCCTTCTGAAATATTGCTAAAGCGCCCAGATATTATGGCTGCGGAGCAAAACATTATTTCTGAGAATGCCAACATAGGTGTAGCGAGAGCAGCTTTCTTTCCTTCTATTTCCTTTAATACGGGAATTGCAAATAGTAATGATTCTTTAACGGGGTTATTTGACTCTTCAAATGGTATTTGGAATGTTATTCCTAAAATTACGCTACCTATTTTTACTGGGGGGACAAATAGCCGAAATTTAGAGTTGGCAAATATTAGAAAAAATAAAGCGATTGCTAATTACGAAAAAAGTATTCAAGTGGCATTTCGCGAAGTGAAAGATGCCTTAGTGATCAAATCGAGTTTAGAAAAACAACTTATTTCCCAAGAACAATATGTCAACACGCTGCAAAACGTCTTAACACAGAAACAAGCAAGTTATCGATATGGTGGTTTGAGTTATCTCGACGTTCTCGAAGCACAGCGTAGCTTATTTACAGAACAGCAAAATTTATTGATGTTGAAAATAGAACAGCAGAAGAATGAAATAAATTTATTCTCTGCACTAGGTGGCGGATTAATCAGATCATGAGGGTAAAAATGAAAAAACTAAATACGGTATTTTTTGCAATTTCAATGGCGATGTTAACAGCAACCAGCTATGCAAATGCTACTGAACATAATCACTCTATTTATCCAGAAAAAGCGGCGGAACCAACAATTAACACTGAAGGAAAGCTAATCTCGATTGACAAAGATAATAAAAAATTAACGATAAATCATAAAGAAATAGAAAGCATTGGTTGGCCACCAATGACGATGCGTTTTACATATGAAGATGAAAATATGATCAACGGTTTACAAGAAAATGATGAATTGAAATTTTCATTTGTACAACAAGGTAATCTTTCAATGTTGAAATCCGTCGAAAAAATAAACTAAATAGGTAGAGAGATGTTATGTCATTAGTTAACCTGACCAAATTGCTATTGGTAATTATTTTATCGAGCGTTATTTCAATTTTATTTTACCGTTATTTTTTCGTTATAGAAAATAATAGCCAATCAGTTGAAAAACAAGAACGCACCGTATTGTATTGGTATGATCCCATGTATCCCAATACCAAGTTTGATCAACCAGGGAAATCCCCTTTTATGGACATGGATCTTGTTCCTAAATATGCGGATGAAAACTTGGCTTCAGCGAATAGCAAAGGGGTAACAATTAACCCAACACAGACACAAAATTTAGGGCTTAAAACGGTGGATGTGAAGTGGGGGAAATTAAACTATGACTTAACATTTCCAGCCGAAATTGCGTTTAATGACCATCAATTTGCTATTGTACAAGCACGCGAAAATGGTTTTGTTGAAAAAGTTTATCCATTCACAGTAGGTGAGAGGATCCAAAAAGGTGTTCCTATTGCTGAGCTAACGATCCCTGCATGGGTTGAAGCACAAAGCGAATATCTTGCGCTTAAACAAATGAATGCGAGCCAACAAGATCTTAATAGTGTCATTGAGCGTTTACGTTTAAATGGCATGCCAGAAGGCGCGCTTTCTCAGTTTATTAAAACAGGAAAAGTGCAAACACGTTTTACTATTCAAGCTCCTATTTCCGGGGTAATTACTGCACTTAATCTACGTTTAGGGATGAATGTATCCAAAGAAGTCGTTATCGCACAAATACAAGGAACAGATCCATTATGGATTAATGCATCTGTTCCTCAGTCAGTTGCTGAATTACTTAATCAACAAACACAATTTACAGTTTCTATTCCTGCCTATCCTTCGCAGTTATTTACTGTAAAAAACTGGTTGATATTACCCAGTGCAGATCAAGCAAGTCGTACAATTAATATTCGTACAGAAATTGCTGATCCTAACCATTTATTAAAATCAGGTATGACAGCATATTTAAATTTAGTTGCAGAAGGTAATGAAAGTTTATTGATCCCTTCACAAGCCATTGTGGACTCAGGGAAAGAACAGCATGTTATTGCTGTTGGTGAGAATGGTGAATTTATTCCCAAAAGAGTACGAGTGCTGAGTGAATCTCAACAAATGACAGCAATATCTGAAGGCTTACAAGTGGGTGAGCATATAGTGACTCAGGGTATTTTCCTGATTGATTCTGAAGCGAATATTGCTGGTGCATTAGCCAAGATGGAAGCGCTTCCTGAAGTATCAGCGTCATCTAATCATTCATCACATAAATCTCAGGAGTAGAGTATGTTGGAATGGATTATAAGACGCTCGGTTGCTAACCGATTTCTAGTGTTAATGGGAGTCGTGTTTTTAGTCATTGCGGGTATTTGGAGCATTCGCAGTACACCAGTTGATGCATTACCTGACTTATCTGATGTACAAGTGATCATCAAAACCACTTATCCAGGGCAAGCGCCGCAACTGGTCGAAAACCAAGTTACCTACCCGATAACGACGACGATGCTATCTGTGCCGGGAGCAAAAACGGTGCGGGGGTTTTCTGCATTTGGTGACTCATATGTTTATGTTATTTTTGAAGATAATACAGATTTATACTGGGCTCGTTCACGAGTTTTAGAATATTTAAATCAAGTCCAAAACCAATTACCCAAAGGTGCAGTAGCCTCCATTGGCCCTGATGCGACAGGTGTTGGTTGGATTTTTGAATATGCTTTAGTGGATAAAACTGGAAAACATAATCTAGCAGAACTACGTTCATTACAAGATTGGTTTTTGAAATATGAATTGAAGGCTTTGCCTAATGTTTCAGAAGTGGCAACCGTTGGCGGTGTGGTTAAATCTTACCAAATCTTAGTTGACCCACTCAAGCTCAGCCAATTTTCAGTGACATTACCTGAAATAAAACAGGCCGTTGAAATGGCTAACCAAGAAGCTGGTGGTTCATCGATTGAAATTGCTGAAGCTGAATATATGGTTAGAGCAAGTGGTTATCTTCAATCTATTGATGACTTCAATAAAATCTACCTAAAAACGCCAGAAAATGGTGTACCTATTTACCTACAAGATGTTGCTCGAATACAGGAAGGCCCCGAAATGCGTCGTGGGGTTGCTGAGCTAAATGGAGAAGGTGAGGTAGTTGGGGGAATTATTCTGCTTCGCTCTGGTGAAAATGCACGTAATGTGATTCAGGATGTAAAACAGAAACTTGAAGATTTAAGTGCTAGCTTGCCGGAAGGCATCGAAATTATCACGACTTATGATAGAAGCATTCTTATTGATAACGCGATTGATAATTTAAGTTATAAGTTACTAGAAGAATTTATTGTTGTCGCATTAGTGTGTGCCGTTTTTTTATGGCATTTCCGTTCTGCTCTCGTGGCAATTATTTCTTTGCCCCTTGGATTATTTATTGCCTTTATCGTCATGCGCTACCAAGGAATAAATGCAAATATTATGTCGTTAGGGGGCATTGCAATTGCGATCGGAGCCATGGTGGATGCCGCTATTGTTATGATCGAAAATGCACATAAAAAATTAGAAAAATGGCAACATGAAAATGAAGATAAAGTCATTGATAATGCCCAGCGTTGGAAAGTTATTACGGATTCCGCTGTTGAAGTTGGGCCTGCATTATTTATCAGTTTATTAATTATCACATTGTCTTTTATTCCTATCTTTACGTTGGAAGGGCAAGAAGGCCGTTTATTTGGTCCACTTGCATTCACAAAAACCTATGCCATGGCGGGTGCTGCGGCTTTAGCGCTGATTGTTATTCCAATTCTAATGGGATATTGGATCCGCGGTAATATTCCAAATGAAAATAAAAACCCACTGAATCGTTGGTTGATCTCACTCTATAGCCCTATTTTAATTAAGGTATTAGCGTGGCCGAAAACCACCTTATTAATTGGTTTCTTATCTTTATTTACGGTGATATGGCCATTAAAAAATTTAGGTGGTGAATTTCTTCCTGCAATTAATGAAGGTGACTTACTTTATATGCCTTCAACATTACCGGGTGTTTCGCCTGCACAAGCGGCATTTTTACTACAAAATACGGATAAGTTAATCAAAACTATTCCAGAGGTGGATACGGTATTTGGAAAAGTTGGTAAAGCTGAAACAGCAACGGATTCAGCCCCGATGGAAATGATTGAAACAACGATACGTTTGAAGCCGCAAGCACAGTGGCGAGAAGGAATGACACTCGAAAAAATTATTGATGAGCTCGATGAAACTGTACGTTTACCTGGGGTTGCAAACTTATGGGTTCCACCTATTCGTAACCGTATTGATATGTTATCTACGGGAGTCAAAAGTCCTATAGGTATTAAAGTATCAGGCAGGGATCTTGAAGAAATCGATGCATTAGCCCAAGAAATTGAAAAAGTCACAAAATCGGTACCGGGGGTGGTTTCAGTTTTGGCTGAGAGGTTGGTAGGCGGACGCTATATTGATGTCAAAATTGATAGAGAAAAAGCGGCTCGTTTTGGTATGAGTGTCAGCGACGTACAAGTGTATATTTCAATGGCCACTGGTGGGGAAATGATTGGGGAAACAGTTGAAGGGATTGAGCGTTACCCAATTAGCATAAGATATCCTCAAGATTACCGAAATAGTGTATCTGCGATGAAGTTATTACCAATTTTAACGCCAAACAAACAGCAAATAGTACTTAGTGATGTTGCAGATGTCTCCGTGAATATGGGCGCTCCCATGTTGAAAACAGAGAACGCCAGACCGACTAGTTGGATTTATATTGATGCACGTGATCGTGATATGGTTTCTGTTATTAAAGATATTGATACAGCAATAAAAGATAATATTCAAATGAGGCCGGGTCTTAGCTATTCCTTTACGGGGCAATTTGAATTACTCGAAAGGGCTAACCAAAAATTAATGTTAATGGTTCCCGCGACCATCATGATTATTTTTGTACTACTTTATTTAGCCTTTAGACGATTTAGTGAAGCTTTACTGATTTTATTAAGTTTACCTTTTGCTTTAGTGGGCGCGATTTGGTTCCTTTATTGGATGAACTTTAATTTATCAGTTGCAACAGGAACTGGATTTATTGCATTGGCAGGTGTCGCGGCTGAATTTGGCGTAGTTATGTTGATTTATTTACGCCATGCAATCGAAGATAAAGAAAAACAGCAAGGAATAAGCAAGCTATCAAACCAAGATTTAGACCGTGCATTATATGAAGGTGCAGTTTTACGTGTTCGCCCTAAAGCCATGACGGTTGCCGTAATTTTAGCCGGTTTATTGCCAATATTACTTGGAACAGGAGTCGGTTCAGAAGTGATGAGCCGTATTGCTGCACCGATGATTGGTGGAATGATAACTGCACCGTTATTATCCCTATTTATCATTCCTGCGGCTTATAAATTAATCTGTCAGTTACGCCATAAAAAATAGACACTTTTTAAGTACTAGTCATTATTATTGATAAGGTAAATAGCAATGAAGAAGATAATTTTAGGTGGAATGTTTTTACTGTCATTTTCTGCATTTTCTCAAAACCAGAGCGTGCAATTGTATAAAGATGCAAACTGTGGTTGCTGCCAATTATGGGGAGAAGGAGTTAAAAAAGCAGGGTATGACGTTGTGGTCAATGAAATCAGTTATGATGAGTTGAACAAACTGAATGATGAGCTGAATGTGCCTTATAACTTACGCAGCTGCCATATCGCTAAATACAAAGGTAAAGTGATTGTTGGCCATGTTCCTGTCAGCAGTCTTGATGCGATTGATGCCTTACCAGCGGATGTGGTAGGGATTTCTGTTCCGGGTATGCCAATTGGTAGCCTAGGGATGGAGCAGCCAGATGGCCGTACTCAGCCTTATTCTGTGGTGCAGTTTAAAGCAAATGGGGAATATCGTTAATTGAGATAAAATTTATTAAGTTGCAGGATATCCTGCAACTTGTGTGTTTTATTCGCCTTCTAATATTAATTCGATGGCTTTGAGCTCTTCTTGCGTAAAATTACGATTTTTTAGTATCCCCATTGCATCATCAATTTGGCTGATACGGCTTGCGCCAATGAGAACGGAAGTGATCCTGTCGTGTCTCAGTAACCATGCTAATGCCATTTGGTTTAGCTTTTGTCCTCTTTTTGTTGCCAGTTCATTCAGTTGTTTAACCTTTGATAAAATGTTTGACGTGAGTCTTTCTGGGGGCAAAGAAGGATTACCTGCAGCACGTGAATCAGCAGGGATGCCATTAAGGTAGCGATCGGTTAATATCCCACCAGCCAATGGAGAGTATGCGATAGAGCCAACGCCTTCTTCTTCCAGTAAATCGAGTAAATCTTCTTCGGGAGTACGTTCTAGCATGGAATATCTAGGTTGGTGAATCAGGCAAGGGGTTCCTAATTCATTGAGAATATTAATGGCTTCTTTGGCTAAATTGGTTGGGTAATTAGAAATCCCCACATACAGGGCTTTTCCTTGGCGAACTATGAGATCCAGCGCTCCCATGGTTTCTTCTAATGGAGTATTGGGATCAGGTCGATGATGATAAAATATATCTACATAATCTAATCCCATTCGCTTTAAACTTTGGTTTAGGCTTGCAACTAAGTATTTTTTACTTCCCCAGTCACCATAAGGGCCATCCCACATAGTGAAACCCGCTTTTGATGAAATAACCATTTCATCGCGATAAGGCAGAAAATCCCGCTGCATAATTTTGCCAAATGTACTTTCGGCAGAGCCTGGTGGTGGCCCATAATTATTAGCAAGATCAAAATGGGTGATCCCAAGGTCAAAAGCATGGCGAAGCATGGCTTGGCAATTATCAAAGGGTTTGTTATCGCCAAAGTTGTGCCATAACCCTAATGAAATCAGTGGCAAGCGTAATCCGCTACGGCCACATAAACGATATTCCATTTCAGTATAGCGCTTTGATGATGCAACATAAGGCATACTTCACCTCCAAAATAGTGGGTAAAACTCAATTTATACTGTCATAAAGCTAAAAAGTAGGCTGAGGAATCAATGCTAATTTGTTCTTGACTAGAAGGTTTATGAGTAAATTGTGATAGAGCCCGAAAAAAGAGTGAAGTATTTTGGCATTCGTGGGTATCGGCTGCGTACCAATCCCCACGTTTTGTATATTAGGCTTGCTCTGAGCGGGTAAATACCAGCTCGTTACCTTTAGATTGGCTTTCATCAAATTGATAGCCTTCTAAATTAAAATCAGCCAGTTGGTCTGTTTTCGTTAATTTATTTTGGATGATAAAGCGGCTCATTAAACCCCGCGCTTTTTTTGCATAAAAACTGATAACTTTATATTTACCATTTTTTTCATCAAGGAAAATAGGCTTGATAATTTGCCCGTCCAATTTCTTTGTATTCACCGATTTAAAATATTCATCTGAGGCAAGGTTGACTAATATTTGATCTTTTTGCTCCGCTAATGCGTGATTTAATTGCTTGGTGATGATGTCTCCCCAAAACTCATATAAATCTTTTCCACGGGTGTTTTTTAATCGAATTCCCATTTCTAAGCGGTAAGGTTGCATTAAATCTAGCGGTCTTAAGATACCGTAAAGACCTGATAATATGCGTAAATGAGATTGAGCAAACGCAAAATCGTCTTGAGAAAAGGTTTCTGCTTGCATACCAGTATACACATCCCCTTTGAAGGCAAGGATCGCTTGGCGTGCATTTTCTGGGGTAAAGTCCGCATGCCATTCTGCAAAACGGGCAGCATTGAGCCCCGCAAGCTTGTCACTAATTTTCATTAAACTGGCAATATCTGCAGGGGTTAATTTACGACAGACATTAATTAATTTTTGTGACTCAGTAAGTAATTCAGGCTGAGTAAACTGCTGTGTCGCAAGTGGGCTTTCGTAGTCTAATGTTTTTGCAGGTGAAATTGTAATAAGCATGACTTGACCCTTTATAAAGAATGATACTGCTTACTTTAGCAAAAATTCTTCCTAATTGGCTAATTGATACGATAAGCCAAACCAATATTATTCTTTATTACAATGACAGCACAATATAACTAGCTAAAAGGATTCAGTTTCTAATTGGCTAGCGAAATCGATTGCCAATCAAATAGTTGCTTTTGACTAGATTTACTTGCTTGCAGCAATATGGATGCATGATATTATCTGTAGACGGTGCGGCGATAGCCACAATTCCTTTATAATACGCAAAGTAATTCAAGTTGCAGTTTGTTAGCCTACACCACAAGAGTCGCAAGAATTGTAGGTAGCTAACCACCGCTACAACTTGGAATATGACGGGTATAACAACGAGATTAAAGAAATGACCGATAAACTAACCTCATTACGTAGTCTGACAACTGTTGTTGCTGATACTGGCGACATCGAAGCGATGAAGCTTTACAAACCACAAGACGCGACCACAAATCCCTCGCTGATCTTAAATGCTGCACAAATTCCTGAGTACCGTAAATTAATTGATGAAGCGGTAGAATGGGCTCGTAAGCAAAGCAATAATCGCGAGCAACAAATTGTTGATGCTTGTGACAAGCTGGCTGTTAATATCGGTCTGGAAATTCTGAAATTAGTTCCGGGTCGTATTTCTACTGAAGTTGATGCGCGTCTGTCTTATGATGAAGAAGCTTGTATTGCTAAAGCGCGTCACTTAATCAAAATGTATAACGATGCAGGCATCAGCAATGACCGTATTCTGATCAAACTGGCTTCAACTTGGCAGGGTATCCGTGCTGCAGAGAAACTGGAAAAAGAAGGCATTAACTGTAACCTGACTTTATTATTCTCTTTTGCTCAAGCTCGTGCTTGTGCGGAAGCGGGTGTATACCTGATTTCTCCATTTGTGGGCCGTATTCTTGACTGGTACAAAGCGAATACAGATAAGAAAGAATTCGCACCACATGAAGACCCAGGTGTGGTTTCTGTTACTGAAATCTACAACTACTACAAAGCTCACGGTTATAAAACTGTGGTTATGGGCGCAAGCTTCCGTAACGTGGGTGAAATCATTGAACTAGCAGGTTGTGACCGTTTAACTATCTCTCCAGGCTTATTAAAAGAGCTGTCTGAATCACAAGGTGAATTAGTACGTAAACTGACTGATACAGGTAAAACTAAAGAGCCAGGCGCTAAGTTGACTGAAGCAGAGTTCTATTGGCAGCACAACCAAGACCCAATGGCGGTTGATAAACTGTCTGACGGTATCCGTAAGTTTGCAGTAGACCAAGAAAAACTAGAAAAAATGATTGCAGACTTACTGTAATTTATTTCATTTTTCCTTAAAACCCAGCCTGTTGGTTGGGTTTTTTTATGCCTATTTTTCATTGAGTTAGTTCTCAATTTCAAGATATAAAATCAAGGGCGCTTTATACAATCGTTCATCATGGTATGATATTGCCCCTGTTTATTATTAAGTGAACAGTTTTTGATTGAATAATTTCTTTGAGGTTTGTATGGATGAATTGCGCATAGGTCTGGTTTCCGTTTCTGATCGTGCTTCGAGTGGTATTTATGAAGACAAAGGCATTCCCGCATTAGAAGAGTGGTTAGCGAAAACGTTGACAACCCCTTTTCGTATCGAAACTCGCCTGATCCCTGATGAGCAAATCATGATAGAGCAAACATTATGTGAGCTGGTGGATGAGTTTGCTTGCCATTTAGTCCTAACCACAGGCGGCACAGGACCTGCTCGCCGTGATGTCACGCCTGATGCAACCCTTGCGATTGCAGACCGTGAAATGCCAGGTTTTGGCGAACAAATGCGCCAAATTAGCCTAAAGTTCGTCCCTACTGCGATACTGTCACGCCAAGTAGGGGTAATACGCAACCAGGCTTTGATTTTAAATTTACCTGGGCAGCCTAAAGCGATCGCGGAAACTCTGGAAGGTTTAAAAGACAAAGAAGGGAATGTGGTAGTTTCTGGTATTTTTGCCAGTGTTCCTTATTGTATTCAATTGCTTGACGGCCCATATGTAGAAACAGACCCTACGGTTGTGAAGGCATTTAGGCCTAAATCCGCAATTCGTCCTGAATAGTTTGCGATGTAATCAGGTGAGGCTTAGCTCACCTGATTAATAATATTTAATGCATAAAATCACATACGTTAGTTAAATTTAACCACGTTGGCCAATCGGTAATACCGTTTTGCCATATTGCTCATTTAATATTTCTGCGACCGCTAAATAAAATGCGCTAGCGCCACAGATAATTCCTTCAAAACCAGCAAATTTTAGTAATGCTGCATTTCCCGTAATATTGCCAATCGCTAATAAAGCGAATAATACAGTTAAGCTACCAAAGACAAATTGCAAAACAAAATTAGCTTTGAAGGTTCCTAAAAACATGAAAAAGGTAAAAATTCCCCAAATAGCGAGGAAAACACCTAAAAACTCAGGTGAAGTTGCTTCGGCTAATCCCATTGAAGGCAAAAATAATAACCCCACTAATGCAATCCAAAACATACCGTAAGAGGTAAATGCAGTTGCACCGAATGTATTGCTTTTTTTGTATTCAATCAGACCTGCAATAAATTGAGCAATACCACCATAAAAAATGCCCATACTTAAAATAACGGATGAAAGAGGGAAAAAACCTGCATTATGAATATTCAGCAGGATGGTTGTCATACCAAAGCCTAGTAAACCAAGTGGGCCTGGATTTGCAAGAGAGCTAGACTGCATATAACCTCTGGTAAAATATAAAAAATTCAAATAGATAAAAAACAAAAAGGTTTTGCCAAAGTGACAGCGGCGGCGCATCATACGCAGTTTTAATTGTTTAAACCATGATCACAAGACAGGTTTTTTTGCAATAAATGCAAATTTTTTTGATTCTCCCCCTTGATGAATGAATTTGTGACCCCATCTTAAAAGCATCAACTGATATCAATCCAAATTATTGCGTATTGAAAAATAATTTAGGCTCAGAGTGAAAACTCCCTTGAAAATGAAATATTGAGCCTCATATAGATTGATATCGAAATCATAGTGAAAAGAATTCCTTTGGAGGCGTTTTAGATGGGTAAAATTATTGGTATCGACTTGGGTACAACTAACTCATGCGTTGCAATTATGGATGGTACTACAGCTCGTGTTCTGGAGAACAGCGAAGGTGATAGAACTACTCCTTCCATCATTGCGTACACTCAAGATGGTGAAATTTTAGTTGGTCAGCCAGCGAAACGTCAGGCAGTGACTAACCCAGAAAATACTTTATTTGCAATTAAACGTTTGATTGGTCGTCGTTTCCAAGACGAAGAAGTTCAGCGCGACGTTTCTATCATGCCATATAAAATCATTGCGGCTGATAACGGCGATGCTTGGTTAGATGTGAAAGGCCAAAAAATGGCTCCACCACAAGTTTCAGCTGAAGTTCTGAAAAAAATGAAGAAAACAGCAGAAGACTATTTAGGTGAGCCAGTAACAGAAGCAGTTATTACTGTACCAGCTTACTTTAACGATGCTCAGCGTCAAGCGACTAAAGATGCTGGCCGTATTGCTGGTTTAGAAGTAAAACGTATCATTAACGAACCAACAGCAGCTGCATTAGCATACGGCTTAGACAGAGAAGTTGGTAACCGTACTATCGCGGTTTATGACTTAGGTGGTGGTACATTCGACTTATCAATCATCGAAATCGATGAAGTTGATGGCGAAAAAACGTATGAAGTTCTGGCTACCAATGGTGACACACACTTAGGTGGTGAAGACTTTGATACACGTTTAATCAACTACTTAGTTGAAGAATTTAAGAAAGAACAAGGTGTTGACCTGCGTAACGACCCGTTAGCAATGCAACGTCTGAAAGAAGCTGCAGAAAAAGCGAAAATTGAGCTGTCTTCTGCACAACAAACAGATGTTAACCTGCCGTATATTACAGCAGATGCAACAGGTCCTAAACACATGAATATCAAAGTGACTCGTGCGAAATTAGAGTCACTGGTAGAAGATTTAGTTAAGCGTTCTATGGAGCCAGTTAAAGTTGCTCTGCAAGACGCAGGCTTAAGCGTGAGCGAAATCAACGATGTTATCTTAGTTGGTGGTCAAACACGTATGCCAATGGTTCAAAAAGTTGTTGCTGATTTCTTTGGTAAAGAACCACGTAAAGACGTTAACCCAGATGAAGCGGTTGCAATGGGTGCGGCAGTTCAAGGTGGTGTTTTAGCGGGTGATGTTAAAGACGTTCTGTTACTTGACGTAACTCCTCTGTCTTTAGGTATCGAAACCATGGGTGGCGTGATGACTTCGTTAATTGCGAAGAATACCACTATCCCAACTAAACATAGCCAAGTGTTCTCAACAGCTGAAGATAACCAAGCAGCGGTAACTATCCATGTTCTGCAAGGTGAGCGTAAACGCGCAAGTGACAACAAATCACTGGGGCAGTTTAACTTAGATGGTATTCAACCTGCACCACGTGGTATGCCACAAATCGAAGTGACTTTTGATATCGATGCGGATGGTATCTTGCATGTTTCTGCTAAAGATAAAAATAGTGGACGTGAGCAAAACATCACCATTAAGGCTTCTTCAGGCCTGAATGATGAGGAAATCGAAAAAATGGTACGTGACGCAGAAGCAAACGCTGAAGCTGACCGTAAATTTGAAGAGCTAGTTCAGGTTCGTAACCAAGCTGACCAATTAGTTCACGGTACTCGTAAACAAATCGAAGAAGCCGGTGATAAATTACCAGCTGAAGATAAAGCGAATATCGAAAAAGCAACTTCTGAATTAGAAGCAGCAGCAAAAGGTGAAGACAAAGCGGATATTGAAGCGAAAATCCAAGCTTTAGTCACGGCATCTGCAAAACTTCTGGAAATCGCACAGCAACAAGCTCAAGCGGGCGGTGCAGCTGGCGCTGGCGCAGAAGCGAAAAAAGATGATGATGTTGTTGATGCTGAATTCGAAGAAGTTAACGACAAAGACAAAAAATAATGCCCTTAGCGGGCGCAGTAGCTATAGCAAATGATAGTTAATGGTTACTGATACCGGATACGGGCGTCGAGGCAACTCTACGCCCGTTCCGCATGTTAAGGGTAAAATTAAATGGCAAAAAGAGATTTTTATGAGGTATTAGGCCTCGAAAGAAATGCATCGGATAAAGATATTAAGCGTGCTTATAAGCGCTTAGCGATGAAGCATCACCCTGACCGTAATCAGGGTGATAAAGGTTCAGAAGATAAATTTAAAGAGATCAAAGAAGCTTACGAAGTTCTTTCTGACGAGCAAAAACGTGCGGCTTATGACCAGTATGGTCATGCTGCGTTTGAGCAAGGTGGAATGGGCGGAGGCGGTGGCTTCGGTGGTGCGGACTTTAGTGATATCTTTGGTGACGTCTTCGGTGATATTTTTGGAGGCGGCCGCAGACAGCAGCGCCCAAGCCGTGGTTCTGATCTACAGTACAACATGGAACTGACTCTCGAAGAGGCTGTCCGTGGAGTGACCAAAGAAATCCGTATTCCAACCTTGGAAACCTGTGACGTTTGTCATGGTAATGGTGCGAAACCAGGAACTAGTGCGGATACGTGCTCAACCTGTCACGGTATGGGCCAAGTCCATATGCGCCAAGGCTTTTTCTCTGTACAACAGCCTTGTCCAACGTGTCATGGTCGCGGTAAAGTTATCAAAGATCCATGCAACAAATGTCATGGCCATGGCCGTGTTGAAAGATATAAAACACTGTCAGTTAAAATTCCAGCAGGTGTAGATACAGGTGACCGTGTTCGCTTGTCAGGAGAAGGTGAGGCCGGAGAAAACGGGGCACCAGCAGGAGATTTATTCGTTCAGGTTCATGTGTTGCCTCATAATATTTTTGAGCGTGATGGTAATAACCTGCACTGTGAGGTTCCAATTAACTTTGCTGATGCAGCACTGGGTGGCGAAATTGAAGTACCAACCCTTGATGGCCGTGTAAAACTGAAAATCCCAGCAGAAACCCAAACCGGTAAAATTTTCCGTATGAAAGGAAAAGGTGTGAAATCGGTACGTGGTGGTCTGCAAGGTGATTTAATGTGCCACATTGTTGTTGAAACCCCCGTTAAACTCAATGAGAAACAAAAAGAGTTGCTCAAAGAGTTTGGTGAATCATTAGGTGGAAAGAGCGGTGAGAAGAACAGCCCGCGCTCTAAAAGCTTTTTAGATGGCGTTAAGAAATTCTTTGATGATTTAACTAATAAATAATTAGTTAATAATTGGAAAAGCTAGAATGGCTGACTGAGCATATTGCCAAGTCAGCCATTTTTTTATCTTATTTTACGACTTCACCACTAGCAACCACAGTTTCGCGGACTTTACTGGCAAAATCTTGAGCTTCTTTGATAATTGTATTTTCATCAGCAGTCAGTATTTTACGGTCTTGCATCAATACCTTGCCATCAACAATAGTATGGCGAACATTGGCTCCATTTGCGCCATAGACTAATGCGGCATAGGGGCTATACATAGGAACCATATTTGGTGATTTGGTATCAATAACAATGATATCAGCTAATTTCCCTGCTTCGAGAGAGCCGAGTTTGTCTTCCATATGTAATACCCGCGCAGAGCCCATGGTCGCCATCTCAACAACAGTGATTGGTGGCATCGCTGCTCTATCTTTATTGGCTAGTTTGTGAATTTTACCGACTAAATTTAGCTCATTTAACGTCGTTAGCGTATTACTCGACATTGGTCCATCCGTTCCCAAACCAACGCGGATCCCCTTTTCCAGCATGGTTGTCACAGGGGCAACACCTTTAGCAGACTTAGTATTCGCACTGATATTATGCGCAACGCCGACATCATACTGCTTGAGTAGATCCATATCCTTTTCATCAACCATAATGGCGTGCGCTGCAATAACTTTATTATTCAGTGCGCCAATGTCAGCCATATATTGTACAGGGCTTTTCCCTCCTGTACGTTTGGCTATTTCTTCTTGTTCACGGTCAGTTTCCGCCAGATGGATCATTACTGGAACATTAAGTTCTTGAGATAATTTTGCTATTTTCTGTAAATGCTCTGTTGTATTGGTATAAGGCGCATGAGGCGCAAAAGCAGGGGTGATACGTGGGTGATCTTTGTATTGATTGATAAAGTTGACTGCATAATCGATACCTTCATCTGCATTTTTTGCATCAGCGACGGGAAATTGAATCACTGATTCCCCAAGAACCGCTCTTAGTCCAATTTTATCAACGGTTTTAGCCACTTCATCTTCAAAGTAATACATATCAACGTAAGTTGTGACGCCACCTTTAATCATTTCAATATTCGCAAGGTTGGCCCCAACTCGTACCATTTCACGGGAAACCATTTTATTTTCTAATGGGAAAATATAACGGTGTAAACGGTCTGGCACATCATCGGCTAAGGAACGAAACACGGTCATAGATGCATGTGTGTGAGTGTTAATTAGCCCTGGCATGACAATATCGCCATTAACATTCAGGACATTAGGTGCTTGATAATTTTGAGCAAGTTCAGGGCCACCAACCGCAATAATTTTATTGCCTTTGATGACAACCGTGCCATGGTCAATAACCTGTTTTTTAGCATCCATTGTTAAGATGGTTCCATCTACGATTATGGTGTCCGCGGGGATAGCTGAAAAACTAGGAAAAGAAGCACTAATAATGGAAATAGCCAGTAAAGATTTTAAAAGCGACATTTTGGCCTCATATCTGGTGAGAAAATATAACAATTATGGGTAAATAAAAAGCAATAATACGATTTTGAATAAAGCTAAATTAGTTGCTTGATAACCAAACATTCAAATAATAACAATTTTATTAATGACTTAATTTTGCTAATAAAACACCAAAAACAATAACAACACAGGCAATGACTCGCATGACGTTGAATTTTTCTTTAAGAAAAGCAATGGATAAAAACATGGCAAATAGTACGCTAGTTTCTCTAACTGCGGCGACCATGACAATCGGTGCTTGGCTCATCGCCCATATGGCAATGCCATAGCTAATGAGTTGCATTAACCCACCTAGCAACCCTGAACGCCAGTATTGTTGAATTCCAACAAGTAAGGCACCACGATATTTGATAAGGCCAGGTACAGCTAACACAATCCCATTTAAAAGAAACAACCAAAGTGTGTACACGACAGGGTCTTCACTTGCTCTGGCACCATAGCCATCGGATAGGGTATAGCAAGCCGTAAAGAAGGCGGTTGATAAGGCAAAAACTAGTGCTTTTCCCTTAATATTCAATGTGAATTTTTTACCTGCAAAAGCAATGAGCACTACGCCACTAATAATGCACAAAACACCAATAAGACCCATTAGTGGAATTAGCTCATTAAATAGCAAAGCACCTAGTACTGCTGTCATTAATGGCGCAGAACCACGTGATATTGGGTAAATTTGGCTTAAATCGCCATGTGTATAAGCCTGACTTAAAAAATAGGTATAGCCAATATGAAACAGTACCGATAACGCTAACCAATGGATAGCTTCTGGTGATGGTAGGCCTAACCAAAGTATTGCTGGTATCGCTAAGGCGCCAGAAAAAACAGAAATCATGACTAGGCCGAAAAAACGGTCATTACCAAATTTAACTATAGCGTTCCAGCTTGCATGGCAAAAAGCTGCAAACAGCACAGAAAGTAATACGTAAGTTGTCATCGTTAAATTGTAATCATTAGTATTTTATTAGCAATCTAAACACATTGTTTTGCGAAACGTTTGGCAAATATTTTGTAAATAGTCTTCCATATTTATCGTTTTTACAAAAGGTATCGAAGAAAGAAACAGGCAAGTTTTTCTTGTGCAAATAAAAGGGATAAATTTTGATGTACTAGAAAAGTTGAATTTATAAAGTCTGTTTATCACAAAATTTATTATTTGTTTTTATAAAAGTTGTCTATAGTAAAATTAACGTTTTTTTCTCATTTGCCGTGATCTCTAACCCAAATAAGTCGGTAATTCCGAGTGTTAAGCGATAAATAAACGATTTTTTACGAATTAATAATTAGCATAGTATTAACATTCAAAAAAACATTGGGGTTAACTATATGACAGCAATTATTCGTAAATTTTTAAGGTTAGAAGCAGCAGGGGGCTTACTTCTGATTATTGCTGCCATAGTCGCTTTAATAATGGCTAACTCACCATTACAAGGGGCTTATCAGCAATTTTTAGATATTCCTGTATCCATTAAAATATCAGAGTTTGGTTTAGATAAGCCGCTGATATTATGGATTAATGACTTCCTAATGGCGATTTTCTTTTTGGTGGTCGGCCTTGAAGTAAAGCGCGAATTATTAGAAGGATCCCTTGCAGGACGTGATAAAGCGATATTTCCAGCAATCGCAGCTTTAGGAGGGATGATTGCCCCAGCATTAATTTACTTATTATTTAATGGTGGAGATGCAGTTACCCAGCAAGGTTGGGCAATACCTGCCGCTACAGACATTGCTTTCGCGCTAGGTGTGATGGCCTTATTAGGTAAGCGAGTACCAACAGAACTTAAGGTGTTCTTATTAGCATTAGCTATTATTGATGACCTTGGTGTTATCGTGATTATTGCCTTTTTCTATACAAGTTCTGTTTCCTTGGTTGCATTGGGGTTGTCAGCACTGTGCATTGCCATTCTCTGTATGATGAATTGGCGTAGAGTAGAGAATACAGCGGCTTACTTAGTTATTGGGTTAATATTATGGGTGTGTATTTTGAAATCTGGAGTGCATGCCACATTAGCAGGGGTCATTGTTGGCTTCTTGATCCCTTTACATGGTACTAACCAGACCAAACCTTCAGAAGAATTGGAACACGTTTTACATCCATGGGTTGTTTACTTAATTCTACCTATTTTTGCGTTTGCTAATTCGGGTGTGCAACTTCAAGGTGTGACTTTTGAAGGTTTGTTGAGCCCACTGCCATTAGGAGTCGCTGCGGGGCTAATTTTGGGTAAGCCAATTGGGATTTTTCTGTTTAGTTGGATTTCGGTAAAACTTGGGTTTGCAAAATTGCCAGAGTCGATTAACTTAAAACAAGTTTTTGCCGTTTCTGTACTGTGTGGGATCGGTTTTACTATGTCTATTTTTATAACCGGCCTCGCATTTGATGGGTTGGATGAGGTGTATAGTACCTATTCACGTCTAGGAATCTTGATTGGTTCTACGTTAGCTGCATTTTTAGGTTACTTTATGTTAAGAGTAGTGTTACCGAAACAAAAAGAACTAACCTAGTACAAGTTTATTGTGTAATTTTGCAAATTATTAGTAAGAATTTCCGAACTAATAATCTATGATATACCGTAGTGTGTTTTTTAATACACTACGGTATTCATTTTAAAGGCTCTGAAAAGTATGAGCTGCGGGTAAATGTGTATGGTCAATAGCGGTTACATAGCTAGTGACGGTACCGAAGGAATCGATATGCGGGTTTCACATCTTAATTTTAACCATCTTTACTACTTCTGGCATGTATGTAAAGAAGGCTCTGTCGTCGGAGCAGCAGAAGCGCTTTACCTGACTCCTCAGACAATTACAGGGCAAATAAAAGCATTGGAAGAGCGATTAGGTGGAAAGTTATTCAAAAGGCAGGGGCGAGGTTTGGTGCCATCTGAGCTTGGGCAATTAATTTTTCGCTATGCAGATAAAATGTTCATGCTTAGCCAAGAAATGCTAGATATCGTCAATTACAGCCGTGAATCTAATTTATTGTTTGATGTTGGGGTCGCAGACACGCTCTCAAAACAGCTAGTTAGTAAAATATTAGAGACTACGGTTGTTGAGCATGAACAAATTCATTTACGTTGTTTTGAATCAACGCATGAATTACTATTAGAACAGCTTAGCCAACATAAATTAGATATGATTTTGTCTGACTGCCCTGTGGACTCATCACAACAAGAAGGCTTGTTCTCGGTGAAGTTGGGCGAGTGCAATATGAGTTTCTTTTGTCGTCAGCCGATCCCTAAAAAGCCATTTCCTGAATGTTTAGAGGAACGTCGCTTATTGATTCCAGGGCGGCGATATTTGTTAGGTAGGCATATCTTAGCTTGGATACGAAATAAAAACCTGCAAGTAGAAGTGTTAGGTGAGTTTGATGACGCAGCGCTTATGAAAGCATTTGGCATGCATTATAACGCGATTTTTGTTGCTCCATCGCAGTATACACCTGACCTTTTAGGTGGCGAAGATATTGTAGAGTTAGGCCGTTTAGAGAGCGTAAAAGAAGAGTACTACGTTATTTTTGCAGAAAGAATGATCCAGCACCCAGCCGTGCAGCGAGTGTGTAATAAAGATTTCTCAGATTTATTTTCAGTTCCGCTTGATAGCTTAGATAAAAAATAGTAACAAATAAAAAACCGGCATAAGCCGGTTTTTTTAAGCTAATCAAGAAGCAAAATTACATTGCTTTGATTTGAGCAACTAAGTTAGCTTTATGACGTGCTGCTTTATTTTTGTGGATCAGGCCTTTAGTAGCATGGCGATCAACAATAGGTTGCATGTCATTGAATGCTTTCTGAGCAGCTTCTTTATCGCCTGCAGCGATAGCAAGGTAAACTTTCTTGATAAAAGTACGTACCATAGAGCGACGGCTAGCGTTATGCTGGCGACGTTTCTCTGACTGAACGGCACGTTTCTTAGCTGATTTGATATTAGCCAAGGTCCAACTCCCAAATGTATTCTATTGAGGACAATTCAAAGGTCGAGGAATATGCCCTTTCGCCCTTCATTTGTCAATGGATTTGTGCAAATAAACATCGTGTACTTCGATGCTCATGCGTTGTGAATGGTGCAAGATTCTATCAGCAAATATAAGAAGAATACAGATCTTAGCGTGAAAAAATGCATAATTGATGGCAGAAATTTAAAAAGAACTAAGGGTAAAAATATTTTTTAGTCTGTCAATCAGTGGGTAGTATGAAAATTAAACATGTTGTGGTTGTTTTTTGTTCTTTTTAATCGTTTGGTTATAACCATTGAAGTGTAAAACATAAAAATATAATATTTTTAGAGACCTTGGAACAAATTTGTTGTATTGATAATCCATTGGTTACCCCAAAGTTTTTGATATTCGAATCCAATAGCTCTGCTTGGGAGCGTAATAACCCACTAATTGCATAAAAATAGTGCGGAAAAAATCGTGTAGAGATCAAAAAAATAGGGTTTAATGAAACCTTTTGCGAACTAAGGTTAACCTTATGCGTCGTACAAGGTATAATCCTGCAATTTCCTCGGTATTGAGCCTGTTATGGAGCTAATTCGCGGTATACAGAATATCCGGGCGTGCCACCATGGTTGCGTGCTGACTATCGGTAATTTTGATGGTGTTCATCGTGGGCATCAGGTTTTACTTCAAAATTTGAAACTTAAGGGTGCGCAGTTAGGGTTGCCAACTGTCGTGATGATATTTGAGCCACAGCCCCTTGAATTTTTTATTGGTGACAAAGCGCCAGCGCGTTTGACGCGTTTGCGAGACAAAGTTAAATACCTTGCAGATAGTGGTATTGATTACCTCTTATGTGTTGAATTTAACCAGCACTTTGCGTCATTAACACCTGCTGAGTTTGTTTCTGACTTACTTGTCAGTAAGCTTGGTGTAAAGTACCTCGCTATAGGTGATGATTTCCGCTTTGGGAAAAATCGCATGGGGGACTTTGCTTTTTTACAACAAGCGGGTAGTGAATTTGGTTTTGAAGTTGCAGATACAGAAAGCTTTTGTGATTCAGGGCTCCGTATCAGCAGTACAGCGATACGAAAAGCCATTCAAGAAAATAATCTTGAATTAGCAGAAAGCCTATTAGGGCACTCTTATCGTATTAGCGGGCGAGTGGTTCATGGTAACCAACTTGGTAGAACAATAGGTTTTCCAACGGCAAACCTACCGTTAAAACGTTTAGTCACACCAGTAACTGGTGTATATGCTGTAGAAGTTTACGGTTTAGGTGATAAGCCTTTACCGGGTGTGGCAAATATTGGCACACGTCCGACTGTATCTGGAAAAGGAACACAGTTAGAAGTTCATCTGATTGATGCAAATATGGATTTATATGGGCGTCATATCGATGTAGTGTTACGTAAGAAATTACGTGATGAGCAGCGGTTTGCTTCGTTGGAAGCGCTTAAGGAGCAAATTGCTAATGATGTAATTGCAGCGAGAGAGTATCTTACTGCAATAGGAATCAGATAATTTAGCGGAAAATTGGAACTGAGAATCGATGAGTGACTATAAAAATACCCTGAATCTACCGGAAACAGGGTTCCCAATGCGTGGCGATCTCGCTAAACGCGAACCACAGATGTTAGAGCGCTGGTACAAAGAAGGTTTGTATCAGGCAATCCGTAAAGCAAAATCGGGCAAGAAAACCTTTATTCTGCACGATGGTCCTCCGTATGCTAACGGCAGTATTCATATTGGTCACTCAGTTAACAAAATTCTCAAAGATATTATTATTAAGTCCAAAGGGTTGGCGGGTTATGATTCTCCATACATCCCAGGTTGGGACTGCCATGGATTACCGATTGAACATAAAGTTGAACAAATCGTCGGTAAGCCAGGGGAAAAAGTTTCCGCTGCTGAATTTCGTGCACAATGCCGTCAATACGCTAAAGAGCAAATTGAAGGGCAAAAAGCTGATTTCATGCGTCTTGGTGTTTTAGGTGAGTGGGATAAACCTTATCTAACAATGGATTTTAAAACCGAAGCTCATATTATCCGAGCATTGGCTAAAACCATTGCAAATGGCCATTTAGTGAAGGGGGCAAAACCTGTTCACTGGTGTACTGCTTGCGGTTCTTCATTAGCGGAAGCTGAAGTTGAATATTATGATAAAACCTCGCCATCTATCTATGTTCGCTTCCCAGCCGTAGATGGCAAAGCTGTGTGCGAAAAATTTGGCATTGTTAGCGAAAAAACACCTTCGTTAGTCATCTGGACAACAACGCCTTGGACTTTGCCAGCTAACCGTGCGATTTCTTTAAACCCTGAGTTTAAATATGATTTAATCGAAGCAAATGGTGAGTTACTCATTTTAGCTGCTGACCTTGTCGAAGAGGTAATGAAAACGATAGGGGTTGAAGCGTGGGCAGTTCTAGGGGAGTGTGAGGGTTCTGCACTTGAACTTTTACGTTTCAATCATCCATTTATGGGCTTTGATGTGCCTGCAATTTTGGGTGACCATGTGACATTAGACGCGGGTACTGGTGCTGTTCATACTGCACCAGGCCACGGTCCTGAAGACTATGTGGTCGGTCAGAAATATGGCTTAGAAACAGCGAACCCTGTAGGGCCAGATGGTTGCTTCTTACCAAATACTTACCCAACATTAGATGGCGTGTTTATTTTTAAAGCTAATGACCTTATCGTTGAATTATTGAGCGAAAAAGGCGCATTACTATACAAACAAGCGATTCAACACAGCTATCCATGCTGCTGGCGCCATAAGACTCCAGTTATCTTCCGTGCTACGCCACAGTGGTTTATCGGTATGGATAAAAACGGTTTACGTGAACAATCGCTGAAAGAAATTGATATTGTTCAATGGATCCCGGGTTGGGGGCGCGCACGTATTGAATCAATGGTTGAAAACCGCCCAGACTGGTGTATTTCTCGTCAACGTACTTGGGGTACCCCAATGTCGTTGTTTGTTCATAAAGACACTGAAGAGTTACACCCTCGTACATTAGAATTAATGGAAGAAGTGGCTAAGCGTGTTGAAGTGGATGGCATCCAAGCATGGTGGGATCTTGACCCTGCTGAGCTGTTGGGTGATGAAGCTGAAACATATCGTAAAGTACCTGATACCTTAGACGTATGGTTTGACTCAGGTTCAACGCACTTTGCGGTTGTGGACGCACGTCCTGAATTCCATGGTAATTCAGCGGATATGTACCTTGAAGGGTCAGATCAACACCGCGGCTGGTTTATGTCATCATTGATGTTATCAACCGCAATGAAAGGTAAAGCACCTTATCGCCAAGTATTGACACATGGCTTCACTGTTGATGGCCAAGGCCGCAAAATGTCTAAATCTTTAGGCAACACAGTGAGCCCTCAAGATGTCATGAATAAACTGGGTGCAGATATCTTACGTTTATGGGTTGCATCAACGGATTACACTGGCGAAATCGCTGTTTCAGATGAAATTTTAAAACGCGCGGCTGACTCATACCGCCGTATTCGTAATACTGCACGTTTCTTACTGGCTAACTTAAATGGTTTTAATCCTGAAACCGACATGGTGAAACCAGAAGATATGGTGGTTTTAGACCGCTGGGCGGTGAGCCGTGCTTTAGAAGCTCAACAAGAGATTGCCAAAGCTTATGATGAGTACGATTTCTTATCTGTTATCCAAAGATTAATGCATTTCTGCTCCATTGAAATGGGGTCATTCTATCTGGATATCATCAAAGACCGTCAATACACCGCGAAAAGTGATAGCTTAGCACGCCGTAGCTGCCAAACTGCGTTATTCCACATTGTTGAAGCATTAGTGCGTTGGATGGCTCCGGTTCTGTCGTTTACTTCTGATGAAATTTGGAATGAGTTACCAGGAAAACGCGCTCAATTTGTTCTTACCGAAGAGTGGTATGACGGCTTATTTGGTTTAGATGAATCAAATGAAATGAACAACAGCTTCTGGGCTGAGTTGTTAGCGGTTCGTGGTGAAGTGAATAAGGTGTTAGAACAAGCGCGTACTGATAAGCTTATCGGGGGCTCATTAGAAGCCGCTGTGACTTTGTATGCGGATAAAGCTCTAGCTGAAAAACTACAAAGCCTTGGTGATGAATTACGCTTTGTTTTACTGACATCACAAGCCCATGTCGCTGATATTGCAACGGCTCCAGCAGATGCGCAAGAAAGCGAATTGAAAGGCCTAAAAATTGCTTTCAGTAAAGCGGCGGGTGAAAAATGCCCTCGTTGCTGGCATTATGCAAGTGATATCGGTTCTTCGAGCGAGCAACCAGAAATTTGTGGTCGCTGTGTCACTAACGTAGCCGGTAACGGCGAAACGCGTAAGTTTGCTTAATGAAGACGCCAGTTTGTTCTACCGGTTTGCGTTGGTTATGGTTGACCATTGTGATCATCGTTGCGGATTTAGGCATTAAGCAATTAGTGCTTAGTGATCTAAATCTGTACGAGCCACACCCGATAATGCCATTTTTCAACATAATGTACGCACAAAATTTCGGAGCGGCATTTAGTTTCTTGGCTGATGAAGGTGGTTGGCAACGTTGGTTCTTTGCGGGTATTGCAATTGGGATATCTGTAATTTTGATGGTTATGATGTATCGCCAAAGTGCACAAAAACGCCTATCAAATATTGCTTATGCATTGATTATTGGCGGTGCTATCGGTAATTTAAGTGACCGTTTAGTCCATGGCTTCGTTATCGATTACCTTGATTTTTACGTTGGTAATTGGCATTGGCCGACATTTAACCTAGCGGATATGGCGATATGTATTGGTGCGGCACTTGTCATTTTTGAGGGTTTTTTACCTGATAAATCAAAGCAAGAAAAAGCCAAATAAGATGGCAGCGTACTAGGTTAGAATGTAATAACTCACAGCCCAGATTTTCTGGGCTGAATTTTATGATAAATAGGTTTGGTTTATGTCTACTCAAATACAGGCACAGAGCTCTGTTTTACTGCATTTCACATTGAAATTGGAAGATGGCTCTACGGCTGACTCCTCGCACGCACAAGGAAAGCCTGCGTTATTTGTTTTAGGGAATGACTCCTTATCGCCAGAACTTGAAGCCCAATTGATTGGCCTTAATGAAGGTGAAAAGAAAAGTTTTTCACTGCCCGGAGATACTGTTTTCGGGAAACATAACCCTGACTTAGTTCAATATTTTTCATTGCGTGATTTTATAGAAACAGGCATTCCTGAAATTGGTACGATAATGCTATTTACGGCGATGAATGGCAGTGAAATGCCAGGTGTAGTAAAATCAATTGAAGGTGAGTCGATTACTATTGATTTTAATCACCCTCTCGCAGAGCAGCAGATTAGTTTTGATATCGAAGTGCTTGAAGTAGACCCGCAATTGGAGAATCACAATGCAAATATTAATGGCTAACCCTCGTGGGTTTTGTGCAGGCGTAGACCGCGCAATTAGCATCGTAGAAAGGGCGTTAGAAATATATGGTGCTCCGATTTACGTTCGTCACGAAGTGGTTCATAACCGTTATGTTGTTGATGATTTACGTCAACGTGGTGCTATCTTTATTGAGGAAATCTCAGAAGTACCAGATGGGTCTATTTTGATTTTTTCTGCGCATGGCGTTTCCCAAGCTATTCGTCAAGAAGCTCGCTCTCGCGATCTCACCATGTTATTTGATGCGACTTGTCCTTTGGTTACGAAAGTTCATATGGAAGTTGCACGCGCTAGCCGTAAAGGCAAGGAGGCTATTTTAATTGGCCACGCTGGGCATCCAGAGGTCGAAGGTACGATGGGGCAATATAGCAACCCTGAAGGTGGGATGTATCTTGTTGAAAGCCCAGAAGATGTTTGGAAACTGAAAGTGAAAGATGAAAATAATCTCTCTTTCATGACACAAACAACGCTTTCTGTTGATGATACTTCTGATGTCATTGATGCGCTGACATCTCGCTTTCCAAGTATCGTTGGGCCCCGTAAAGACGATATTTGTTATGCAACGACTAACCGCCAAGAAGCAGCGAGAGAGCTTGCAGAACGCGCTGACGTTGTTTTAGTCGTCGGTTCTAAAAACTCATCAAACTCAAATCGTCTTGCGGAGTTAGCTTCGCGTATGCAAAAACCTGCCTATTTAATTGATGGTGCGGAAGATATTAAAACGGAATGGTTAGCGGATAAAAATATTATCGGCTTAACAGCAGGGGCATCTGCTCCAGATATTCTAGTTAGGCAAGTTATTGATAGACTTAAAGAATTAGGGGCTGATTCTGTTGTTGAATTGCAAGGGCGTGAAGAAAATATCGTCTTTGAGGTCCCTAAGGAATTAAGGGTTGAGGTTAAAGAGATTAATTAATCATTTGATTTCAATTATAGGAACAGCCGCTTTATGATTTATTCCTTAGCGGCTGTTGTAACCTATCAGTTCATATAGTCCCTTTCATCGTTTCTTTCCATTAAAACTTTTACTGATAATCCTCGTGTTCTCTACGCTTTTGTTAATAACGATGCATTTTTGCTAGCAGAATGGGGGCAGGATAGTTAATCTGTATCACAATCATTTCTTAACTATGGGTAAAAAACAGTTTTTTTATCCTAAACAACAGTTCAAATTTATCGATTTGCATTAATTAAAAAAGGATAAGCCATGGCAAATTCAATGGTACGAGTCGCAATAGTTGGTGCCGGTGGGCGTATGGGGCGCCAGCTAATTCAAGCCGCGCAACAACAAGATGGAATTCAATTAGGTGCCGCGATTGAGCGCGAGGGCTCATCACTTATCGGGACTGATGCAGGGGAGCTCGCAGGTATCGGTAAGCTAGGTATTGCCATTGTTGATTCACTTAATCAG
Organism: Providencia sp. PROV156; assembly: GCF_028480905.1. Lineage (NCBI taxonomy): Bacteria > Pseudomonadati > Pseudomonadota > Gammaproteobacteria > Enterobacterales > Morganellaceae > Providencia > Providencia sp. PROV156. The sequence goes on along the minus strand of NZ_JAMPPE010000017.1, from coordinate 16,605 downwards.
GTTGTTAATGATTTTGATGTTGTCATTGATTTCACTCGCCCAGAAGGGACTTTACACTATCTTGCATTTTGTAAAGCTAACCAAAAAGCCATGGTAATTGGAACAACAGGGTTTGATGAGCAAGGTAAGCAAGCTATTGCCGAAGCGGCGAAATCTATTCCTATTGTCTTTGCAGCAAATTTCAGTGTTGGCGTTAATGTAGTGCTGAAATTACTGGAAAAAGCAGCAAAAGTGATGGGAAATTACACTGATATTGAAATTGTTGAAGCACATCACCGCCATAAAGTGGATGCGCCATCAGGTACGGCTTTAGCGATGGGAGAGTCTATTGCTAGTGCACTGGGGAAAGACTTAAAAGAGTGTGCGGTATATACCCGTGAAGGTTACACCGGGGAACGAGAACCTGGAACTATTGGCTTTGCAACTATCCGTGCTGGGGATATTGTGGGTGAACATACTGCAATGTTTGCAGATATTGGGGAGCGAGTTGAAATTAGCCATAAAGCCTCTAGCCGTATGACCTTTGCAAATGGCGCAATAAAAGCCTCAGGGTGGGTTTGTGCTAAAAATAATGGGTTATATGATATGAAAGATGTGCTTAATCTAGATGGTTTGTAGTTTTTTTATTTTTTATTTTTCTTTTAAATTATAATCTTAAAATTAATTTTTGTTATTATGATATCGATTTGAATTATTTTTATTCAAATCGATATTAATTTATGTTTTAATGGTTTTTATCTTCAGTTTTGCTCGTTAATTATCCTTTCTTCCTTCTTTTAGCTGGGTTATTATCAATAAACTAGTTATCTTGCTTTGCAACCGTTTACTTATTCATATTTACTGCTATTTATACTACTCATCCAACTAAAAGTGAGGTAGTTAAGTAAAAAAGTAAGATAAAAGTGAAAAAAATGCATTTTTTTCTAGACAAGACCCTATCTCATCATTAGAATGCGCGCAATTTGCCAAAAATTTGCTTAAAAACTCATTTTGGCATTGATTTAGATCGCAAAATCTGAATTAATATGCAAAAAACGTGATTTATTATTCTCCGGAGGGTGTTTTGATTAAGTCAGCTATATTGGTTCTGGAAGACGGAACCCAATTCCACGGGCGTGCTATCGGTGCAGAAGGCGCTGCAGTTGGAGAAGTCGTTTTCAACACGTCGATGACCGGATATCAAGAAATAATTACAGACCCTTCCTATTCCCGCCAAATTGTTACTCTCACTTATCCCCATATTGGTAATGTCGGCACTAATGCTGATGACGAAGAATCCCCAAATGTTCATGCACAAGGCTTAATCATTCGTGACTTACCATTGGTTTACAGTAACTTCCGCGGGCAAGAAGGGTTATCCGAATATCTAAAACGCCATAATGTCGTGGCGATTGCGGATATCGATACACGTAAATTGACACGTTTACTGAGAGAAAAAGGCGCTCAAAACGGTTGTATCATTGCGGGTGATAACCCTGATGTTGCACTCGCATTGGAAAAAGCGCGTAGTTTTTCAGGTTTGAATGGGTTGGACTTGGCAAAAGAAGTCTGCACTAAAGAGATTTATAACTGGTCCCAAGGTTCATGGACGCTGGAAAATGGCCAGCAAGGCGCGAAAACTGCGGAAGAACTCCCTCTACATGTTGTTGCTTATGACTTCGGTGCAAAGCGTAATATCTTACGTATGTTAGTTGACCGTGGTTGCCGTTTAACGGTGGTGCCAGCAACTACACCAGCAGAAACCGTATTGGCGATGAACCCCGATGGTATTTTCTTATCGAATGGCCCTGGTGACCCGGCTCCTTGTGATTATGCAATCAAGGCAATTGAAACATTCTTAACCACAGAAATCCCAGTATTTGGTATTTGTTTAGGGCACCAATTACTCGCTTTGGCCAGCGGTGCTAATACCATGAAAATGAAGTTTGGCCATCATGGCGCTAACCATCCGGTTAAAGATTTAGACAAAGATGTGGTGATGATCACGGCGCAAAACCATGGTTTTGCGGTTGATGAATCGACACTTCCCGACACACTGCGCGTGACTCACAAGTCACTGTTTGATGGAACATTGCAAGGTATTCACCGTACGGATAAACCAGCATTTAGTTTTCAAGGCCACCCAGAAGCAAGCTCAGGGCCACATGATGCGGCAAATTTATTCGACCATTTTATTGAATTAATTAATGAATACCGTCAAAACACACCTCGTCAAAACGCACAATAATCGGGAGCAAAAAAATGGCAAAACGTACTGATATAAAAAGCATTCTGATTTTAGGTGCCGGCCCAATTGTGATTGGCCAAGCATGTGAATTTGACTATTCAGGTGCCCAAGCGTGTAAAGCACTGCGTGAAGAAGGTTACCGCGTAATCTTAGTTAACTCGAACCCTGCGACTATTATGACAGACCCAGAAATGGCAGATGCAACTTACATCGAGCCGATTCACTGGGAAGTTGTGCGTAAAATCATCGAAAAAGAGCGCCCAGATGCAGTATTACCGACCATGGGTGGCCAAACCGCATTGAACTGTGCGCTTGAATTAGAGCGTAAAGGCGTTTTAGCCGAGTTCGGTGTCACCATGATCGGGGCGACTGCTGATGCAATAGATAAAGCAGAAGATCGCCAACGCTTTGATAAAGCAATGAAAAAAATCGGCTTGGGCACTGCACGTTCAGGTATCGCACATAATATGGAAGAAGCATTTGCTGTTGCCGATGCAGTAGGCTTTCCCTGTATTATTCGCCCATCATTTACGATGGGAGGTACCGGTGGCGGTATCGCCTATAATCGCGAAGAGTTTGAAGAAATCTGTACTCGCGGTTTAGATTTATCCCCGACTAACGAACTATTGATTGATGAATCGTTAATTGGCTGGAAAGAATACGAAATGGAAGTTGTCCGCGATAAAAAAGACAACTGTATTATCGTTTGTTCCATTGAAAACTTCGATGCCATGGGGATCCACACAGGTGACTCTATCACCGTAGCACCCGCTCAAACACTGACTGATAAAGAATACCAAATCATGCGTGACGCATCGATGGCAGTATTGCGTGAAATCGGCGTTGAAACAGGTGGCTCTAACGTTCAATTTGCGGTAAACCCTAAAGATGGGCGCTTAATTGTTATTGAAATGAACCCGCGGGTTTCGCGTTCATCAGCGCTTGCCTCTAAAGCAACAGGCTTCCCAATTGCAAAGATTGCGGCAAAATTAGCCGTGGGCTATACCCTTGATGAGTTAATGAATGATATCACTGGTGGCCGTACCCCTGCATCATTTGAACCTTCCATTGACTACGTTGTGACAAAAATTCCGCGCTTTAACTTTGAAAAATTTGCGGGCACGAATGACCGACTCACAACGCAAATGAAATCGGTTGGTGAAGTGATGGCTATCGGTCGCACATTCCAAGAATCAATGCAAAAAGCGTTACGTGGGTTAGAAGTGGGCGCAACAGGCTTTGACCCGAAAGTGGCTCAAGAGGACCCTGAAGCTCTGACTCGTATCCGTCGTGAATTAAAAGATGCTGGTGGAGAGCGTATTTGGTTTATTGCGGATGCATTCCGTGCGGGGCTTTCTGTTGATGGTGTTTTCAATTTAACCAATATTGACCGCTGGTTCTTAGTGCAAATCGAAGAACTGGTACGTTTAGAAGAAGAAGTGGCTGAATTAGGTATCAATGGCCTGACCAAAGACTTCTTACGTGTACTCAAACGGAAAGGTTTTGCAGATGCCCGTTTAGCTAGTCTAGTCGGGGTTTCTGAAGCAGAACTGCGTAAATTACGTCAAGGCTATGATTTACATCCTGTATATAAACGTGTTGATACCTGTGCGGCAGAATTTGCAACAGATACGGCTTATATGTATTCCACTTATGAAGATGAGTGCGAGTCAAACCCAAATAATGCTAAACCGAAGGTGATGGTATTAGGCGGTGGGCCAAACCGGATTGGGCAAGGGATTGAATTTGACTATTGCTGCGTGCATGCATCTTTAGCGTTACGCGAAGACGGCTATGAAACCATTATGGTCAACTGTAATCCTGAAACCGTTTCAACTGACTATGACACGTCAGATCGTCTCTATTTCGAACCTGTCACCCTTGAAGACGTACTTGAAATTGTACGTATCGAGCAGCCAAAAGGCGTGATTGTGCAATATGGTGGTCAAACACCATTGAAATTAGCGAGAGCGTTGGAAGCTGCCGGTGTTCCTGTTATTGGTACGAGCCCAGATGCCATCGACCGCGCAGAAGATCGTGAACGTTTCCAGCAGGCCGTTAATCGCTTGAACTTGAAGCAACCACAGAACGCAACTGTCACAGCGATTGAGCAAGCAGTTGAAAAAGCAGCTGTTATTGGCTACCCACTGGTTGTTCGTCCATCCTATGTACTAGGTGGCCGAGCAATGGAAATTGTATATGACGAAATCGATTTACGTCGCTATTTCCAGACCGCGGTAAGTGTCTCTAACGATGCGCCAGTGCTACTTGACCGTTTCCTAGACGATGCGGTTGAAGTTGACGTAGATGCGATTTGTGACGGTGAGATGGTACTGATCGGCGGTATCATGGAACACATTGAGCAAGCGGGTGTGCACTCTGGTGACTCCGCATGTTCTCTACCTGCTTATACGCTTAGCCAAGAAATCCAAGATGTAATGCGTGAACAAGTTCGTAACCTTGCCTTTGAGTTACGTGTGCGTGGCTTGATGAACGTGCAGTTTGCAGTCAAAAATAATGAAGTTTACTTAATTGAAGTCAATCCACGTGCGGCAAGGACTGTGCCTTTTGTCTCTAAAGCAACGGGTGTGCCATTAGCGAAAGTTGCAGCGCGTGTGATGGTAGGGCAAACCTTGGCACAGCAAGGGGTGACGGAAGAGGTTATTCCACCATATTACTCTGTGAAAGAGGTGGTATTGCCATTCAATAAATTCCCTGGTGTTGACCCAATTCTTGGGCCTGAAATGCGTTCAACAGGCGAAGTAATGGGCGTCGGCCGGACATTTGCTGAAGCCTTTGCTAAAGCGATGTTAGGCAGTAGCTCGACGATGAAAAAATCAGGCCGTGCACTGTTATCTGTTCGTGAGGGAGATAAAACTCGCGTGGTTGATTTAGCTGCTAAGCTGTTAAAACACGGCTTTGAGCTGGATGCTACTCACGGCACTGCGATTGTGTTAGGAGAGGCTGGTATTAACCCACGCCTCGTCAATAAAGTTCATGAAGGTCGTCCACACATTCAAGATAGAATTAAGAATGGTGAATATGATTACATTGTGAATACCACCGCAGGGCGTCAAGCCATTGAAGACTCAAAATTAATTCGTCGCAGTGCATTGCGTTATAAAGTCCACTATGACACGACGTTGAATGGTGGGTTTGCCACTACGATGTCGCTCAGTGCAGACCCAACCGATACGGTAATCTCTGTACAAGAAATGCATGCATTAATTAAGTAATAATTTAACGTTATCTATATAAGCCTCAGTATTCAATCTACTGGGGCTTTTTTATTGCTATTCTATAAAGCCATCTCCTGACGAGAGAGAAATTGTCTGCTGATATAATGGATAAAATGGAATTTTAATAAAAAGTACAAAGTGGTGATTGACTCTCACGTAACGTGAGGCACTAACCTTAGTCGCAATTACAGGAGGAACATATGCTATTTCAAGTTGGTGAGATCGCGGAAAAAACAGGATTAACCATCCGTACACTTCATCATTATGAAGAAATTGGCTTATTGGTACCAACTGCAAGAACCGATGCAGGTTATCGGCTTTACAACATGCAATGCATAGAGCGTTTAACGCAAATTCAATTGTTACGGCAAGTTGGAGTCAAACTGAAAAACATCGGTGAATTACTGGATGGCCAGAGTGGAGATATGACGAGTTTGCTGCAAGAGCGAATTGCATTATTAACGGAACAAATGGAGCAAATGGCGACATTACGTAATCGATTAGAGCAATTACACAGGCAAATGCAAACGGGGAATACTTTAACTCAGGCTGATTGGTTTTCTGTATTGGAGATGATGTCGATGTTTGATAAATATTTTACCCCTCAAGAATTGGAACAATTGCCATTATATACGGCGCATACGCTGAAAAACCAAGAGTGGCAACAGCGAGTAGCAACGGTAAGCAAGCTGATGGAACAAGGTGCAACACCTCAATCTACAGAGGTGCAACAAATTGCACATGAATGGATGACAGCGTTAGAAAGAGATACCGGAGGAAACCCTGATTTCTTTGCACGACTGAATCAAATTCATTTATCGGATAACACGTTAGCTTATTCATCAGGCATTTCTGTCGCAATGATCCAATTTGTTGCAGAGGGTTTTAGTGAATACCAATTATCACTGTTTAAACCCCATTTAACCGCGGAGCAATTTGCTTTTGTTCAGCAACATTATTTTGCTTCAGGGCAGGTGTGGCCTGAGTTAATTGCGGGTCTCTATAATGCATTAAAAGCCCAAAAATCCTCAGATTCACCTGAAGTACAACAATTAGCACAAACATGGTTAACGATGTTCAACCAGTTTACGGGGGGAGATCCTGAGCTACAAGAGAGAATTCGGGCTATTTATCGTGAAGATCCCAAAATTTCTCAAGGGACATGGATGACAGCAGAAATTGGTCAGTATTTATTTTCTGCTATTAGCAGTTTGATGACTGAATAAACCAAATGGCCGCTGACTAGCGGCCATTTCTCGGTCATATTATGATTTCTCTTTGCTACTCGAGAGTGCTTTGCGGTGTTTCCAGTACATTACAATTGAGCCAATTAGGCCACTAATCAGTAGGATAACTGGGATAATCATCAACGCACTAATCACAATTTGCTCGTGTTCTTTCACAAAAGGAATTTGGTTTAGGGCATACCCTAAGGTGACAATCAAGCCAACCCATAACAAACCACTTAACCAGTTAAAAAACTGGAAACGGCGGTGGCTTAATTCAGATAACCCAGCAAGCAAAGGTAATATCGTTCTGACAAATGCAAGAAAGCGCCCTATAAGTAGCGCGTATAAACCTTGCTTATTAAACATATTGTTTGCTTTGGTGTGATATTCCTCAGGGATTTGCGCTAACCAGCGCTTCACAACCTTAGTTTCACTTAACCATCGGCCTTGCAGAAAACCCAACCAGCAACCTAAACTGGCTGCGGTTGTTAGCAATAATATCGTGGGTATAAAGTGCAAAACCCCTTTGGCAATTAATGCACCAGAAAGGATCAACAAGGTATCACCGGGTAAGAAAGCGGCGGGAAGGACGCCATTTTCTAAAACAATGACAACAAAAAGTACGGTATAAATAACCCAAAGCACTTCAGGGTTGGAGAGTTTAAGGAAATCGTGGTGCCAAAGTGCCAGTACGATTTCGCGTAGGACTTCCATAATCATTCCTGTATCTGCGTAAAAGCGAATTTCTTTATTATCTATATTACAGGAAAAAAAGGGTTCAAGTTTGATTTGTTTGAAGAATTAATCATTTAGTGAAAAAATTGCAGGAAACATTTAACGCAGCTCCTGCAATTAATATATTGATTTTTAATTTAAATTCTTTCGAAAGCTAATTGTAAGTCGTGAATTAAATCATCGGTGTGCTCTAGGCCTATATGCACTCGGAAGAAGGTTCCTTCTTTTGGTGAAAAATCATACTGCCGCATATTGAGTAAATCTTCTTTTTGGTATCCCAAAATTAGCGACTCAAAACCACCCCATGAATAACCCATTTTAAAATGATTAAAATTATCAAGAAAAGCGGTAAATTGCTCAGTGGTTAAGCGTGATTTTAGTTGGAAAGAGAAAAGGCCATTAGCACCTGTAAAATCACGGATAAAGAATTCATGGCCAGGTGAATTCTCTAGTGCAGGGTGAAATACCTGTTCAACTTCAGGGCGTTGTTGTAACCAGTTAGCGACTTGTAAGCTATTAATTTGATGCTGCTTTAAGCGAGTCGGCAATGTATGTAGTCCTCGATTAGCCATATAAACGGTGTCTGGATCAGCCGTTTGGCCTAAGAGATATGAATTTTCGCGCAATGTTTCAATACAGCGTTGGTTTGCCACAGCAAGGCCGAGCATACCGTCGGAATGGCCATTGATATATTTAGTTGCTGATTGGATTGATACGTCAACATCAAATAATAAAGGTTTAAGTAAAACACCAGCAGCCCAAGTGTTATCAATCATAATCACAATTTCAGGGGATTTCGCACGTATTGTCTTTACGATTGTCGGTAAATCATGAACTTCCATGGTGATAGAACCGGGGGACTCTAAGAATACAATACGCGTATTAGGCTGAATTAAATCAGCGATACCCGTTCCGATGAGTGGATCAAAATACGTGGTTTGGATATTTAACTTAGTGAGAATATTGTCGCAAAAATTTTGAGTTGGGTCATAAGCTGAGCCTGTAACAAGGATATGTTCGCCAGCAGAAATAAACGACAAAATGGCATTTGTGATAGCTGCTGCGCCTGATGGGTAAAGGACGCATCCAGCACCTGATTCTAATTCTGTCATGGCCTCTTGAAAAGCGAAATGAGTTTGCGTACCACGACGCCCATAAAATAATACGCTATTTGCACGATAGCGAGTTGCATGACGTTTCTCTTCGAGCGTATCAAAAATAATAGATGATGCTCTCTGAATTACGGGATTTACCCCTTTTTGCGTGTACTTAGGGTTCCGACCAATATGGACTAATTGTGTTTCAGGTTTTATTTCTGCCATGATTTTTCCCTACACAGAGTGTGAACTTGCTAAATTCAAAGGTGATTTATACTAAGACGTTAAATGATCCTGATAGAAATGTAACCTGAGTATTCTTCAACTTTCAATTCATAGGTAAGTCTCATTTTCTCAGGTTGCGTATGAACACTTAATTGAGCTATGAATTATTAAGGAAAATAACCGCATAATAGAGAAGGACATGTTTGTCTAAACGCAAAAAAACACAAAAAAATCGCGAATACTAATGATAATTACTATCAATTCGCGCTGTGTTTGATATCATCAGCACCGTCTTTTTGAAAAGAGACGGACAGCGCGAGTCAAATTTCGCTTTTAAAGGTTAGTCGATGAATGGCACAATCATCGATATGAATTTTATTATACAACACTAAAAAGAGAGTAAAGGCCAACTGATGCGTAAACTAACAGCTTCTATTCTATTGGCGTTCGGCTTGATGGGTACGGCAGTCGCTGAAACCACACCTGCAACAACACCAGCTGCGTCTCAAAACACACCATCAACACAACCGGCAGTAAATTCAGCCGCACCAACAACAACGACACCAAGTGCTGAAGTTGCATCAGTACCTGCTGAGCCTGCGCAAGGCGAAGCCGTGAACACAACAGTTGTTAATGAAAACATTGAAATTGCAACAGAAGCACCAACAGGGGGTTTTGATCAAGACTTATCTGTTTGGGGAATGTACCAAAATGCAGATAACGTGGTTAAAACCGTTATGATTGGTTTGGTGATTGCTTCTGTCATTACATGGGCTCTATTTTTCTCAAAAGGTTTGGAAATATTAGTCGCTCGTCGCCGCTTAAAAGCAGAAGCAAAAGCGATTGCTGAGGTGAAGTCACTTGATGAGGCGGTCAGTATCGCAGAAGGCTTCAAAGCAAATAGCATTACACGTATGTTATTAAATGAAGCTGTTACTGAGCGGGCTTTATCCGCCAATAGCTCTGATTTATCAGGCACAAAAGAGCGCACATCATTCCGTTTAGAAAGAGCTGTTGCTGCGATTAGCCGTTATATGGGGCGTGGTAATGGCTATTTGGCGACTATTGGTGCGATTTCTCCATTTGTCGGTCTATTTGGGACGGTCTGGGGGATCATGAACAGCTTTATCGGGATTGCCCACTCGCAAACGACTAACCTCGCTGTTGTTGCCCCTGGTATTGCAGAAGCATTATTAGCGACAGCAATTGGTCTTATTGCCGCTATCCCTGCGGTTGTGATTTATAATATTTTTGCCCGTATGATCAACAACTATCGTGGTCAAGTAGGAGATGTCGCTGCTCAGTCCGCATTGTTACTGGGGCGTGATCTTGATCTGGCAAATAGCAAAGCAAGGTAATTATTATGGCAATGCGTTTAGGTGACGAACAAGACGATAGCGGTGAAATGCATGAAATTAACGTAACACCTTTTATCGATGTTATGTTGGTTTTATTGATTATCTTTATGGTTGCGGCACCATTGGCAACAGTTGATATTAAAGTCGACTTACCCGCCTCGACAGCGAAGCCGCAGCCGCGTCCTGAAAAACCTGTATTTCTAACGGTTAAATCGGACAGCCAGCTTTTTATTGGTGACCAAGCTGTGACAAAGGAACAGCTTGCTTCTACACTTGACCAAGCAACGAGTTCCAATAAGGAAACAACAATCTTTTTCCAAGCGGACAAGAGTGTTGATTATGAAACTATGATGGATGTAATGAATGCATTGCGTCAATCAGGGTACTTGAAGATTGGTTTAGTGGGAATGGAAGCGACATCATCCTCAAAATAAGCTGATTAAGCCATATAAACGCGTTTTATCATTGAGGGTAAAACGCGTTTTTTTATGATCTAACCATGCCCCTAAGATAAGTTCGTGTCTTACTAACCTCCCTTAGGTACTATTTGTGAAAATCCAAGCGCATTTATTTATCTAATTAATTTTTTTTTAAAGAATTTTATTCTTATTTGACGCTTTTTATTCGCAATTTGATAAGGCAGCTTGACCATTGTGCCCATTTTTTTACTCTATTTTGGATGTTTTCGCTTGTATTCCCGATAAGTAATAAATATTTTCATTAATTTTTATAATGAATTATTATGTGTTTTTCCTTTCTTATCATAGTAATTTCTATTGATATTACCTTTTTTTCTACCTACTCATTAGTCATATTGATTCATTTTCTTAGTTTTTTAATTTATAAATACGAGTTAAATGACCTATTAATTCTGGTTATTTTATCAATGACAATGCAATAATGATGTAAAACTTTATTAAAAATAAACCATGTTACCAATAAGGATTTATATAAGTATTATTTTTAATCTATTTTTGTATATTCCCTTATTAATAGGGAGGTTATTTAATAAAAGAGAGATTGGTCAAAAAATGATTGTTTATCATAGGTCTGGTTGTTTTTATTTTTAATTTTTAGGTTGATAAATCTTAATTACGTAAATACTACTAATAAATTATAATGAAAAATATGTTAATTTTTTTAATGTTCAAAAATCTTTATTATTCCAGGGAATATATTTTTAAAGCTAATTTATATATTTAATTAATATTAAATTTATTTTTAAATTTGAAATGAATTCTTTTTTATAAAAAATGTAAATTGTTTGTAATATCTTAACTATAGGTTAAATATTTTGCCTCATTCTTATGTTTTTGCTGTATCCTTTTGATTTGAATTGATTTTGTGTTTTCTTCTGTATCTTGTCATGAAAATGAAAAAACACTTGCGCAACAAAAGTGTTGCGCTATAATGCAATCAATAACATTTAGAAACACTTTTAAATACTTTATTATACTGAGTTATCTATTTTTATAATTTACTTATGCTAGGGAATTAATAAGGCCAACACTAATTTGGGAATCATACAAAGTTAGTGAATATTTAGGTCTTAACATTAAAAATAGATATAATTACTTAACAGTTAGCTCAGCTAAGTAAATGTATTTAGACCGTGATATAAGTGTTATTACTGGAGTCAAATGGGCTGACTACAGACTACGCATAGCAAGCGTCGCCGTAATACGGCAATTTCATATTATACTCTTCTATAGATAAAATAAGACTACACTTCCAGCGTTATCATTGAGATAGCGCTTTTTTTTTATTCCTAACTATCTCTTTAAATCTGGCTGTGCTCGAGATCAATTTGCCTCTCGTTTTATGGTGAAATAACTTCACGAAAAAATTTATCGGAGTATGATGTTGCCACTTCGCTGTGGGGATCGATATAAATACTTATAACGATAATTATACAACGGCGAGTTTCTCTGCCAAGGTCTGGCGTGAATGAATTGGAAGTAACAATGACTTGGTCTGATTTTAAATCTCGCTATCTCATCGGTTTTTGGAAACCATTACCTGCAGTTATTGCCGCAGGTATCTTATCAACCTATTATTTTGGCTTGACTGGCACGTTTTGGGCAGTTACGGGTGAGTTTACGCGTTGGGGCGGGCACATCATGCAATTATTTGGCGCTGAACCAGAGACATGGGGCTATTTCAAAGTTATTGGTTTTGAAGGTACACCATTGGATCGCATTGATGGTGTGATGATTATTGGTATGTTTGCTGGGTGTTTTGCCGCTGCGTTATGGGCAAATAATATTAAATTACGAATGCCTCAGCACCGTATCCGTATTTTTCAAGCTATTTTGGGTGGTATTATCGCTGGATTTGGTGCTCGTTTGGCAATGGGGTGTAATTTAGCCGCATTCTTTACTGGGATCCCTCAATTCTCATTACACGCGTGGTACTTTGCTGTTGCTACTGCGGCAGGGTCATACTTTGGTGCGAAATTCACACTAATTCCAATGTTTCGCATTCCTGTGAAACTGAAAAAAGTCAGCACCGCATCGCCGTTAACACAAAATCATAATGTGGCGAAAAGACGCTTTAAACTAGGAATGGTGATTTTCACATTAGCACTAGCTTGGGGTTTTTATACTTTATTAGACTCCCCTGTGATGGGTTTTGCTATCTTATGTGGTATTGGCTTCGGGCTACTGATTGAAAGAGCGCAAATTTGTTTTACCTCTGCATTTCGTGACCTGTGGATCACCGGACGCACACATATGGCTAAAGCTATCATTATTGGTATGGCAGTCAGTGCAATTGGTATCTTCAGCTATGTACAGTTAGGCGCAACGCCAAAAATTTTATGGGCTGGGCCGAATGCAGTGATTGGTGGATTACTGTTTGGCTTCGGTATTGTGCTCGCTGGTGGTTGTGAAACGGGCTGGATGTACCGCGCGGTCGAGGGCCAAGTCCATTATTGGTGGGTAGGTTTTGGTAATATCATTGGTGCTACGGTGCTGGCTTATTACTGGGATGATTTAGGTCCTTGGTTGGCGACTGATTTTGACAAAGTTAATTTACTTGAAACCTTTGGACCAGAAGGTGGATTGCTAGTCACTTATGGATTATTAGCGGTAGCATTTGTGTTGATGTTGGTCTGGGAAAAACATTTTTTCCGTAAACGTTCTCAAAAAGCATCTAATGTATCCGTGGAGGTAATATGAGTAATAAAGACATTATCCCTGATTATCGTTTAGATATGGTCGGAGAACCTTGCCCATATCCAGCAGTAGCAACACTAGAAGCAATGCCATCGTTGAAAAAAGGCGAAATATTAGAAGTGGTAAGTGATTGCCCGCAGTCGATTAATAATATTCCTCTAGATGCGAAAAACTACGGTTATACGGTGTTGGATATTCAGCAAGATGGGCCGACTATTCGTTATCTTATCCAAAAATAACGAATACGCGTCATATTTTGCACTGTCGCGGTGTTGGCTTCATGCGTTAGCCCTAGTCACATACTTGTGTATGCTCCTAGGTTCTAACTCATTTGCCGCCTTGCGACAGCACAAACTATTTAGCGTATTGGTATTGGTCATACTTCGCACTGTCGCGGTGTTGGCTTCATGCGTTAGCCCTAGTCACATACTTGTGTATGCTCCTAGGTTCGACTCATTTGCCGCCTTGCGACAGCACAAACTATTTAGCGTATTGGTATTGGTCATACTTCGTGCTGTAGCGTTGTTGACTGCACTTATAGGCTTACTCTTCTTGTTCTTGCCAATTAGTAATATCTAGGACCAGCTCGCATTCATCATCCATATAAGCGCCTGTTGGTACAAAACCAAGTTTTTTGTAGAACTCAAATGGGCTTTCTTCCCCTTCACCACAGCTATTATAAAGGCGTGGATATCCTTTTCTTTTTAAATAATGGATGACTTGAACTAGGGCTTCACGGCCGAATCCCAGCTTTTGGTAGGGTTCACCAATCATAAAACGCCAAAGCATAATACCGTTATATTCTAATTCATCATCATCTAACCCAGAATGCAGCATGATGAAACCGACAGGGACATCATCGGCGTAAATGCCTCGATACCATGCGCAATCAGAAAACTGGGCTTCCACCATGGAATAGGCATTGTCAGCCACCATATTACGTTGTGCTTCACTAAGCGTATGACTTAGTAAGCAAATTTCAGAAAAATTATCGGCGGTGACTTTTTGTAGGGTAACCAGTGAATTTTCATCTAATTCAGGTTCGATGAGCTCTTTCATAACATTTCCTTCGACAGAATATTGACCATAATCATCAGTGATGGGCTATTTTTATTATTGTTGTTGAACATAATTAAATATTAGAAATTTGCGATATGGATATAAATCAATCAACCAGAGATTTCACTACCAGTCAATGACTTAATTGTGGCTATGTAAGCGGGATCTAAAAAGTGATGGCAACTTACTTAAGTGTGAGTTGCCATTGTGAGGGCGATAGAGGGGATAGAAACAAATTAGTGCTCGGCTTCGCCACCTAATACATCAATCAAGCGAGCGATTAATGCACTAAGTTCACCTGTCATTAATACGTAATCAGCATCAAATTTTTGCGCGTAGTCTTCTTTAGCGATGTCGTCATTTTGGTCTTTTAATGTATCGCTAAATTTGAGGCGCTTCAGGGAACCATCATCAGATAACATGAACTGGATACGCTCTTCCCAATCCAAGGCCAGTTTGGTAACGAGTTTACCGGCTTCAATGTGGGTGGCGATTTCATCAGAAATGAGTTCTTGCTTCTTACAACGGATAATACCACCTTCTTCTAAGATAGCTTTTAGCTCCGCTTCATCCATGACGGCAAAACCTTGTGGTAATGAGCCCGAACGGATCCATTCAGTGAGTGTTAGCTCTATTGGATCTTTAAAAGTCAGAGGGACGACAGGTAAGGAACCTAAGCTTTTGCGGAGTAAGGCTAAATTGTCTTCAGCGCGTTTTGCACTTGCGGCATCAACAATAATTAATTGATTTACTGTATCAATCCAAATGTAGGTTTTACTGAATTTACTGAATGCACGAGGAAGGAGTGAGTGAACAACTTCATCTTTTAGTGAATCTTTTTCTGTTTTCTTCAGCTTACGGCCTTGGTCAGCTTCCAATTTTTCGATTTTATCCTGCAATTCTTGCTTAATTACAGGAGATGGCAGCATTTTTTCTTCTTTTTTAGCACAGATAAGAATTTGGTTACCCGCTGCATGTGTCAATGCATCACCACCATTCATAGGGGAAACCCAGCCAGTTTGCATCATATCTTGGCTACCACAAGGGTGATAGGCGAGGGCGGCAAGCTGTTTCTCTAAATCATCTGCGGAGAGTGCCAAATCCCGATTCAGGCGATAGACCAATATATTCTTGAACCACATGAAAAACCTACCTTTGTTGATAAATAGCCAGTTAGAGCAGGGAGCTATGATAGCGAATTGTCTGTTATTAAGCGAAAAAAAATGCGCTATCGTTGAGGGCTGCTATCATTTCATTAGTTAGCTATTGATAATCCCCCTCAAAGCAAGCCATGATAGCTATAGAAGCCCTGACATAAAAACTTTAAATAGTAGAGAACATCATAATGAGAATAGGTATTGACCTTGGTGGAACCAAAATTGAAGTTATTGCATTAGATGACAGTGGCAATACTTTGTTTCGTAAACGTATTCCAACACCTCGTGGTGATTATGATGCGACACTTAAAGCGATAGCAAGTTTAGTGGCAGATGCAGAAACGGCGACTGGGTTGTCAGGTAGTGTTGGTGTGGGGATCCCTGGAACATTGTCTCCTGTGACTAGTAAAGTTAAAAATGCCAATTCCACATGGCTTAATGGTAAACCGTTCGATGCTGATTTGAGTTATTTATTAAATCGTGAAATAAAAATGGCGAATGACGCTAATTGCCTAGCTGTCTCAGAAGCGGTTGATGGCGCAGGAGCAGGCGAGAAAGTCGTGTTTGCTGTTATTATCGGAACCGGTTGTGGTGCAGGAATTGCGATAAATGGGCAAGTGCATTCGGGGGGAAATGGCGTTGCAGGGGAATGGGGGCATAACCCTTTACCATGGCAAGATGAGCAAGATAGGCAGTTTCTAGTATCAGAAAGCTGTTATTGCGGGCTGACGGGTTGCACCGAATTGTTTGTTTCAGGTACAGGGTTTATGGCGGATTACGCAAAAATGTCAGGAAGCCAAAAAACGGGGATGGAAATTGTTGCATTAGCTCAAACAGGTGATAAACATGCCACCATTGCACTGGAAAATTACCTTAATCGCCTTGCAAAAGCCCTTGGACAAGCCATTAATATGTTAGACCCAGATGTGATAGTGCTAGGGGGCGGAATGAGTAATGTTGATTGCCTCTATGAAGAGCTACCAAAGCGTATTCGTCAGTGGGTGTTTGGTAGGGAGTGTGATACACCGATTCGTAAGGCGGTGCATGGCGATTCGAGTGGGGTTCGCGGAGCTGCTTGGTTGTTTTCGTCCTAATTTACGCTG
>NZ_JAMPPE010000016.1:0-124015 GCF_028480905.1 Providencia sp. PROV156 | reverse complement strand
TAGTGCCTAACCGGCTATTACCAATAAAACTAGTTAGTCCTGAGGGACTCATATTTCACTACTATCCCTACTTATCCATTATTAATGGAAAAGTGACGATTGTTCGATAAGGAACTAATTTATGCCCAAAATTATTCTCATGGGTGATTCCGATACAGGCCATGGCAAGTATGGCCCTACCCAAGTAATTACAGGTTCATCAACAGTAAAAGTCGATGGCAAGGCAGTGGCTCGGCAAGGAGATACGTTAGCGCCCCACGGAGGGCATTCAAGAACTATCGTTGGTGGTTCAAGTAGTGTATTTATTGATGGCAAACCTGCGGCTCGAACTGGCGATCCGGTAAGCTGCGGCGGTGTATTAATGGGTAACTCGTCGGTAACGATTGGTTAATTGATAGAAACGAATATAACCTTCAGGGATTTAATTTTTTATCTAGCATAGTCACCAACATTTTTAATGTCTTTATCTTGGCAGAGGTTTATTTTTTTATAATACCGAAACGTGACATTTCTAAACTGGGGCTACTGCGGAAGCTTGCTTAAGCACTCTTATATTAAGTTAAAACTAATATTTAACTTATGTATTTACAGTCTACCTTGTAATACCTAAAGCTAAGTAAGGGATTATGATGTTTTCATCTGAAAATAAACAGTCAAGTGTATTTGCGAATATTTGCCAATCATGCAATATCCCCACAAACTGCACTTTAGAAGCCACAATAAATTTTGATGGGAAAACTGAAATATACCGTCAAGAACAACATTTTTTTAGGCGATTTACTTATCTAATAGAACCTAAAAAAGGTAAAACGGTTCCATTAAAGTTAATGGCTACACCAAAAGGTTGTATTTCGCATAATCCTAACTGCCCTATTGGGAACGTATTTAATGAAAATGGTTCACTCTATGGGGATTTTTCCCCACAGAAAGTATTTGATGATGTCCTTGTTTATACCAAAAGAACATCTGAGTTTTCTTTCGGGGAAAATAATCCAATATCTATGCTTGATAGTTTTATTTATCGAAAAGGTTTCACTGATGACCCTCGTTATCGTCAAAGGTATGGTATGAGATTATCAGAATGTGGAGCGGCGCCATTTCTGACCGTTCCCAATGCCATAAAATTACTCCAAGTGACACTGAACCCAATGACTCATGGTACTGCTTTACTTTTTAAAGAAGGAAAAAAGCATCTAGCATCCGCTCAATTTGATCTTATTTTATACCGTGAATTTAAAGTTAGTGTTGAGATCGGCCTTGAATCTGCATTAGAGGAAAAGAGTAACGAAGCTCGAAAAGCTGAACAAACAGCAAATAATGTAGCGAGAGGATACAGACCAACGCACAGTGGCTGGACTAAACACACAAAAAAATACGGTATTAAAACTGGATTAGGTATTAAAGGTGAGATTACTAGTATTATAGGTGATGAAACAGTCTCCTTTAACACAGAGCTTAAAAAAGAGTTTCTTACAAATAAGAATAAGCTCAACTTAACAAATAGTATTGATACTGCATTTAATAAAATCAATTCTGTATTAAGCTCAGGAAATAGAGTGCAATATCCCTTGGTTTCAACTGAATTCTGCTATCCAGTACTAAAAATAGAAGGCGGAATAAAAACACATCAATCTTCAAATTATGGTGTTATTACTCAAGGGAATGTTTCGGTTGGTTTTGCGCCTCTATTTGGTTTTCAAATTACTGTAGACCTATTAACCGCTTTTGCTACCTATGCACATGTTGATTTTGTTGTTAACAATGCACGAGAATTCCTCGAGAAAAATGAAGAAGCTGTTAAGGAAGGCAACGAAGGTGCTTATGCCAAAATGGTACTTGAACTCACGTTTAGCTGTGGATTACATGGTAACTTTAAATTTAAAACTGACGATGAAGGTGAGTTTGAGTCTGACGGACGAGATATTGAAATTCAAGGTGAATTAATCGGTAATGCGCACTTAGAAGCAGGTATTAACTATTGGGGAATACAAGGTTTTTTTGAAGCTGGTGCTGAAATTGCGGCTAAACTAAATATCGCTTTTGACAAAGAAAAGGGGGACGATTTAACGGTTGTTATTTATCACGAAGGCATTAAAGCGAAAGTTTATGCTAAATACGGAGTTGGAAAAGATAAAGATAAAAACAAAAATAATAAAGATCTTCCAACCTCTATAAAACCAGGCGTCTATCAAGAATGGATAATTTATGAGGCTTTGAATAAAGATGAATCAGACTGGCGTTTTGCATTGGGTTAAAATTGTATTTTTGTTGTTTGGAATGGTGGGCGTTATGAGTAATTCAAATGCAGAAGAAAAAATGAAAACAAACTATATCGTTAGCTTTAATACTAATGATGCTTTGTGTTTTATAAAAATTAACGACATGTTGGTTATGGATAATGTAGATTCAATTGAGGGTAATTTTACTATAGGAAAAACCATAAGTTCCTATCTTCAAAATGGAGATAATAAACTCAGCATTACTATGCTAAATGATTCATTAAAAGGTGACCATAAAGTAACTAGTAATATGTGGTGCTCAGCAATTGTGACCGAAGTAAACGGAAAACATCCAGTTTCAGGAGTTAAACTTATAGTCGAAGACGGTAAAATTTCGGTTGACCCACATTTTAACCCAAGGGAAATATCTTATTTTGGCAATAGTCCAAGGTCGGATGGCAAAGAAAAAGGTATGATCGAAGTTTCTCAATCTTTTCATGCCAGTAATTTGCCTAATTGGGCATGGACAACAGCAACACCAGTGACAAGTAACGATATTACTAAAATAAAAATGTTTTATGAATCATTACAAAATGCATTCAAAAAGCAAGATTTAAATGCCATATACAAGGCAACTGAAGGGATTTGGGCTACCCAAGCAAAAGAGCAGGGAAGCACCACGCAAAAGATGTGGCAATCAATGAATTTCAAAAAGTTTTTTGATAATGGATACAAAGCAACTCCAATTGATTGGGAAGATTATGAGCTTAATTCATATATGAATGGACGCATTTTTAGATTTGAAACAGGGTATGATAGAACTTCTCCATTAACAATTGAGAATGATAACAGGGTTTTTTCTCTCATGCCTTATTTATCAATAATCGATGGTAAAGTAACGGTTGTTAAATAAAACCCGTAAGATAATTTATTAATACAAATAGTTGTAGATCCAATTTAGTAGTGCCACTTTTGCGGCATAAAGGAGTAAACCTTTTGCCGCGATAAGGACATTCAAAATGTGGAGTAGATATAGTTACTATTCACTCAAGGCTCTTATACCCAATTAACTTGAAGATGCAGGTTTCAGAAAAGTGTCCTAATTTTGTTGCGCAGAACAGAGATTGGGAGAAATACATCAAAGGTATTAATGATGGAAAGCTAACGATTACTAACAAGCCTACAGGATTAAAATAATGACAATTGAAAATAACCAAGGAAATGAATTATTGCGTATTTTAATGAAGTATATTCCTATAGATTGGAGGCGATGTAGCTTGAGGTATAGAAAAGCATTTATTGATCCAACTAATATTATCGATGGAGAAATGTATGTGATTGACACTATCAATGAGCTACCTTCAACTCATTTTCGTTCCATAGATGAACGCAACCATCAAGATTTTATTGCTATCTTAAAAGCTGCTGTTGAGTCTTATCATGGGAAAATTGATTGGGTTTTAATCGGTAGACAAAAAACAGATACACCAGAATATAATTGGGGGGTAGAGCCTGCAATACTTCGAGAGCAATCAGTTATTAATGAGTCTAAAAAATTAAACCTAACGGCTAAAAATTATTTAGCCCAAAAAATGCCTGGGCTAGGACCGATAGCCTATGCGGATTTAATTAATCTTGCTAAACATGTCGATAAACATTATTTACCTTTGAAGCGTCATTCATAAATCCGACTTAGTGTAATAATGTAAACTAGCAATAAATAAATATGGTTTGGGCTGTTGTATTGGGGATAATTTAATAGGGAATATTAGTGACTATGTCTATGGTTTATAATCGATTCAGTTTAATTGCCATCATCATTGGAGCTTTTAGCATTCTTGTAATACTTGTTAATCAAAGCTTTGAGCGTGAATACGTCCAATCCAAACCTAAGTTAGAGCAAATTGTTCATGAAAAGGTAAGTAGTATAAAAAAAGCGACAATCGATGCAATTAAAGGAAAAGCGTATCAAGCTCCTACTGTAGATCCTGCCAATGAACAGCGACAGCTTTTATTAGATAAAATTGAATTATCCAAACAAATTAGTATAACGCTCAGTGTGTTTGGCATTATTTTGACTGCTATTTCATTTATTCGCCATGAAAACAAAAAATCGGGCAGGATAGCGTTAGCGCTAAATGGGAGTGTTCTCGCTATTTCTCTTCTATTGTATGCTGCTGCTGGCGTAGCTAGCATTGTTGCTGTTTTACTTGTCATTTGGTTTATAGGTAACTTTTTTGACATTTTTAGTATTTGCTAACTTTTTCAGAAAAGCACCCTAATTTTTTACGTAAAACAGGTGATTTTAAGTATCAGCTTGAACAGCTTTTAGCAAAGCTTGATCAGGAGAAAAAACGCAATGCGTAGTCTTGTGAACGGCAAAAAAATTATTTTAAGAAATGATACGACGAATACCGGTGGTACGGTGCTGACAGCTTCTTCTCTCGCCAAGCAAACCCAAGGAGTCGCCTGTGTGGGCGACTCGGTTTATTGTCCTTCATGTAAAAAAAACGGCACTATCGTTGAAGGTGATAGCTTAATGAAAATTAATGGTATCCCTGTTGCATTAGAAGGCCACAAAGTCGCTTGTGGATGTTCTGGGGGCTGTGTGCTTGTTGCTGTAGGCTAAATGTTAATGTGTTTTAACTTCTCATATAGGTCGCATATCATTGTCACGTGTTGCTGCTTTACTTTGGTTACTCGTTAGTGAGATAAAACTAACCGTTTAAATGGCAAGAATTGAATCCATTAAAAACCATCAATAATTAGTTTATCCCTATGAGTATCTACCTAAAGTAGATATGGTTACTATTCACTCAAGGCTGTTAAAAGGAATTGTATGCAGGATTTACTGGATGTAATTATTGATTTCCTCTCCTCGTTCAAGTGGCGCACTGCAGTAATGATTGTTGCAGGTGTCGCTGTGCTAATTAGCGGATTTAATGACTATTTTGTCATTGGGTTCTTTTCTATCGCTTTAGTGTTGTACTCCCCAGAAATCTGGCGGTTTATGGGTAAAACAAGAAAATTAAACAATCCTTTTAAATGACTTAGGATTAAATGTGTTGATACCGATAATTGGGCTTATAACAACGGTCATTATTGATCTTATTTTGATATATTTAATTTTTTGCTGTTTTAAAGGAATTCGAAGTTCGAGTCTTTCAACTGTATTCATCAGGTTTGCTCTTGCATCATGTTGTAGTATCGTGATGTTGTATAGTATTTCAATTAGCTTATTATTCTTAGGCTCATTTATTCGCTAAAGATATAATTATTTTTGGTGCTAAATAATTTAATTAGCAGTGGTTTTTTATCATGTCCTTTACTACCTGAATGTCTAACAAAAAATATTTTAGATAATATTCTTATGGGAAAAAGGCACTGGAAGTATTCACATAGCCATATATTAATTGCTCAAGTAAAACCTGTTATTATTAAGTTGAGTTAGTTATTGCTCTTCTTTTTTAATAATATCTAGTCCATTGGTTGGATCTTTATCCTTGTTTAACCATAAATTATATATTTTAGTCATTTCATGTAGAGCTGGTATTTTCATTTCATTCCGTAGTCAAATTTGAATAAACTTATCTTTTTTGTTTTTCTTTATATAGTCGCGTAAGTAGAATATTTTCCCCTGAGGATTGCATTTTGATACTAATGCATCTAGTACCTCTCTGCGAATTTTGGTGCTAAGAGTAGTAGGATAATATTTTAGATTTTAAAGGACGTATATTTAATTATAACCAATTAAATAAGATACATATATTATTTATATCAAATAAGTTAATGGGTTAGGTAGAGTTCATACAATTAGGTATTAAAATAAATGTGTAAATTCCACGATAAGGAATTAGTATTGTAATTTAGTGTAAATGTTATATTTGTTTTTTATCAATTCAGTATGAATATAAATTATCCAAATAGGATAAGATATGTTTACCAGTATCATTTTGTAAGTTTTAATGTGTTTTTAAAGTAAAATTTGTAAGCAAATTGTCTAACTTTTTTAGAGTTATAAAGTAATATATATAGGTATAGTCACTATGTTTATTTTATTTTTTTTATTTTCAGATGATAATGTTAACGTTATCATTTGCTGTATAAGGATGAGTGATGAGAATTTAACCTATAGACGGCTAACTGTTAACGTTAACTTAAGCTCTGAGTATTGTGTTTCAGTCTGTGATTAATTGTTTCATTTTATGTGTTTGTAACATGATTAAAGGTTGGTAAAAACAAGTTTTTCAATGGAGAAATATGAACAAAACGGGGTGCAACACGTGTAAAGAGTAAATGGAAAATAATTCATATTTGTGTATTTGAAAAATATAAATTAAATTCAGGTCCATAGCTTGATACTTGATATAGGAAAATAATTAAATTTTATCTCTAATATTAAATTGTCTACTCTAATATTATATTTTCTGGTGATAAAAATGAGAGTTGAAAATGACATATTAAATAGTGCGGCGTCTTCATTTTTAAAAAAATTAAGAAAACAAAATGGTATCACAGAAGGTGAATTAGCCATATTATTAAAAATAAGCCAACAACAAGTCTCAAGGTATGAAAATGGAAAAACACAATTGACCATAGGACGGGTAAATCAATATCTTGAGATATTTGGCTTGGACTGGAATTACTTTACTAATGAAGTAATTAAAAATGCTAAAAGATTAAATGGCATTTAATTGTTTTCTATTAAAATTTAATGCTATTAAATAAGATAGGCGATAATTATATTTTAATTATTATCTGTCGGTAATAAAAACAAACTAAATAAATTAGGAATATATATGAATATTAAAAATAAACTTGCTGTATTATCTGTAGTTGTTTCTTCAATTATTTGTAGTTCAACATTTGCTGCAGAAAATGATCCTCTCCCTGCATTAACAGTTAATGGTGGCAAAGTAACATTTAATGGTGAGATTACATCTGGAGCTTGTGCAATTTCTGGATCAGATACTGACAAAATTGTTACTTTAGATACAGTTAAAACAACAACTTTTACTGCTGCAGACCAACTTGCAATGCGAGCTAAGCCATTCAATATTAATTTGGTTGAGTGTGATACTGCAACTCGTAAATCAGTTCAAATTTCATTCAATGGGCAAACTGTTGATGGTAAGCCTGGTTTATTAGCAAATACTGCTGGTGCAGGCTCTGCGGAAAACGTAGGTCTACAATTGTTTAATCCAGATGGTAGTCCATTAGAAATTGGCGCATTAAGTTCAAAAGTTGATTTAACTGATACAACTACTATTCCATTATCTGTTGATTATAAATCAATAGGGGCCGTAGTAACTGCTGGTAAAGTTCAATCTGTAGCTAACTTTATGCTTACCTACAATTAATTTTATTAATGATTGGCCAGTGATGGCCAATCATTAATCATGGAGCTTGTTTATATGCTAAAAAAAATATTCGTTATATTATCTTTATTTTTCTTTTTCTTTTGCCAATCGGTCTATGCTGGCGGAGTCTCACTAGGTGCAACTCGATTAATTTATCCAACTGAAAAAAATCAAATAACATTAAAAATATATAATAGTGATAAAGATGGAAATTACCTTGTTCAATCATGGGTATCGGATGATCATGAAAAAAAAAGTACTGATTTTGTAATAACACCGCCTTTATTTGTAATTAAATCAAATTCAGATAGCTTATTGAATGTTGTTTTTACTGGGGATAAAGAACAGTTACCTAAAGACAGAGAGAAGTTATATTATCTAAACTCAAAAGTTATTCCATCTTTAACAGAACAAGAACAGAAGATAGATAATGCATTATTAATATCAACGACAACTAAAATAAAGCTGATTGTTAGACCTAGTGAAATTAAAGGAAATTCATTTGAGTCATACAAAGATTTAAAATGTAGTTATGAAAATAATAAATTAAGAATTGATAACCCAACTCCATTTTATATGAATTTAGTATCTTTGACTATAAATGGTATTGAAGTATCAAAAGCAGAAACGATAGCACCAAAAACATTCATCCATATTAATAATAATGATAAGAGTAAAAAATTATTTTTCAATTTCATTAATGACTATGGTGTTCAGATAAAAAATATACAGTGTAACTTTGTTTAATTCTGGAAGTATATCTATGCGAATAATAAGAAAATTTTTTTTAATTAGTCTATTTTTACATTCTAATGACTTACATTCGCAAGATTACTTCAATCCTTTATTTTTAGGTTCTGATGTTTCTTCTATCGATGATTTGTCTTATCTTTCGGCAGGCAATAATGTTACACCTGGGAAATATTTTTTAAACTTGAATGTTGGTGATGGATTTATTAGAAATGTTAGTATTGAGTTCAAGCAAAGTAATGATAAGAAAGTTATAGCTTGTTTTAAAAAAGAAATTGTGAGTTTGATTCCCTTTAATAAAGATACTCAAGAAAAAATTAATCTATCAAAAATAAATGATAATGAGTGTATTGATATTGATAAATACATAAATAATTTTAGCTATAATGTTGACTTGTCAAAGTTAACACTAACACTCTCAATACCACAAATATATCTTAATTCCATTAGAACAACCTTGGCAAGCGAAAATGATTGGGATGATGGTATTTCTACACTAATGACAAATTACAATTTAAATGGGTCATATTCAAGAAATAATAGAACGAGTAACTATTCTTCTCTGTTTTTGAATTTAAATAATAGGTTGAACTTAGGTGCTTGGCGCATCAGTTCAAACTTATACTATAATCAGAATAAAATAGGGTCAAAATCAAATCATGAATGGAAGTCAAATAATATTTCAATCTTAAGAAATATAAATTCAATTAAAAGTACACTTATTGCAGGACAAACTGTTTTAGGTTCAATGATTTTTGACTCAAATCCGTATATAGGTATCACATTATCTACTGCAAATGAAATGCTACCAGATAGCGAAAAAGGATATAGCCCAACAATTAAAGGTATAGCAGAGTCTAGATCAAAGATAACAATTAAACAAAATGGAAATATATTGTACCAAGAGTATATTAATCCAGGTCCATATAATATTGATAATTTAAACTCTGTTGGTACAAGCGGTGACTATGAAGTTGAGCTAACGTCAGGTGAAGGCGTCGTAACAAAGTATATTGTTCCATATTCTTCTTTACCGAATTTACTACGAAAAGGTAGTTATAATTATTCACTTACTTTTGGTCAGCTAGATATAACATCAGCCAAAAAAGATAAGTTTGCTCAAGGGACAATTGGAATTGGCTTACCACTAGATTCAACTCTTTATACGGGGTATCAAATTGCGAGTGGCTATCTAGCTACTGGAATCGGTTTAAGTAAAGATATTGGTGCATTTGGAGCTTTATCTATTGATACAATACAAGCACAAGCTAAAATACATGATAAAAAATATAGTGGTGGGTCATATAGAATATTGTATGCAAAATCATTTAGTGATATCGGTACAAATATTCAGTTGACAGGATATAGATACTCAACATCTGACTATTATACTTTTAGTGAAGCTAATTATAGAAATAGTTACAAAGGTGAAATAAATGATTATTTATTTTATTCAAGTAATGAAAGGAAAAAGAACAGCTTTCAAGTAAATATTTCTCAAAGTTTAGGTGACTATGGACAATTATATGCATGGGGAAATGTTAATTCATACTGGGGGAGCGACTTAAAATCTAAAAATATTCAAATAGGCTGGAATAAGACATTGTCTCAGTATAATAATATTATACTATCAGCTAGCTATAACAAAAATACGTATAGCCATAATACAGACAATATATTTTACTTATCATTATCTATCCCATTGTCAAATGCGATGGACAAAAATAGAATGTATATTACAAATAGTACCACTTTCAATGACTCAAAGTATAACACTATGACAAGTCTATATGGTACTGCATTAAATGAAAAATTAAATTATAATATTTATCAAACTATAAATAATAATAATGATAATAAATCAAATTTAAATCTACGTTATAAAGCAGATGTAACAGAACTTAGCGCTGGAACATCATTTTCAAATAATTCAAAAGAGCTTGATTATGGAGTCACTGGTTCTGTCCTTGTTCATTCTGGTGGTTTACTTTTTGCTAGAGAGGCAAATGATACTGCAATTTTAGTTGAAGCCAAAGGGGCTGCTGGAGCTAAAGTGGATAAAACAGGTGAAAATATTACTATCAATAATAGTGGTTACGCTTTAATTCCTTATGCAACGGCATATCACTATAATGATATAGGTCTATCACCTGAATCATTAGGGGCAGGTTATGATATTGATGGTAATGTTATAAAAGTAGCTCCGACACGAGGAGCTATCAGTAAAGTTATTTTCGATGTACGTAAAGGGTATAATTTTTTAGTTTCACTTCAGTATCAAGAAAAACCAATTAAATTTGGAACAGTAGTAGTTAATGATTCTGGAAAAAATATATCTATTGTAAATGATGAT
This sequence comes from Providencia sp. PROV156, assembly GCF_028480905.1. Classification (NCBI taxonomy): domain Bacteria; kingdom Pseudomonadati; phylum Pseudomonadota; class Gammaproteobacteria; order Enterobacterales; family Morganellaceae; genus Providencia; species Providencia sp. PROV156. Next base: position 113,333 of record NZ_JAMPPE010000016.1, on the reverse strand, counting down.
AGTACAGTTTATTTAACTGGTGTTAAACCTAATTCAAGCTATACAGTAAATATAGATAAAGATAAACTTTGTAAGTTTTCTATTAAATATGATGAAAATGATAAAATGAAAAATATTAACAAAGTTAATGTGGCGTGCCAATAATAGGAACTATATAATGAAAATAAATATTATTTTTTTAGTTATATACTTCATCGGTTTTTTTGCGTACGCAGTCGATGTCACAGTTAATGTTAATGGTGAAATATTAACACAAAGCTGCAATGTGACGGGTAAGGATTTAATTAAAAATATCAATTTTTTAGATTTAAATCCAAGTGATTTTAATCAAATTGGCTCGACTAGTGCTACGCAACCTATTTCAATACATCTCGAGAATTGTTCTGGTAAAGTTAATAATATGTCATATAAATTTTCTGGGGAGGAAGATGATAACGACCCAACCTTATTGAAAATATTAGGAAAGGCAAACAGTCTTGAAGGTGATATTGCTACCGGACTTGCTATTGAAATATTAGATAAATACCGGAAAAAAATTTCATTAAATACAAAGTATGCTTTGAATGAAGTTATCACAACCCCAAGTTATGACTTGAATTTCTATTTAAGATATAAGTCAACTCAAATAAATATAGGATCAGGTGATGCGTCATCTTTACTTTTTTTGGATATTTATTATGAATAAAATTATTGGGTTTTTAATAATATTCCTACTTCTTCCTAGAGTTGTTTTTAGCGAACAAATAAAAATTAACATTAATGCAAATGTTATGGAGCGTAGCTGCACTGTTTCTAATGATACAGCTAGTTTACTAGTCGGACTTAATCCTAACGATTTGAATGGAAAGCAGGTCGGTATTCCTTTCACTGAAACACCATTTTCAATTGTTTTAGAAAATTGCCCTAAAAATATTAATTCTGCTCATATTATATTTACAGGTGTAAATGATACTATAATGACTAATTTATTAAAAAATTTAGATGAAACAGATGCTGGTGCAATTAATATTGCAATAGGAATTTATGATAACAATAAAAAAATTATAGATATAAGTAATAATAAAACAACTTTAAAAATTGACCATAACTTAGTGAATAATATTTTTAATTTTTACGCTTCTTACATTAAAACAGGAAATACTTCTTCTGCAGGTAAAGTGCTCTGTATTGCAAATTTCGAGTTGTCTTATGATTAATAGAATATTAATGGCTATATTTTTTGTTTTCTTTATTACCAATGCATTTTCTGGTACAACACTTGTTGGTACACGGTTTTTAATTAATAACGAAAATAAATCATTAAATATAAAAATAATGAATGATGAAAATAGTGATTATTTAATAAAAAGTGAATTAAGTGATAAAAGATTTATCATATCACCACCACTTTTTTTACTTCCTAGAAACAGTAATAGTATTATAACAATATTACCAACAACAGCAATTGATAATATATCAGATGAATTAATTAACTTAACTGTTACATCAATTCCAAAGTCAGATTTAAATAGTGGTGAAAATTCTATTTCTCTAGCGATTCGCTCACATTTTAAAGTTATTTATCGACATCGTAAAATACGAGAAAGTGATTATGATAAAATAAGTTTAATCAATTTTAATAAAGAGTTTTATTTGATTAATAAATCAAAGTTTATTTTTACAATTTCAGTTTCAAAAGATAAGCAATATAATAATGAACGGATAGTAAATATAGTTCCAGAGGAAAAGGTGAAATTAAACGATATTTGTAAAGGTAATACATGCCATATATGGGTTAATTTTTATGATGAGAGTAATGACGTAATTAAATCACTGGATTTATCATATAGTAAAAATTAGGAATTAATATGAAACAATGTAGTACAACGTTTTTTTTTATTGCTTTTTTATTTCAATCGGGTCAAGCTTTTGGTATCCCTGAGTACACGTATAATACTAATTCTATGACTAACATAGAGATCACTGGGCCTGCCGACCAAATACCATTTGGTGAGATTATTAAAAACTCTGGTTCTCGGAGAGGAATAAGCATATGTAATAGTAATAGTATAAACTATACACTTGGTCGAATAGAGTACCAACCAATAGCTCATTGGAATGGGCAATCTTATCAAGCATCACCTTCTCACCCGATGATTTATTTATTTGAAACTGGTATTTCTGGATTTTCATTTTCCCCTATTGGGGGATTTAACGAAAGTTTTGTCCCGTTACCGGTTAAAAATACAGTCGTTTGGGAAGGTAGTTTAAGTAATAATTCACGAATAGCATCTCCTATTAAAGTCACTATAGGTGTTTTTATCTACAAAGGACCGGATAGAATTATTGGAAGTGTGGTGATTCCAAGTCAAAAAATGTATCGATATGCGTGTTATGATGATGTTGGAAATCTGCAAGAGATAGTTAATGTACAATATAACCCAATAACTGTTAATGCTACTGTTTCTAGCTGTGCACCAACAAATAAAATTGTCTCTGTTGAAATGGAAAAAATTCCAGCAAGTATTATTGAAAAGGCAGACGCATCAGAAAATATAAGCCTAAAAAGACAATCATTTTCACTACAATGTGACCCTAATATAAATGTATATGTATCAATTGTTGATTTATCTGATACAACAAATAAAACTACGGTTTCAACGCTAACAGCTGATTCTTCTGCATCAGGTGTTGGATATGCTGTAATAGGTTTAAGCGGACAACGATTACAATTTGGCCCAGATGGCTCTGCTCCAAATATTCCAGGCCAACAGAAATATTATATTCAGCGTTCTGGTACCGCTGAAAAAAATAACCCAATTAGTTTTAGCTTGGGTTTTGGCTATGTACGTAAGCCAGAAGAAGAATTCAAAACGGGAACAGCAAATGCAATGATTGGCTTAACATATTCTTACCAATAATTAGCTGTTTTATATAAAGTTGCAGTTAGTGATAAACTAAATATCTGACTTGAAAATTAGAGTAGGTACATTCTTTAACGTTGACTCTCTAATAGCTCAGTTTTTTTAGCATTAATGAGAATGGCCATTTTTTATGTTTTACTCGCCCAGTAAACTTGATATATCTATTTAAACCATTTGTAAATTATATAAATCCACACATGAAGGTAGTGTATATGGAAAATAAATCGAAAAACAATGCGCAACAGTTTGAATTGGATATTCAGTTTATGACTCAGGCTTTAGCTTTGGCTACGGATGCGGCGAAAAATGGTAATGAACCCTTTGGTGCGGTATTGGTTAAAAATAACCAAGTCGTTATGACAGGTGAAAATCATATCCATACTGAAAGTGACCCGACCTATCATGCGGAGTTAGGTCTCATACGCCAGTATTGCTCTGAACATAAAGTCATGAATTTATCAGATTATACGCTGTATACCAGCTGTGAGCCATGTTGTATGTGTTCCGGTGCAATGGTATGGAGCCAATTAGGTCGGATGGTTTATAGCCTTTCTCACGATGAACTCGCAGAGATTGCAGGTTTTAATATTATGTTAGGTAGTGATGAGATTTTTGCCAAAAGCCCCTTTAAACCTGAAGTGGTTAAAGGCGTCTTAAAAGAGCAAGCTATTTCTATTTATACGCAATATTTTAAGCCAAATTTATAGCCTTGACTGCATCATTATCTATCAATGAAGTAGGGTGGCTTGTGCCACCCGTATTAGTTTGAAAGTTAAAATAATTTTTTCTGTGGTGGGCCTGAGAAATTCATTTTGCCAATGCTATTCATTAACACTTCAACGACAACAGGTTGCTTCAAATCGACGGCTTGGCGTAGTGTTGATTCGAAATCTGTAGCTTTATCTATCGTAAATGCCTGAATCCCCATAGATTGAGCGAGTTGGCTAAATGAAGGCGTGAGTAACTCATTATAGTATTGGCGGTCTGAAAAATATTTTTCCTGAATACCTCGCATTACGCCATAACCTTGGTCATTCATAATAATCAGAACAATGGGGAGCTGCTCTTGTGCCATGGTGGCCAATTCACCTATGCCTAACATTAACCCACCATCACCCACTAAGCCAATAATAGGCATATTCGGGTTTGCTTTGGCACTGCCAATTGCCATGGCGAGTCCTAGACCAATTGCACCGGCTAATGAGTGAATGTTGTGCATTGGTTGGGTAGCTTTGAGTAAACGGCTTCCCCATAAACTCCCTGATACCGTAATGTCTCGGACAAAAATACCGTTACTCGGTAAGACTTGCTCCACGGCATCACTGAGTTGGCTATAAGGGCCACATTGTTGCCTGAGTTGCTCTTCAGCCTGCTGTACGGCCTCTTGCACTTGTTTTTTCCACTGAGTAGAGATAGGGCGCTTGGCTTGTTCGATTTTATCGGCAAGTGCTTCAAGTAAACTTTTGCAATCCCCAGTTACGGTTAAGTCGGCTAAATAGTTGCGATTGGCTGCGAGTGGATTTATATCGATTTGTATGATGGGATGTGGCAAAGGTAATGACCATGTTTTGGTTTCATTACTGCGTAAACGCGAGCCAGCGACGATAGTTAAATCGCATGAACGCAGTAATGCATCAATGGAATCTGCATTATGAAAAGCACGTAAGCTGAATGGGTGGTCATCCGATAGAATACCTCGCCCATGGGTGCTGCTGATGACGGCAATCCCCGCATCAGCAAGGCGTTTGACAGCATCTTTTGCTTGTAGAGCACCTGCGCCAACCCATAATAGAGGCTGTGTAGCATGTTGAAGTTTATCCCAAATTGCATTGACTAGCGATGTACAACAGTCAGGCAGCGTAGAAGGGGGAAGTGGCACACTGAGCACAGATAATGGCACTTGCGTACTTTGAATATCAATTGGAATTTCGATAGAGACAGGGCCGCAAGGTATCGTTTGAGCAACCTGAATGGCTTTATGTAGAGTGGCAACGGCTTGTTCGGGGGTATGAACACGAAAAGCTTGCTTAGAACTCGAACGTAAAAAACCGAGTTGGTCATGGGTTTCATGAATAAACCCTGCGTCCATATCCAGATAAGCTTTTTCAACTTGCCCAGTAATATGGATCATGGGGGAGCATGCATTCATGGCTTCAATCATTGAGCCAACAGCATTCCCAGCTCCTGCTCCCGTACTGGTTAACGCTACCCCTAATCCAGTAAAACGGCTATGTGCATCCGCCATGGTAACGGCTCCTGCCTCTCCACGACTTGGCGTAAAATCAATCACTTTTCGGCGCCCGATAGCATCTGCTATGGGTAAATTATGAATTGAAATAACCCCATAAACCGTTGTGACTTGGTATTGTTCGAGTGTTCTGGCGATAGCTTCGCCAACTGTAATCATTTCAGACATTTTATTCTCCTCAATGCTGTCATAATCCGGTGACGGATTTGCTATTCACACCAACGGTTTGGTTGTGGGTTAAGTGCTAGAAATAGGCTTTTTTGTTGCATATAGGCTTTGAGGCTTTCAATGCCTTTTTCACGACCGATGCCACTTTCTTTAAAGCCGCCAAATGGCGTTGAAATAGAAAAAACTTTATAGGTATTAACCCAAACGGTACCGACATCAAGCGCATCGGCGAGCTTAAACGCCCGGGTGTAATCTTTTGTCCAAATGCCTGCTGCAAGCCCATAAACAGAATCATTAGCTTGTTGAATTAAATCGTCTTCATCATCAAATGGCATAACGACGAGTACGGGACCGAAAATTTCTTCTTGGCAAACAGTAGATTGGTTATTTAAGCCTTCGATAATCGTCGGTAAAAAATAGTTGCCATCTTGGAGTACAGGGTCAGCCGGTGCAGTTCCACCAATACGGATCTTCCCGCCTTGTTGTACGGCTTGTTCGACATAGTTTCTGACGCTGTCTCGGTGCGAAGGGGAGATTAATGGCCCCAAATGAACGCGCTCTTGCCTTGGGTCACCAATAATCAGGTTGCGGGTCAGTTGCGTTAATTTTTCCATAAAAGATGAGTAGATATCTTTAGCCACAAACAGGCGCGAACCCGCGATGCAGGCTTGCCCCATCGAACTAAAGATACCGTAGCAAACACCGTGTGCAGCAATATCAAGGTCAGCGTCTGACAACACGATAGTTGGGGATTTACCCCCAAGTTCGAGTGACGTGGTGATAAGTTTATCTGCCGCAATGTGAGCCAGTTGTCGTCCGGTGTTAGTGCCACCCGTAAAGGAGATTTTTTTCACCAGAGGGTGGCGAACCAGTGCATCACCGACAATCGACCCCTTACCCGGGAGCACGCTCAATAGGCCGCTGGGTAAACCTGCTTGCTCAAATAGCTCAGCTAATTTTAATGAAATTAGAGGTGTGGCTTCCGCAGGTTTTAAGATGACTGCGTTACCGGCAGCAATTGCTGGGGCAATTTTTTGCATATCACTGGCAATTGGGGAGTTCCATGGCGTGATTGCGGCGATCACGCCAATGGGTTGGTAAGTACTTATGGTCATCAGTTCTGGCTGGCGGCGAGGCGGAAGCTCGCCACCTGAGATTTCACAAACCGCGGCAAAGTAGCGAGCAGTTGCTGCTGCGCTCATTACTAAGCCACGCGCTTCTGCCCAAGGTTTACCGTTATCCAAGGTTTGTAATTGGGTTAATGCTTCGCAGTTTTCATCAATTAAGCGACTAACCTTGTATAAGATAGCCGCCCGTTGGTGAGCGGGAAGGTTGCGCCAAGAAGGCATTCGCCAGGCCTTATCGGCTGCAATCACGGCGTCTTCGACATCTTCCAAACTTGCACTGTTGAGGGTGGCAACCACTTGGTTATTTCCCGGAAAACGCGACTGCATTTCAGGCCCGCGACCTTGCTGCCATTGGCCACCAACAAAAATATCCATGTTGTTCATTATTTGGCTCCTATTAAATAGCTTGCTGCCCAGCGACACGGCGACAAATTTCAACAGCACTTAAGGCCGCTAACATCGATGTTTTTGGGTTGGAAGGGAGAGGATTTCCATTGAGTTCAATATAGAAATGGCCAAAATCACCCGTAACATCAATGCGATGTGAATTGTGTGTGGTGTTTGGGTCAACAACTAATTGAACTTGTGTGGCATCCATCCCAATGCCATACAGCGCGACAGTGGCAGCGACATTGGCATTTGCGGGAAAATTCAGAGCTGCTTCACGAGCACTGCCACTAAAGAACACCGTAGGCTGTGTCACTTGTGACAAATCGACATAACGCTCAGCCGCGCCATTGCGCCAACTTGCGGGGCTTTTACGTGACTGGTAGGTCACCTGAGTGATATTGGCTTCTTTTGCCGCACGTAAGCCATCAAGCCCTGCAACAGCGCCAGTCAGTGGGATCAACTGGCTGTGGTGGCGTTGGGTTAAGGCGACCAAGTGTTGTTCAAAGTCCGTGTCTGCAAGTGCACCTGTAGAGATAATGGCCAGTGTCCAGCCTCTTTCTAGTACCGTTGGTGCATATTGCTTAACGGCTTGGTGCCCCGCGCACTCCAACACTAAATCAGGGGGAACGATATTATTATCAAGGCTATCGATAGGTGTGACAGCCCCTTTAAAGCGTTCCAAGATAGCTTGGTGGTGATGAGGCCGAGCAATAATGTAGCGCAGTGTTATCTCATCAGGTAAGCGAGTAATCACTTCTTGCGCCATTGCACCATAACCAATCAACATGAGTGTTTTCATCATTAAGTCCTTTAAATATGATGGCTAAAGCCACCTGAAACATCTAAAGCGGCACCCGAGGTAAACGACGCCATGGGAGAGGCTAGAAAGACTAAGGCACGCGCGGGCTCTTCGGGTTTTCCTAAACGTTGCATTGGTATGCCTCTTTTTTTAGCGATATCGCCAATCCATTGTTCCCAATCGAGATTCTTGTCAGTGCGATTTTCGAAGCGACGTCGCCATTGGTCGGACTCCACCATGCCAAGTAAAATAGAGTTCACGCGGATCCCTTTAGGTAACAGTGTTTTCGACAAGTTTAGTGTCATGTTTAATAGTGCAGCTCGAGCTGCCGAGGTGGCGACCATATGCGGCTCAGGCTGTAATGCTAATAGCGAGTTAACGCAGGTAATTGATGCAATATTGGATTGCTCTAAGAATGATAAAAACGCATTCACCGGGTTAATGACTCCAAATAGTTTGAGTTGGGCTTCATGTAACCACGCTTCTTCAGGGGTATCTGCATAGCTTGCGACATAGCCTTGTCCTGCGTTGTTAATCAATATATCGACTTGGCCATATTGCTGATGAACCTGTTTTGCGAAGGCTTCGGTTTGTGTTTTATCAAGAACATCACAAGAGTGTGCGATAAAATGCCCTTGGGGGTAGAGCTCTTGTAATGTTGTGAGTGCTTGCTGGAGTTTGTCTTGATCACGGCCGCAGAATGCCACTTTACAGCCTTCATCCAGTAAGAGTTTGACGGTTGCAAAGCCGATGCCGGAGCTTCCTCCTGTCACGACAGCAACACGGTTATTTAACTGTAAATTCATGAGTCTTCCTTTATTCGGCTTGGCAATAGAGCGTCTCTAAAAATTGTTGTAAGTGGTGGTTAAAGGCGTCTGGCGCATCTAAATAACTGGCGTGTCCCGCTTGGTTTATCAGAAAGTAAGGGCAGTTTTTTTGTCGTGCGAGTCGTTCTACTTGTGCTGGTGGCGTAATGGTATCTTCTGTGCCAACCAGTATTTCCAATGGGCCATCATAGCGATTTAAATATTGGCTGATGTCATCATGAGCTAGCATCCACGCAGCAGCTAAGAAACCTGTGGGGTTTAGCTTCTTCATGTTCTGTTGAACCCAATTGACTTTTTCAGTGGTTGCGTTGGCGGATAACAAAGCTGCGGCACGGTTTTGCGCATATGCCTCAATACCGGAGCTAAAAACAATATCTTGTCGCTGTTGGTAAACTTGCTTTTGTTGGTCAGGGCTTTTTGTGGCATAACCTTGTGCGGGGTTCGCTAATATTAAGCCTTTCACTTTATTGGGATATTGCGCTGCAAAAGCGCTTGCCATTATGGCGCCAAGGGAGTGCCCCACTAACACGATGGGTGATAAGACTAATTTATCAATAAAAGCATTTAATGCATTTGCGTAATCAATTGCGGTAGGTGTTGTCGTCTCTAGATCACGGCTTTCTAAATAGCCGGGAGCATCCCAGCTATAGAGATGGTAATGGTCTGTCAGTGATGGGCTCATCAGTTGGCTTACCCATGAAGCAGAACCAGAGCTGATACCATGCAGTAATACGACAGGGTGCCCTTGGCCGGCTTCCCGCCAACTTAGGCGATATGGCCCAAAGTCTGCCACCTGTGGTTCTGGGAGTTTTTTATTGAGCAAATTCATCACTGACGACTCCTGTTAGTTACGTTTAACTTTTGATAAAGGGTGATCTTTGGGATATGTCGGGATCGCCGGTTTTGGTGTGCCGATCATGACGCACATTAAGGCTTCTTCTTCCCCATGGTTAAATAAGCCACGATAAATGCCCGCAGGAACTGAGATCAGGTCACGCTCTTTGAGAACCGTTTCATATTCCTCATTGCCATCTTTTACAAACAACGTGATGGTGCCTTTCAACATAAAGAACACTTCTTCAACATCGGGGTGCAGGTGTAATGGGCCTTCGCACTTGGCAGGAAGAACCATGGTAGAGAAGGTAAAGTTCTCTGCGGGAACGGTGTTGACATCATTAGCAACGCCAGTCGCACCAGTGCCGATATAGCGCATTTGTGCGCGGCGATATTTAGGGTCGTAATCCGCTTGGAATTTCAGAGCATTCCAGTCATATTTACGCCCCTCGAGGCGAGCAATGCGCGACTCAATCCATTGTGCCATTGGAATATCTTGTGGTTTGATTTGCGGTTGTGACATGGTGTTATCTCCAATAAAAAATGAATTAATATTTTTTCAGTAAAGGCACTAGTAATAAGCTGCCGAATAAACCTATGACGACGATAAATAACAGCCCGCTATCCATAGTGTGAGTGACGGTAATAAGAACTCCCATTGCCAGCGGTGCAGCAGCGCCGGCCAGGTTTCCTAACCCATTGAAAATACCGCCTGCTAATGCACTGACCTGTTTTTGTGTGGCTTTTGCGAGTAGGGCAAAGATATTTGGTGCGCCTGCCCCCCACATGAACATGCTAAACGCCATCATAAGAATGATGCTGTAGGTGCCAGTGAGAAATAACACGCCAGCAAGACCTAGGACGGCACCAAGTAATGAAATAAAACAAACGAGTGCGCGGCGATCGTAGCGATCTGATAACCATGCTCCGATAGCCTCACCAAATAACATGGCGATAAAGGGAAGGGATGACAGGATCCCAGCATGTTCCAAGTGGATAGACTTACCTTTAATTAAATAGCTAGGTAACCAACCATTCATCCCCCAAAGATAGATAAGAAAAGCGATATTAAACATGCAGATAATCCAAAAATGGCTATTTTGGAATAAGCGTTTTTTATGGGCTCGTATCGCGGCCAGTTGCTCGGCAGGCAGTGCTTCACCCGCTGTATTTTTCGTTTGTGCTTGGCGGTTGACTAAATTAGGGTGACGGATACCAATGACCACTAACCACCAAACAGGAACGGTAAAGGCCGCCATGACAAAAAATGTACTTTGCCAACCATAGTTATTAAGTAAATACAATGAGATAGGAAAGCCTAACGCTGCGCCTAACGGTGTGCCTAATAACCACATCATAGTGGCTCGAGCTTGCATTTTTGGCGGAAAGGTACGGCGCACAATGGCATAAGCGATTGCCAGCAAAGGCCCTTCGGCAATTCCTAGCAATACACGCAGAAAAACCATCGTGCCATAGTGGTGTGTGAATCCCATAAAAATCATGAGAAAACACCAGCTACTGACCATAAATAACAGCATTTTGGTGGGGTGAAATTTATCACCAATGCCGCTTAGCAGCATGGAAGAAACACCATAAGCGAATAAAAATGCGCTCATCAGTAACCCTAAACGGGTTGGGTCAAAATCAATTCCCAGAGCTTGCTGAAATTTTTCGTCAGAAAATAGAGCCGCAATACTGATTTTATCGAAGAAAGCCAGTAGTACACAGGAAAACAGGCCAATTGGGATCAACCAATTGATCTTTTCAGGAACATCTTGCTCGATTTGATCAGGTTCTGAGTTTCGTAAGGTTATAGTCTGGTTAGCCATGAGATTTCTCCTTGCTGAACACTATTTCAGTGACATTAGTGAAAATGTGGGATCAGCAAGTTGTGAAGGGTTCAATTTGCGGTGGCCTTGTATCCAACGTTTACCTAGCTTGATGGCACGAGCATCATTAAATGCAATCATTTGCACCAATTCATTGCTTTCATTTAAAGCAAAATGAACCTCTGAATCAGGAGTATGCCGTTGAATATGATTTAATTTTTGTGAGGTTGGGACACCTAAAATTTGGATGTTGTCTTGGTATTGATCTGACCATAACCAAGCGAGTTCATTAAACCCTTCAGATTGTGGGTTAAGCATGGCTTTTGCTGTGGTGATAGCTTGGTTTTGCGCATAAGCCCATGACTGTAAACATAAAGACAGTGTGGGATGGCAAGCGACGTCCCCCGCAGCATAAATATTGGGGTGAGAAGTTTGCCCTTGGTGATTAATCACAATACCGTGGGTGACATCAAGCCCTGCTTCTTTGGCTAGTTCGAGATTTAATTCAACACCAATCCCCATAACAGCGAGATCGAAGTTTTGCGAAGGCTGCTTTTGGCAACTAATTTGTAATCCAGTTGTTGTCGGCTCGCCAAGTTCGATATTTCCACAATCGGTTATGACATGAACGCCCGCTTGTGTATGACGTAGTGCCAGAGCCTCTGAAACATTTTGCGGCACACTGCGTTCGCACAATCGGCTTTGCCGCTCAAAAATTGTGACATCAATACCCATTTTTCGTGCGGAAGCAGCGACTTCTAAGCCAATCCAACCACCACCAATAATGGCAATTTTTTGTGCTGATAGTAGTGCAGTGCGTAATTTCTGAGCGTCATCCCACGAACGTAAGGCAAAGACTTTTGGGTGTTGCTGCCAGCGGCTTGACAGGTAGCGAGGTCGGCCGCCTGTCGCGAGCAGTAATTTGTCAAACGTAATGACACGGCCATCACTTAAATGAACGTATTGGTTTTGACTATCAATTTTAGTGGCACGTAGTGGGCGAAACCATTGTAAATTTAAGGCGTGAGTTTCTTGTTCGCTGAATAAACGTGATAACGATAAACTCTCCTGCGTCAGTGCCGCTTTAGACAGCGGTGGGCGCTCATAAAAATCATGGTTTTCATCGCTAATCACCGAAATAATGCCTTGATAGCCTTCATCTCGTAGGGTTTTTGCCGCCCAGCCACCTGCCTGGCCCCCACCGATAATGACAATACCGCCTTGGATTAATGAGCTCATGGTGTTACTCCTTAACTTGGCGGCGAGTTTCATAATCGAGACCGCCTTCTACAGCCCATTCGGTAAATGAAACTAAGGAATGTTCCAGTTCGCGCGGGTGCCACTTATCGGTAAGGTAATCATCATTGGTGTAATATTCGAAAGCACCACCTGTTGGGCTGTTGACATACCAAAAGTAAGCGGATGAGATAGGGTGGCGGCCTGGGCCAATAAAGGTGCTCCATTGATGGCGGTTCATTGCTAGGCCGCCGCCAATCACTTCATGGATATCACGAACCGTAAAAGCGACATGGTTGAGGCCGCTGCTACGATGAGGAAGCTTCAGCAAAAACAGGTTATGGTGGCAACCGTTTATTTGTGTCCGTAAAAAGACGGCACGGTCGATATAACGGTCAGAAACTTGAAAACCCAGTTTTTGGCAATAGAACGCTTCTGTAGAAGGTAAGTCATCAACAAAGAACACCACGTGGCCGACGTTAATAGGGGGGGCTTTTTCGTAAACCGGGCTAGGTTTATCAATGCGGCGAATATCCCCCCATTGGTTGATAGCGGTGACTTCTAATTCAACCGTTTTTTGTTTGCTGATGGTGAAAGCGACAGTCATGCCATTTGGGTCACGGCATTGTGCGCCATCTGGCGTCAGTTGAAAGCCATCACAAGGCCTAATTTTCTCAATGACCTCTTGGAGTTTATCCGAGTTTTCAACACCCCATGTAATGCGGCGCAGTGTTGAACCCGCTTCAAAAGGGGCTGGCAGATTTGGGTCTTGGTGTGAAAATAACTGTATTTCTGCACCAGATAAGGTCGTGAATAACGAGGCGTTATCAGAGGCCGCTTTGAGGCCAAAATCATGTAAAAATTTCTGGCAGCTAGGGATATTTTCAACACCAAATTCTAATTTTTCTATTCCAATCACTGACATTGTAAAGTCCTCTATCGATTGGTGTTATTGCCAAAGGTTTTTTTGGACAAAAAGAACCTGAGGCTTATGGCAATAAACCTAAAAATGTGTGGATGATATTTGGTTAACGCTAAACGGCTTTTGCTTGGCTCATACCACCAATAAATTCAGTGAGTTTTTGGGCTGCATAGCTCACTTCATTTTGTAATCGCCGGCACTCTTGTGCAGGGATGCTACTCATTGGCACCATGATGCTAATTACCGCTTCTACGCCATTCGTTTGGTTATAAACAGGGTAAACAATGGATGAAATCCCCCGACGGTAAAATGATTCACCAATCACATAGCCTCGCAGTTTGTCAGCTTGGATCATTTGCCAAAATTCCTGCTTAAAGCCTGCGTTATCGGGGAGTTCATCATCAGGGTAAAGCGCATCAAATTCAGCGCGAGTTAACCCGCTGAGTAGCATTCGACCCAGTGAGGTTCGGTGCGCTGATAAACGCGTGCCTACGCTAACATGGTTAATCTTTGATTCTGCGCCACTGACTCTGGCGATATAAATAATGTCCCGACCATCTCGAATGACTAAATGGCTGTTACATTGGCTTCGGTCTCTGAGTTGCTCGATAATGGGCTGGCCTAACTGGGTTAAATCGAGTGATGCAATATAGCCAAGACCAAGGCTGAGTACTTTGCGGCCTAATGAAAATGCTCCAGTACGTGGATGTTGGACGAGGAAATCCAAGTGCACTAAGGTTTGGATCGCACGGTAAGCCGTTGCTTTGGGCATATCGACTAAGCGGAGGATCTCTGCAAATGTCAATTCGCGATGCTGTTGAGCGAGTAACAGAAGAAGCTGTAGCCCTTTTTCCAAACCGGGTACTAGATATTTACACGTTGAATTCATGGTCCTCACCTCTTTACCGACTGAATGGCGAAATTAGTTAAAAATAAAGCCACCATTAACTGGGATTAGCTGGCCTGTGACAAAATCGGCCATGGGCGAAAGCAAATACAAAGCGGTTCCCGTAACGTCTTCGGGCATCTGCTCTCCTTGTAATGCTCTGCCATTTTCATATAGCTGGTGGCGCTCAGCGGGAACGTATTCGGTCGCTTCGACTTTAGTGAGCCCAGGGGCAATCGCGTTGACACAAATACGGTGAACGCCGAGTTCACGTGCCATTGAGCGGGTCATACTGATGATTGCGCCTTTACTGGCGACATAAGCCATGAGCTTAGGGGCTCCCCAAAGTGCGGTATCAGAGGCAATATTGATAATTTTGCCGCGGGAACTCTGCTTTAAAAAGGGGAGAGCGGCTTTGGTGACTAGCCACGTTCCTCTGACGTTCACTGTCATGACCTTATCCCATAGCGCCAAGTCATATTCGTCGAGCAGCTTCCCACCCACTCCGGTTGCCAGAGCCGCATTATTAATCAGCCCATCAATTGCACCTTGTTGACCAATACTGTTGAATGCATGAGTGATTGAGTCAGGATCCGCTAAGTCGAGAGAAACACCTTGGGCTTCAAACCCTTGTTGTTGTAAGGACTCGACACTTTCTTGTAATCGTTGCTCTAGGATGTCACACAAGATAACTTGAGCACCTTGTTCTGCAGCAGCTTGCGCAAAACTCAAGCCAAGCCCTCTTGCGGCTCCTGTGATTACAATGCGTTTTCCTGCCAAGATATCATGCATTTTCAGTTTCCTTATTGTTGATTAAGTCAAACTGTTTCTTCGCTTCGCGTTGCATAATGCGGCGTAGGCGGGATAAACCCACATCGTGCTGATAAAGAAATTCTTTATCGCGTGCATTTGGTGTGAGGTTTTCTAAAATAATGCGATCTTGTTCTAAAACATCCCAATGCAGTCCTTCTAGGCGGTTGCGGTACATAAAGCGCCATAAATCACGTTGCCAGTCTTTCACTTTGCGAATACGCCAAAAGAAAACACGAGTATGGTGACGGTCTTCAGGTACGACCATGCCGATAATCCAAAAGTGCCCACCAGGGCCGAAGCGTTTTTGATATGGGATAGATAAACGCAGCCAATTTGCACCCGTACTCGCGAATTCCACCCAGTCAAAGTTGACACCTATTTGGTCATTTTTACGGAAAATAAAGCCATTTTTTGTTGCTTCTAGGATCATTTCTGATTGTTTGTCACCTTCTGCCATTGAGTGTGATGATGAATGGAGATAGGTACCATGCATTGGGTCCATCACGTTTTCGAGTGCATATTGGTAATTGCACTTCCACGATGCGGTACAGAGGAAATTGCTGTGGTTTTCGTCATCAGCTAATTCTTCAGGGAATTCAAGGGCAGGAGGTGTTTCACCATCAATTACCGCAAAATAGAGAAAGATAGCACCATGAACTTCTTGAACGGGATAGGTTTTTAAACATTTTTGACCTTCAAGAGGGCATTGACTGACCGCTGGAACATCTTTAACGATGCCATCTCCACCGACTTCGACACCGTGATACCAGCAGGCAATGCGTTCACCTAAGTTCCAACCCATTGATAAACGGGCACCACGGTGAGGGCATCTATCTTCTAAAGCATGAATTTGGCCTTTATCATCACGCCAAAGCACGATTTGTTCTTCTAAGCGAGTAATACCGATAGGGTTACTACTGACTTCCCAACTGGATAAAACGGGGTACCATTGCCCACGTAATCCGACATCCAAATAATCTTGGTAGTTTTGAAGTTGTGTATTTGTCATCATCATTTGCTTCCGTTTATCAAAGGTGTTTTTGTTTTCTTTTCTTAGTATGACAATGTGCTAGTAACCATTGACGAGAAGAAATTCGCGGAAACTGCTTGTGGACCAAGGTTGCCCTTGTCGGTCATATAGTTGTTGTTGATTTAATGCACTAACTAATTCTTCAAGTGATTCAGTGCCTGCAGCGAATAGCGTTTCCAGTGCAAAAATGAGTTTGTTTTCATACTCATCAGGCATACGTGAACGTGTTTGCCAAACGATATTCGGTGCACTTCCTGGCGCTTGGATACTGCCTTTACCACCTTCTCGTGCTGGGATAATTTGATTATTTGCTGGTAAATACGGATTAATATTTTGAATAGGTTCCATTTCTACTCCTCAATCAAACTGATTTCGATTCGGTTGTTGTGAATGCGTGTCTGGTAGGTTTTGAGATCTCGCCCACCAGGTTCGCGTAAACATTTACCCGTTTTAATATCGAAAACGGCTTCATGTAATGGGCATTCCACTTTGCCATCTTCAACAAAACCTTGGCTTAACAGGGCATAGGCATGTGGGCAAACATCTTCTAAGGCATAATATTGGTCTTCAACTAAGAAGATCCCAATTTCGGCATCATCAACTTTGGCTGAAAAAGGAAATTCTTCTTGAACTTGTGAGACATCGCAGACAGCAATCCAGCTCATGGTTTTCTCCTTTTGAATGTGTTGTAACATTTTGTTTCATATGCGAAACATTGTTTTTTATTTAAAACCAGATTAATTGTATGGGTGATTATTAGTCAATCAAATGTTGGTTAAATGTAAAATATTCGTTTCAAAATGTGGGGTGTGTCGAGGTTATGGCGGAGTTTGGTTTCATATGAGAAACCAGTTAATGCGAGGCATTAAGGTGGCCACTCATATCTGGTGTAGAAAATAAAAATAGTTGAAGGCCAGCCATACCAATAAAATAGCCCTCAATAGAGGATAAGCTATCGAGGGCGTATTCGGTTAAATAAGTTAAATTTAAGGCTTACTCGAGGTCTTCCCCATTAGAGGCAATGACTCGCTGATACCAGTAAAAAGATTCTTTCGGTATACGTTTTAAAGAGCCATTACCTTCATCATCTTGTTCTACATAGATAAAGCCATAACGTTTGGTCATTTGTGAGGTACCGCAGCTGATCAGGTCAATGCAGCCCCAAGTGGTATATCCCATTAAATGCACTCCATCACGAATAGCTTCTTTCATGGCAATAATGTGCTCTTTAATATACTCAATACGATATGGGTCAGAAACCGTACCATCTGGGTTTAGAGTATCACGTGCCCCTAAACCATTTTCGACGACAAACAGAGGAACACCATAGCGATCCCACAGTTTATTCAGGGTAATACGAAGGCCAGTTGGGTCAATCGGCCAGCCCCATTCAGACAATTTGAGGTATGGGTTTTTAATTTTACTGACTAAGTGGCCTGATAACTCTTTTGCGTCAGGCCCCCCTTTGGTGACATAGGTCATGTAATAACTAAGTGAAATAAAATCAGCAATACCTTCTTTTAATACTTTAAAATCTTCAGGTTCAACTTGAATGTTAATATTATTTTCTTCGAAATAACGCAGCATATAGGCAGGATATTCCCCACGAACACTAACATCAGGGTAGAAGAGGTTGATTTGATCTTCTTTTAACGCTTGTAATTGGTCTTCTGGGTTGCAACTTTCAGCGTAAGTTTCTAAGCGGCAAATCATGCAACCAATTTGGGCGTTAGGCATCATTTGTTTACCCAGTTTGATAGAAATAGCACTGGCAACAAACTGGTTATGCGACGCTTGGTATGCGGCTTCTTCAACATTTTTAACGGTATCAGGTAATGTACCTGCACCTGTATATAAGCTGTTCAGGTTCATGTTCATTTCATTGAACGTGATCCAATATTTTACTTTTGATTCATATCGCTTATAACAAGTAGTTGCGAATTTTACGAATAAATCAATTAGGCGACGATCTTGCCAGCCATTGAATTTTTGTGTCAGAGTTAGTGGCATTTCGTAATGAGAAAGTGTGACGAGTGGTTCGATGTTATATTTCGCTAACTCATCAAATACGCGGTCGTAAAAGGCTAAACCTTCTTCATTTGGCTGCTCATCAATTCCATTTGGAAATATACGCGCCCAAGAAATAGATAAACGGAATACTTTAAAGCCCATTTCAGCAAATAATGCGATATCTTCTTCATAACGATGATAGAAGTCGATCCCCCAGCGTTTCGGGAATAAGGCTTTACACTCGGGTTTTAAATATTCTTCCAGCTCTTTTGAGGTAACGTTAAACGTAAAGTTATTGACGGAACCATCTGCATAAGGGTCTTTATAGGCGGCAACGTCTGAAGTTGATAATCCTTTACCACCTTGGTCAAAAGCCCCTTCGATTTGGTTAGCCGCTGTTGCGCCGCCCCATAAGAAGCCTTTTGGAAAACCAATTGTGCTAATGTTTTTGGTATCTAATTTCATAATATCCTCTTACTAAATCAATTAACGGTGAGCAGTGTTGTGGTATTACTTGTGACATGTTTCTGATTTGTCACCTGTAATTCACTGAACTCGTCAAAGTTGGTTATCAAAACCGGGGTGATTGTTGATAATGAATGTTTAGTTATATTTTCAATATCGAACTCGATGAGTAGGTCTCCAGCTTTAACGCTGTCTTTTTCATTAACATGGAGAATGAAACCTTCACCATTTAATGAAACGGTATCGATACCTACATGAATTAGGATGTCTAACCCCTCATGGGTCGTTAGACCGATGGCATGTTTGCTCGGGGTGACCATGGAAATAATGCCATCCGTGGGAGCATAAACTTTGTTATCTGAAGGAAGGATGGCAATACCATCTCCAATGATTTTATTGGCAAAAACAGTATCTGGGACTTGTTCTAGTGCCAGTGTTTCCCCTGAAATTGGCGCGAATAAGTTAAGATTGATTAATTTTTTATCGCTTTGAGAGTGTGTTGATAGAGTATTTTCTTCACTATTATTCTTATTTGATGAAACTAGGTTATGGGGTGAAGTCGACTCTTTATTTGGAGAGAGTCCCGTTTCATCAAGTTTTAATGAAAGTGTAATAATAAATGCTAAAGAAAAACTGACGATGACAGCGAGACAAACAAACAGGAAGTTATTGGTTCCCGCTTCAACATAAGTGGGTAAGGCCGTAATTCCAGGAATACTAAAAGCAAACGCTTTGACTGCAAATGTACCGATAATTCCACCTCCCACTGCCCCTCCAATTAATGCCGCATAAAATGGTTTTTTCAAACGCATGGTAACGCCATAAATTGCAGGCTCTGTGATACCAAAAACCGCAGAAAGGGATGAGGAGTAAGCGATGGACTTTAATTTAGTATTTTTGCTCTTAATCGCGACAGCTAATGTTGCTCCTGCTTGTGCGAGGTTGCTGGATAAACTAATTGGTAATAAGACAAAGTCATAACCCAATGTTTTAAAATTAGAAAATGTAGCTGGGAAAAAGGCATAATGCATCCCTGTGATCACTAGCAGTGATAGGCATCCTCCCATGATGAAACCAGCGATAGGCCCTGCAACATCAAATAAATACGAGAATGTTTGTTGTAAATATTCGCCAATGTAGTAGCCCAACGGTGCTAATAATGACAGAGTGATAATTGATGAGATAATTAAAACAAGTAGTGGCGCAAAAATAATTTTTACACTGGTAGGGATTATTTTTTCAACCCATTTACTGATATAGCTTAATAACCATACACCTAAAATAATCGGAATAACGGTGAAGTTATAAGTAATGTTAGGGATATTAATGCCAAAGAAAGACATTGTGGGCTCGCCTTGAAACATCGGATAAACAAGGATGAATGCCAATGTGACGGCGATATACTCATTAGTTTTAAATTTTTTAGCAACAGAGAATGCAAGTAAAATAGGTAAAAAGTAAAATGCTGAATCAGAAATTGTGTAGAGAATTCGGTATTCTGAACTGCCATTAGGTATAAAGCCAAAAATATCAAAAAGCGCAAGTAATCCCTTCAATAACCCAGTTCCAATAATAGCGGGTAAAATAGGGGTAAAAATACCTGAAAGAAAATCAAAAAAGGTATTAATAATATTTTGTTTCGGTTCTACTATTTCTTCTTGCTGAGTTTCTTCGAGCGGAGAACCATTTGGCTCAACGATTTTATGTAGTTCGGTAAATACGTGGGTAACGTGGCTTCCCAATATGACTTGCAGTTGATTACCTTGAAAGTTAACGCCCAATACCCAAGGGATATCACGTAATTTTTCAATCTCGACAAGATCATTATTGTGCAGGTTAAACCGCAAGCGTGTAATGCAATGCCAATGCTGACTAATATTTTTTTGACCACCAATAAGCGTGATGATCTGTTCTGCAACTTGTCTACTTTCCATAAGTATACCTATAAAAAAACCTGAACAATGTCCCCCAAAATTAATTGGAAGTATTGTTCAGGTTAATGCCTAGTCTTGCCAGTTACACACCTGTTATATTTAAAGCTTAAGTTTATGCCTGACTCATTTTATTTTTACAAACAACCTAATGAGTAATGCTAATTTCTATCATTTTTACAAATAATAATGAATTTTATCATTTGTTCTGAAAAAAACATTATTATTCATAATCATTACTATTTATAAAGTCGTTGTCTGTACCTCAAAATTTAGGAATAAAAAAACCTGAAACTATTGAATAAATTAAATTCAATCTGTTTCAGGTTATTGCCTAGTCTAGCTAGTTACAGACCTACCATTACGTTATAAGATTTTTATGAATGAAAGACAATCTTTGATTAATAAATTTGTGATCCGTGCGACAGAGATATGCTCATATCTAAACTTGAGTTTTTCTGAAAATTTAATTATGAAGGTATTCTTTACAGCGAGTTGATAGTTAAAGCTATCTTTATAAAATAATTAGGGGCTTCTACTCAGCTATCGATCACAAAAAGCAGCGATGTATCTTGCTTTTTAAAAGGAGAAAAGATATATCTACAGGTAGTTGGTGTGTTACTAGCTCGACTAGGCAAAAACCTGAAGATGCTGAAGTTTACTTCATGTCATTTCAGGTTTTTTGCATTTATAACTTATAAAAATGGAAGTACTCTATATGTATATAATAAAAAAAGTTATAAATAATAATGTGATACTTGTGGATAATGATGCCCAACAAGAATTCGTTATAATTGGTAAAGGTATTGGGTTTAATTCAAAGGCAGGTCAAAACTACCACTGCACTGAGGGGGATGAGCTTTTTAGTAAGCCCCATGACTATGATATTCATAATTTTGTCGATAATATTCCGATTGGGATAATAAAGTTAACACTTGAAGTGATTAATAAATGTAAACCGATTTTAAATGCAAAATTAAGTGACAGTTTAGTCATTACATTATCTGAACATATTACATTTGCTATTGAGCGAAGTAAAAATAGAGAAATGAGTATCTCTCTCTATGAAGTTCCCTATCTTTATCACCTTGAATTTATTGCAGGGAAAGTGGCCGTTGATTATATTAATGAAAATCTAGGGGTTAGCCTACCACCTGGTGAAGCATCGTTAATTGCGCTACATTTTGTCAATGCGAAGTTAAATAATAAAAGCGTAGGGGATACGTTAAAATTCACGCAAACGGTTTATAAGATTATTAATATCATAAATTATTCTTTTCATATTCAAGTTAATACGGATACCGATAGTTTTTCTCGGTTTATTAACCATCTAAAATATTTATTGATCCGCTGCCAAGCAAATCATGACAAAAGTAGCCAATTTAATTCGGTACTAGAGGAACTCGTTGAAAAGGAATTACTGAAAAATTTTGCATGTGCAAAAAAAATAGCCGCATTGATACAGTCTGAATATGCTATTCCTGTCTCTCGTGAGGAGATTATCTATTTGGCATTACACATAGAAAGGCTGCTACACTCAGTTTAAACGTTACTTTAATTTTTTTAATATAGGTGTGTAACTGGCAAGACTAGGCATTAACCTACGTCATATTCTCCCTCTGTAAAATGCTGTATTGCTATTTTAAATGGGAATAGAAAAGGAAAATTGTATGGCTGTAAAATTAATTGCTATTGACCTTGATGGCACACTATTGAACACGCATCATCAAATCAGCGATAATATTAAATTAGTTCTTCATCAAGCACAGGAAAACAATATACATATTATCCTTGCTTCTGGTCGGCCTTATTCAGGTATTCAACCCTATTTACAACAGTTGGGTTTGGATAAACCGGGAAACTACTGCATTAGTAATAATGGTAGCGTTATTCATGATGCGTCAAATGGCAATCATCTTATCGATTTTTTATTAGATATTGATGACTATAAGAAAATTTATGCTCAAGCGGAAGAATTAGCTCTTTCTTTACATGCTCTTGGTGACAATAAAATTTTCACTGCAAATAAGGTTATTGGTTTTTATACGACACATGAAGCTTATCTTTCGAATACATTAATCCATTATGTTCCAATGGATGAAATGCCTACTGATATCTTATTTACTAAATTGATGATTTCGTCTGAAGAAAACTATTTATCTAGTATTATCAAAAAGATACCATCCAATTATTTTCAGCAATATACATTAGTCAGAAGCACGCCTTATTTTTTAGAAGTTTTAAATAAAAATGCGAATAAAGGGCTAGCAATCCAAGCACTTGCACAACAATTAGATTTGTATAAGCACGAAATCATGTGCATTGGTGACCAAAATAATGATTTGCCTATGTTTGATGTCTCAGGAATTTGTATTGCAATGGAGAATGCAACGGAAGAATTAAAGCAGCGTGCTACGGGGGTTACGAGTTGTAATGATTCTGATGGCGTCGCTAAGGCGATTGAGAAATACGCATTATAAGAGCGCCTAAAGATAAGTAAGTCGTTAAATTACCCAGTAGCGCTTACTGGGTTTTTTGTCTAATACATAGAAGAGGAGGACTAGTTTTTTTGTAATCCTTCTAAGATAGCTTTCATTTTTCCTAAAGAGTGAGAAAGGTGAATTTTATAGGAATCACAAAAATAATTTTTCCTTGGTAACCCTTTTGAATCAAGTAAAAAACGATGTTTTGGGCAGCCGCCGTGACATAACGATTTAAATTCACAGGGTAGGCAGTCTGCGCTGATCTTTTCTTTTTTAAGTGATGAAAAGCGTTGATGATTATCTGATTCCAACATATTAGAGACCGCATCCACCATCAAATTGCCAATTTTATTCTCAGGGTAAACAAAGTGGTCACAAGAATAAAGATCGCCATTTGCTTCTAAAACTAAATTAGCTCCACAGTTTTCACTGGTTACGCAGCTACTCGGCAAACCAAGGCTTTGGCTCATGGTCTGTTCAAAATTCATGATAAATACCTTACCAATATCGTTCTCTTGCCAATGGTCAAAAATATCATTAAGAAATTGGCCATATTTTATTGCACTGACTGACCAATCCGTGACCCTTGCAGTTCCATTAAATTCAGGGGAAATTAATGATAGCCCCTCCGTTGTTGCTTGCTGTGCTTGGCGTTCAACCACAGGGATAAACTGCATATAATAACTACCAATGCTTTTTAAAAATTCATAAATTTCAATCGGTTTATCCACATTGAAATTATTGACAACCGTCAGTGTATTAAAATCAACTTGGTATTTTTTGAGCCGCTCAATACTTACCAGTAAACGTTCGAAAGTACTTTTTCCTGAGCGAGTTAAACGGTGTTGATCATTAACAGAGCGGTCACCATCGATTGAAACGCCCAATAAAAAATGGTGCTCTTTGAAAAATTGGCACCAGTCATCATCAAGGTTTAGCGCATTAGTTTGAAATGAATTTGTAATTCTCTTCTTGCCTGCATATTTTTGTTGAAGTGTGACTGCTTTTTTATAGAACCCTAACCCAAGTAATGTGGGTTCTCCACCTTGCCAAACAAACTCAATTGTGTCCGCTGGTTGTTGCTCGATATTGCTGCGAATGTATTGTTCTAGAACCTCATCGCTCATTCGCCATTGATTTTTTCTATTCGGGTATAGTTTCGATTTCTCTAAATAGAAGCAATAAGTACAATCAATATTGCATACTGAACTCGAAGGTTTAGCCATCAATTGAAAATTTGGGTTTGTATTGCTCATACTTATGCCTCTATTTATTAGAATTGTAATACTATTTTATATTAATAATTTTTTGATACTCTTTAACTTTTTCATCTGGAGCATTCCAGTCACCATCAAATATAGTATAAGTAATGTAGCCTTTATCAAGATATCCTGTATCAGAATCATCATTTCTTATTTTTAATGCCTCTGGATTGATAATTTGTTTTGCTTTTCCTTCTGGCGTTATTACATATAAAATTTGTGGGGATACGGTATATTCATTCTCCACAAATTTAATACCTTTAATTTTATCTTTAGCTAAAGCAGGGTAATTTATACTGACCCCCGATTTAGCCGGGAGTACGGCTTGCCCTGAAACCCAATTTTTATTTAGGTCATCAACTAGCTCAACAACATAATTAACGGAATCAGGCCAATACTTATGGGTACTTGGCCAGCCAGATTTCATTTCCTCTTCATTCATAATATAGCCAATACTGGCGGCTATCGCTGGGTAGCCAAGACGTACAGCACGTGCAGCAGCTGAAACTGTTCCTGAATTAAGTTGTGACGTTCCGGTGTTTGGACCATCGTTGACCCCTGAAATTACAAGGTCTGGTGGTGTTTCCCGTAATAACCCCTGTAAACCGAAATCGAGAGAATCAGCCGGTGTACCAGGAAAACAATAAGTACGCTCATCGACTTTTTTAACATCGAATTCTTTCCCTGCTTTGAATGTAATAGCAGTCCCTATTCCACTTTGATTTGTTGCTGGGCCGACAAGCCAAACATCATAACCTTTAGCATCTAATTGTGATTTTAATTCAGCGATACCAAATGCATCACAACCATCATCATTTACCAATAAAATTCGCATTTTGTCTGTGGATGCTTGGGCTTGAAGCCCAAATAAAGCGAATAAGCTGACAGCTAAAATTGTTTTTTTCATTTATGCCTCAATTAATTATTTTATGAAATTAAAAGATATTAAATTTGTAATCAAAAATAATATCTGCGGCGATAGAGTTCCTTCGAATATAATGGCCATTATCATCAAAAACAGGTTGTACGCGATTCCCTTGTGTCTGATAAAGCCAGGCCTTAGTTAATTTAGTAAAGACAGTAAAGTTTTTTAAACGAGGATCACTGGGTTGCCACGCATTAATAAGGTTAACTTCCCCCGTTTTAATTTTGTTATTTTTGAAGTCAAATTGGCCGTAATTTAATTGTATTGCGGAGTAAAAATCTTCAGCATATTTATAATCAATGAGCCCTGTTAGCGCTAATTCACCATCACGTTGATAGTGATAAGCGGCAGATGACATAGGTTCTATACGCCAACGTGCATTTCTCAAAGGGTGCCTATCGAAATAGCCAAGTGACCCGTCATTTTTTGATGCGTCAGTATAGCCAACACCCAGTTTCATACCTAAGGTATCATGTTGCCATCTAACAGTACCTTCATAAACCCAAGAACTGCCATTAGCGGCTTGTTGTGCGGAAGGCATATCTTTATATAACTCTAAGGGAACATTACCAAAGGCTTGGAACCCAAGCGTAATATTAGAATAAGGCATATAGCTTAGTTCAAGCACATGGCGGTCAATAAAATCTTTTGCATAGCCATAGTTATAACTTGCATTAAGTTCTTTTGTTTTATAATTGATACCACCTGCAGCAATATATTCAACAGGCGTTTTATTTGCACTCCGGAATTTTTCTTTATTCGGTGTAAATCGTTCCATTACGCTATCGACATATAGCGTATCGATTGAAAAATCTTGATATTTCAATGTGCCAGTATAACCTAAATAACTATTTTGAGATGATTCATAAGGGCTTTTTAGAACGGTATACATATGGGCTGCTTGCCAGCCATATTTCGCATTATATTGCAGACCTTGTTCATCACCTAAATGCAGCTTAATATAGCGGTTATTAAATTTTGTGAACCCTTTCGCATTTGATGATTTAAATCCAGAACCATCATTCCAGAGCAAATCTCGGCTTGCAAAATAATCACTTGCTCCTAATTTGGTGACGCTCGTATAAGAAACGTCAAAACCCAGAGTTTCTTTCCATAAACCTGATTGATAATTTAATCCAATCGTTTGTGCCCATGCAGTATGTATATAGGTTGGGCCAACTTCATTTTCATTTAAATATTTTAATCTATTCCTGAGAAATAAATCCATTTTACTGTCTTTTATTAACGGTTCATTGCTTAGGCTATCAATGAATTTATATTCCCTAGCTTCTATTATAGAAGAGAATAATATAGGAATGAGCATGGACCCTTTTAGGTAATTAAGTAGTCTAACTTTTTTCATATACCAACCTTTATTCTTGATTATTAGCAATGTTATTTAAATTGTTACTTTTTATGGTTTTAATTTTATTTTGTTACGGAGCAAGAGGGTTAAGCAAAAAAAAACCTGAATTTTTATACGATTTGATAAAACGTATAAAAATTCAGGTTCTTGCCTAGTCAAGCTAGTAACACACCAGTTGCTACATATTTAAAACGGGTTTATTTTTTATTACAATATATAATAATTGAAATTGTGAGCTGCCACTGATTTTAATAAATAGAGCTCCTGAGGTAAATAAAATAGATATGAGTAAAATTAACTGCAACACTATGAATTTGTTTAATATATGGGAATTTGGTTGATATGATAGTTTTGATGTTGTTCACAAATATATAAATAATAGATTGTGAATTTAATTTATTTTGATTAGATAGTGGCATTCTAGGTGTGTTACTAGCTTGACTAGGCAAAAACCTGAGACTTATAGCATTGGATGTTATAGGTCTCAGGTTTTTTTGTTTTTGTCCTTTTAATCCGGAATGTGAGTTGTTTTTTACTAACTCGTATTTTATAAGCGAGGCACTATGTCTAATAAAGAGCGGTCGAATAAAGAAATAAGAAAAACTAAAAAACGGTATTTTTTACAATTGTCACACAAGCCAAATCTGCTTAGGCAGTGTATGAGTACAGCATTAAGTGGCGCATTGATGCTATCGGCATCTTTTGCTACACATGCCGCAGCTGACAATACTGCGGCGAATGCAAAGCCACCGAACGTGATCTTAATTGTGCTTGATGATGTTGGTTTTGCTGATTTTGGATCTTTTGGTTCAGAGATAAAAACACCAAATATTGATGCGCTGGCAGAATCCGGGGTACGTTATAACCGCTTTGATACAAGTGCGATTAGTGCGCCAACTCGAGCGGCTATCGTTACAGGACGAAACAATCAAACTGTCAATATGGAAGATTTGCCACCTGATAATGTGAATGCGCCATCGAAAGAAACACCTCATGGTACAGGGCCAGCAACGAGTGGGGAAATACCTGAAAATGCTCAAAATATTGCTCAAGCGCTGAAGTCCGCAGGCTACGATACCTATGCACTAGGCAAGTGGCATTTAGCACCAAACTATAAAGATGATTTAGCGCGTAGCCAAAGTTTTTGGCCAAGGCAGCGGGGATTTGATTATTTTTATGGTTTTTTAAGTGGCCATACAAATCAGTATAAACCTGCACTAGTTGAAAATAATCAAAAGATTACACCACCTAATAATCCTGAATATCATTTGTCGGTTGATTTAGTTGATCATGCAATTCAACGTATTGACCAAGAATCAGAACAACCGAAATTTATTTATTTGGCTTTAGGTGCGGCCCATTCACCTTATCATGTGCCACAATCCTATATTAAAAATTACAGTGGCAAATATGACCAAGGTTGGGATCAACTTCGCTTGGATAGGTTTGAAAAACAGAAGAAGTTAGGCATTATTCCGCAAAATACCCTTTTACCTCCAAGGGAGAAAGGGGACGCTGCTTGGGATTCACTCGATACTGAGCAGAAAAAAGTGTACGCGAGATTTATGGAAACCTATGCCGGTTTTATGACTCATACAGATGAACAAATTGGCCGTTTAGTCGAACACTTGAAAGAAACAGGCCAATATGATGATACGTTAATTATTTTATTGTCAGATAACGGTGCTGCGCCAGAAGGCGGGGTAAACGGTGGTTTTAGAACGGCATATATGGATAAAACAACAGTTAAAGAAATGTACGATAACCTTGATGATGCTGGTGGACCAAAAACGGACATGTTATATCAGCGCCCTTGGGCGTATGCGGGGGCAACACCCTTTAAGCGTTATAAACTGTGGCCTTATTTAGGTGGTGTTAGAACTCCTCTGATTGTGTCATGGCCCAGTCATATACAGCAACCAAATAGTATTCGCTCTCAATATGTTAGTGTTATTGATATTGCCCCTACAATTTTAGATGCGGCGGGAACGTCATTTGCAACAGAGGTTGATGGAGTAAAACAAATTCCTGTGGCGGGTAAATCTTTCTTAGGAACTTTAAATTCAGATGACGCAAAAACCCGTGATGTGCAGTATTTTCAACTGCGTAGTCAGCGAGCAATTACTCAGGGTGACTGGAGAGCAGTTGCATTGCACCGTTATAACACCAGCTATGATGATGACCAATGGCAATTGTTCAATACAGCAGAAGATTTTTCTGAATCAACGGATTTAGCGCAGAAATACCCGGAAAAGCTGAAGGAATTACAGCAATTGTGGTGGGATGAAGCCAGAAAATATAGCGACCCAGCTGTCGTGGATCCTTCTGAGTTCTTCTACAACTTTAATCGTATGGAAGATGGTTTTATTAGTGATTAAATTTCGTTACTATTATTATGTACGCTAATATTTGAATAAATAGATATAAAAAGGTATTGATATTCAATACCTTTTTATTATTGAAATAACTTATTTCACCTCAAAACGTTGTAAGTCTTTACTGACCGTTACTGGACCTGAGTATTGTTTTCTGACTTCATTAATCCACACATCATCAGTAATCGATGGGTCATCCGCGGGGACTAAGTGGGTTAGGACAAGGTGTTTTACATTAGCTTGCTTGGCTATTTTTCCGACATCTTCTGCTGTTGTATGGTGAGAAATAATCGCTTTTGCCAGCGTCGAACCGTTGCCGATACGGTTGGCTAAATTTTCCACACCAGAGACTAAGACGACTTCACTAATTAAGTAATCAGCATCTTTAGCAAATTCAATAATTTGGCTATTATCAATCATATCACCAGTAATAACGATAGTTTTTCCGCCAGATTGTATTTTATAAGCGAGAGCTTCGTCTGAGTTAAAAGGTGGGTGTGGAACAAATAAGGCACTAATTTCGACATCATCATTTTTGAGTACAGGGCCTTCTTGAATATCTTTTGCTGTAACCATTTGACGCAAATCAGGTTTACCTTCATCTTTAACGCGTAAATCAATATCGCGACTAAAAGTATCCCAAACACCTTTTGTCATACTTTCCGTTCCAACAGGGCCATAAACAGCGATATTATGATTTAAACCACTGTTCCATGCATTTAACAGTAGGGCTGGGTAATCGGCAACATGATCACTGTGGAGGTGGGTAATAAAGATAGAATCAAGGTTTTTTAATGGGGCTTTTGATTGAACTAATCGCAAACTTGCTCCGTATCCCGCATCAAATAGGTATATTTTGTCGTTCTTGATAAATGCTGTAGATTGCGGCAAGCGTTTTTCATTTAATAAGGAAGGGCCGCCTTTTGTTCCAAGCGTAATAATTTCATCAGCACTAGCAAGATGGCTAGCACCAAATAGTACTGCACCGATAGAAAGAGAAACGAAAAGTTGTTTTAATATCAAAATATCACCTCTTTATATTATTAATAGATTGAGTTTTTTTATGAATAATATTCATGCATCACAAGATGTTGCTATATTGTTAATATATAAATGAGTCTACGTTTATGTCTGACGGGATACTATCGTTCTTATGGACTAGGTGAATGATTTAGAAAGGTTATTTATGTCGATTTATAGAGAATAATTCTGAAAATAATTAATCAAACTGGCTATAATTCTAATAGTATTTAATAGAGAAAGTTATATTGTTTACGCATTCAAGTTAAATTGGATTTTAAGTTTATATTTAAGATTGTTCAGAATTCTTAATTAGTAAACAATGGGCACTATTTTTTAATGTAATCATTATTGTATTGCTAATTAATGAATCGGTTTTTGAAAAATGAATCGGTCAATTGTACTTCCACGACTTTTCTTGATCTCAAGTGAAGCTTTTTTTATGTTTTAGCGCGAAAATATCCTTACAGTGGTAAGAGGATATCTCAGTGAAAAGTGGTATACAGTTACGCATCAAAGGGAAAGTGCAAGGTGTGGGGTTTCGCCCCTATATTTGGCAGTTAGCCCACCAATGCAAATTATTAGGTGATGTTTGTAATGATGGTGAAGGGGTGCTAGTGCGTTTATGTATTGGTTCGGATCTCACTGAATTTACTCAGTTATTGTACCAACATTGTCCGCCATTAGCCCATATAGAAAGTATTGAACCGCAACCTTTTCAATGGGATAAATTACCCGATGCTTTTACTATTCGCCGTAGTGGTGAAGGTAAAATGGACACGCAAGTCATTCCAGATGCTGCCACTTGTGATGCGTGCCAACAAGAGCTTTTTGCCCTATCAAATCGGCGTTTTCATTACCCGTTTACAAACTGTACGCATTGCGGCCCCCGTTTCACTATTATTCGTCATATGCCTTATGATAGACCCAATACCGCAATGGCCGATTTTCCTTTGTGTCCTAATTGCTTAGAGGAATATCAATCCCCCGCAGATAGACGATTTCATGCGCAACCTAATGCGTGCGCGGTGTGTGGCCCTGAAATTAAATTGTGCGACCCATCAGGAAAAACGATTGCAAATAAAGAGAACGCATTAGTCTTGGCAGCTCAGCAGTTATTGGCAGGTAAAATTGTTGCCATTAAGGGGATCGGGGGTTTTCACCTTGCTTGTGATGCGAGTAATGATCAGGCGGTAGAAGCTTTGCGCGTACGTAAATGCCGCCCAACTAAGCCACTTGCGGTAATGGTTCCATCACTGAATTGGTTAGAGTTGCACAATATGCCGCTTAGTGATGGCCTATGTGCATTATTGAAAAGCCCTGCCGCACCGATTGTGTTGATTAAAAATTGGAAAAATCATGTATTAAGCCAATATATTGCGCCAAAGCTAGCAGAAATAGGTGTTATGTTACCTTCTAATCCGTTGCAACACCTATTGATGGCACAAGTTAATTGCCCATTAGTGATGACATCAGGAAATGTATCAGGAAAGCCCCCTGTATTGAGTGAGCAAGCTGCTCTGGCTGATTTAACGGATATTGCTGATTTTTTCCTCACTCATAACCGTGATATTGTCCAACGCGCAGATGACTCACTGGTGCGTTATCATGATGGGCAAGCGGAAATGCTCCGCCGTGCGCGGGGCTATGTTCCTGATGCCATTGACTTACCTGAAGGGTTTGAGAATTCGCCATCAATACTGGCCTTAGGGGCGGATCTTAAAAATACCTTTTGTTTATTGCGAGACAAAAGTGCAGTAATGAGCCAACACCTAGGCGACCTTGATGACATGGATATTTTTGAACAATACCAGTCTGCGATTGCATTATTTGAATCTATTTATCGTTTTACGCCAACCGCTATAGTTTCTGATATGCATCCTAATTATGTGAGTATGCGCTATGGCGAGGCGTTATCACAGCAATTACGAATCCCATTGATAAAAGTGCAGCATCATCATGCGCATATCGCAGCGGTAATGGTTGAGCATGGTTTACCACTAAATGGAAGTAAAGTCATTGGGTTAGCTTTGGATGGTTTGGGGTATGGTGATGACCACCGGCTATGGGGAGGTGAATGCTTACTAGTGGATTATAAATCCAGTCAATACCTAGGAGGCTTGCCCCCAGTTGCACTGCCGGGAGGGGAATTAGCTTCTCGGCAGCCATGGCGTAATTTCCTTGCGCATTGTTTACAATTTGTCCCCCAGTGGCAAAAGCAAGAGAGCGCTGCTTATTTAATGTCATTTCCTTGGCAAGGCTTACAAAAGGCGATTGATAAAGGAATTAATAGCCCAACGGCTTCATCTACTGGGCGGCTTTTTGATGCGGTTGCTGCGGCGTTAGGTATTTGTACGGCACAAACTAGTTGGGAAGGGGAGGCCGCTTGCCAACTGGAAGCGATTGCAATGAAATCTCCCGTGAGCGTACATCCGGTCACTATGCCGTTAGTTGGTCAACAATTAGATTTACATACATTTTGGCAGCAATGGATGGCGTACTGTGCGCCTAAACCACAACGCGCACATGCATTTCATGTAGCGTTAGCGGAAGGTTTTGCTGAGCTAGCAAGGAAATCAGCGAACCAATATGGTACTAAGAAAATTGTTTTGTCAGGTGGTGTGATTCATAACCAACTATTGCGAGAACTATTAATGAATAATCTATCTGAGTTCGATGTGTTATATGCAAAACAATTTCCTATGGGAGATGGTGGGCTATCATTGGGGCAAGTCGCTATCGCTTCTGCGATGTTGAAAAATTAATCTATTACTGATGGGCAGTATTATATTTATAGGATTGTATATCTACCTATTTTTCAGATTTTCATTTTAATAGATTATATTGTCTTTTTGATATTGATTCTTATTTGACATATTTGTTTTTATATTAATAGTTGGATTGTTATTAATACACCTATTCTGCTTAATTAATTATATTACGACAATGAATCTAAGTATCATAATGAAAAATAAATAGTTTTTTATTTTAAATGATGTGATGTATAACGCAGTATTGAAAATCAAATCTATTTTTTTATATTTTTCCTCTTGTTTTAACACAGGTTACTGAATCGATTTTTCTAGCAAATATATAAAAAAAATAAAATTTCTTATTGCCTATTGATGAAGATCAAATGATTTAGGAGCGGTAGGAATAGGATCTTATTTTATATTTATGCATCAGGTTACTTAAATAAGAATTTATTTCATTAGAGTTGGTTTTGTTGGCTTCTTAAATAGATAAATACAAACAAAAAGCGTATGCATCATTTGTGTATAGGGCCTTGTGGTATTTATAACCTTAAGATAATAAACAAAAATTTCCTTCTAATGAATAGGTTTTAAGCCACCCATAATAATAGGAAAAAAGAATGATAGGAGATAACTCTATTATTTCTTCGCATGGCATTAACCGCCGTGATTTTATGAAGTTATGTACAGCATTAGCAGCGACAATGGGATTAAGCGGGAAGGCTGCTGCCCAAATAGCTGAATCTATTAGTGATCCAGCTCGACCTCCTGTCATTTGGATTGGTGCCCAAGAGTGTACGGGGTGTACGGAATCTTTGCTGTGTTCAACCCATCCAACTTTGGAAAATTTAATTCTCGATACTATTTCATTGGAATACCACGAGGTGTTGTCTGCCGCCTTTGGTGAGCAAGTTGAGCAAAATAAACATGATGCAATTGAAAAGTACAAAGGAAAATATGTTTTAGTCGTCGATGGTTCTATCCCACTAAAAGATAACGGTATTTATTGCATGGTGGCGGGGAAACCGATTGTTGAGCATATTCGTGAAGTGGCTGAACACGCCGCGGCCGTGATTGCGATTGGTTCTTGTGCTTCGTGGGGCGGTGTTGCTGCGGCAGGAGATAACCCAACAGGAGCCGTGGGTTTAGATCAAGTCATTAAAGATAAAACCGTTATCAATATTCCAGGTTGCCCGCCTAATCCACATAACTTCCTTGCGACGGTCGCGCACTTAATTACGTTTAATCGTCCACCAAAACTGGATAGCAAAAATCGTCCAATGTTCGCGTACGGTCGATTAATTCATGAACACTGCGAGCGTCGCCCTCATTTTGATGCGGGCCGCTTCGCAAAAGAGTTCGGTGATGATGGTCATCGTGAAGGTTGGTGTTTATACCATTTAGGCTGTAAGGGGCCTGAAACTTACGGGAACTGCTCCACATTGCAATTCTGTGATGTCGGCGGCGTTTGGCCTGTGGCGATTGGTCACCCTTGTTATGGCTGTAATGAGGAAAATGTCGGCTTTCACAAAGCGATACATCAGTTGGCGAGCGTGGAAAACCCAACACCACGGGTGGATAAACCGGATGTCAATAATCGCGAAGGTGGCCAAATTTCATCTACAGCTGTGGGGTTAATTGGTGGTGTTGTCGGGTTAGTGGCTGGAGTTAGCGTGATGGCAGTACGTGAATTAGGTCGTCAAAAACGCCAACAAGATACTGACTCACGGGGAGAATAACCGTGAATAGACGAAATTTTCTTAAACTCTCCGCAGGGGGAGCATTACTTGCGGGAAGTTCACCCAGTTTGGCGGGGCCTGAAAACCGTCCGCCGATTCCCAATTCTTTGGGGATGCTATATGACTCGACCCTGTGTATTGGGTGTCAGGCGTGTGTGACAAAATGCCAAGATATTAACCACCCAGAGCGTAACCCGGTCGGGGAACAAACTTGGTCAAATAATGACAAACTCACTCCTTATACCAACAATATTATTCAGGTTTGGAGTAGTGGAACAGGTGTTCATAAAGACCAAGAAAAAGATGGCTATGCCTACATTAAAAAGCAGTGTATGCACTGTGTTGACCCTAATTGCGTGTCGGTTTGCCCTGTTCAAGCGCTGAAAAAAGACCCAAAAACCGGCATTGTTCATTACGATGCCAGCGTATGTACTGGCTGCCGCTATTGCATGGTGGCGTGTCCCTTTAATATTCCGAAATATGCTTACGATGACAAATTTGGTGCGATTCATAAATGCGAGTTATGCAACCAAAAAGGTGTCGAACGTTTAGACAAGGGTGGCTTGCCCGGTTGTGTCGAAGTTTGCCCAACGGGAGCGGTAATTTTCGGGACGCGGGAAGAATTGCTCGCGGAAGCCAAAAAACGCTTAACACTCAAAGTGGGGGATGAGTACGGTTACCCAAGACAAACCTTACATAGCAATGACCCGAATGTGATTAAAGTGCCGAAATATGAGTCTCATGTTTATGGAGAACTTGAAGGCGGTGGCACACAAGTCATTGTTCTTTCAGGTGTGCCCTATCAAAATCTTGGGTTGCCTGAATTGGAGCAGTTGTCTACAGGGGCACGTTCTGAATATGTCCAGCACACCCTTTATAAAGGGATGGTATTGCCGCTCGCGGCGTTGGCAGGGTTGAGTTTCTTGGTGTATCGCAATACCAAGAATGATAAACACGAAGGAGACGACTCAAATGACGACGCATCATAAAGAGCAGCCGTTAGGCGGGCGTTTAGTCAGTTGGCCAATTATGGTATTTGGGCCATTAGTGCTGATTTGTGTCATCTTGATTGTTAAACGTTTGGTCTTCGGCTTAGGTTCAGTTTCTGACCTAAATGGTGGCTATCCTTGGGGGATCTGGATTGCTTTTGACTTACTAATTGGTACCGGTTTTGCTTGTGGCGGTTGGGCGCTGGCTTGGGCGGTGTATGTATTTAACCGCGGTGAATATCACCCGTTAGTGCGCCCTGCGTTATTAGCCAGTTTGTTCGGTTACTCCCTCGGTGGTTTATCCATTACCATTGACGTAGGTCGTTACTGGAACTTGCCTTACTTTTACATCCCCGGTTTCTTTAACACCAATTCGGTGCTATTTGAAACGGCAGTGTGTATGACGATTTATATTGGTGTGATGGCACTGGAATTTGCTCCTGCACTGTGTGAACGTTTTGGTTGGAAGGTTTCATTAAAACGCTTAAATAAAGTGATGTTTTTTATCATTGCGCTAGGGGCGTTATTGCCGATGATGCACCAGTCATCAATGGGGTCATTGATGATTTCAGCAGGATATAAAGTCCATCCTATTTGGCAAAGCTATGAAATGCTACCTCTACTCTCATTGTTGACCGCATTTATTATGGGCTTTTCTATCGTCATTTTTGAAGGGTCATTACTTCAAGCCGCATTACGTGGGCAGGGTGCTGATGAACGACCACTGTTTGTTCGTATCACTCGGATCTTGCAGGTACTGTTAGTGCTGTTTTTGGTCTGTCGTTTTGGTGAGCTGATTTATCGAGATAAGTTGCACCATATCTTCAACACCGATTTCTACGCCATGATGTTTTGGATAGAAACCGCATTAATGGTTTTCCCATTGGTTATTTTCCGCATGCCATCACTGAGGAATGATTCACGGTGGTTATATGCAAGCGGTTTAAGCATGTTGATTGGTGCTGCCATGTGGCGGATGAGCTATTCCCTCGTTGCATTCAACCCAGGGGGCGGATACGACTACTTCCCAACAACAGAAGAACTTTTAATTTCAATAGGTTTCGTGGCAATAGAGGTATGCGCTTATATCTTATTGATCCGCTTATTACCTGTTATTCCAGCATTGAAAAAAACAACGATGAGCCATTCAGAGGCCCGAGGTAAAGCATGAGCCAACGTATAACAATAGACCCAGTCACTCGTATCGAAGGTCACTTACGCATTGATTGTGAAATTGAAGATGGAAAAGTCACCAAGGCTTGGGCTTCAGGCACGATGTGGCGTGGTATGGAAGAGATAGTCAAAGGAAAAGACCCTCGTGATGCATGGATGATCATGCAGCGTATTTGTGGGGTTTGTACCACCGTGCACGGTATTGTGTCGGTACGCACGATTGAGAGCGCCTTAAATATTGATGTGCCAGTGAATGCGCAGTATATCCGTAATATGATTTTAGCCGCGCATACTATTCAAGACCATATTGTCCATTTTTATCAATTATCGGCGTTAGATTGGGTGGATATCACCTCTGCGCTGAATGCAGACCCAAATAAAGCAGCAGAAATTTTGAGAGGCGTTTCGACGTGGCCACTGAATAGCCCAGAAGAGTTCACGCGAGTTCAAGATAAAATTAAAAAACTGGTTGCCAGTGGGCAATTGGGTATTTTTGCTAATGGATATTGGGGGCACCCAGCGATGAAACTATCGCCTGAGGTGAACTTAATTGCTGTAGCTCACTACTTACAAGCCCTCGAATGTCAGCGTGATGCTAACCGTATTGTGGCGTTATTAGGAGGTAAAACGCCGCATATTCAAAACCTTGCTGTTGGTGGTGTCGCAAACCCTATCAACCTTGATGGTGTTGGGGTTCTGAACCTTGAACGCTTGATGTATGTAAAATCCTTTATTGACCGTTTAGGGGATTTTATCGAGCAAGTGTATAAGATTGACGCAGCGGTGATTGCAGCAGGCTACCCTGAATGGCTCGAAGTCGGTCAAGGTGCGAAACATTACATGTGTATGCCTGAAATGCCAATGGACGGTAAAAATGGGAGTTTCCTATTACCTGGCGGGTATCTAGAGAACAGTGACTTTAGTACTTATCGCCCCATTACTAGCCATACAGATGAGTATTTGATCAACGGTATCAAAGAAAGTAGCAAACATGCATGGTACAAAGAAAATGAGCCACAAGCACCGTGGGAAGGCACCACGAACCCGGATTACACCGGCTGGGATGATGACGGTAAATATTCATGGGTAAAAGCACCAACTTTCTATGATAAAACCGTTGAGGTCGGGCCGCTCGCTGATTTGTTGTGTAAATTAGCGGCAAAACATGAACCGACAGAAAAACACTTTAATGATGTGGTAAACCTGTATCAAACACTGACAGGTAATAGTATTAGTGTGGACCAACTGCATTCCACATTGGGGCGGATTATCGGACGTAGTGTTCGTTGTTGTGTACTGAATGAAACCTTGTCAATTCAATGGCAAGCGCTGGTGGACAACATCGCAAAAGGGGATCACACCACCTTTGTAAAACCCGTATTCCCAGAAAATGCCACCATTAAAGGTGTCGGTTTTGGTGAAGTACCTCGAGGTTTATTATCTCACTGGGTCGTGATCAAAGACGGTAAAATTGAAAATTACCAAGCGGTAGTGCCTTCTACTTGGAATTCAGGCCCACGTAATTTCAATGATGAGCCAGGCCCTTATGAGCAAGCATTGGTAGGAACTCCTGTCGCTGACCCATCTAAACCCCTTGAAGTGGTGCGGACCATTCACTCATTTGACCCTTGTATGTCTTGTGCAGTGCACATTGTTGACCCTGAAGGTGGCGAAGTCACTAAGGTTAAGGTGCTGTAATGCGTATTTTAGTCTTAGGTGTTGGCAATATACTGTTGAGCGATGAAGGGATTGGGGTACGCATCGTTGAGGCTTTAGAACAGCGCTATCACCTACCTGAATGCGTAGAAGTGCTTGATGGTGGAACTGCTGGAATGGAGTTAATTGGCCCAATGGCAGATAGAGACCATTTGATCATTGCCGATGTTGTGTTATCGAGCCAGAAGGCTGGCTCGATTTTAGTCTTGCGTGATGACGAAGTCCCTGCGCTGTTTACACGTAAAATTTCCCCACATCAACTCGGTTTATCAGATGTGCTATCCGCTTTGCATTTAACCGATGAATTCCCACAGCGGCTAACATTAGTTGGCGTTGTGCCTGAATCCCTCGAGCCGCATATCGGTTTGACGGCAACAGGGCTGGCCGCTTTAGAGCCAGCTTTACAAAAGGTTATTGAGGTTTTGCGAAGCGAAGGCTTGGAAATCATAGCGAAAGAAGAGAGTTTGCATGCCGGATGACATATTAGGTTATGAAACTAACCCTCGGCCTCAGGTTGAGGCCGCATTTACGCGCGTTGCTGAACAATCGATGCATGATTTGTCATTTTTGCATCCAACGGTGCCTGTGCACGCCAGTGAGTTTGCCCTGTTTGAAGGGCAATGGGTGGGTGCGGTGATTACGCCATGGATGCTCAGCGCGATTATTCTACCGGGGCCTGAGCAATATTGGCCTCGCCGCGTGGTCGGTGACAAGGTTGGGTTAATCCTCCCCTATGGTGAAATGACTTATACCGTAGGTGAATTAGACGGCTTAACTCAATATTTTGCTTGCTCATTAATGTCGCCATTAGAAAAAAAAATGACACCAGAACAAGGTATTCACCTAACGGATGATTGCCAGCGAATATTGTTATCGCTCCCAGTTAGTGACCCGAATATTCCTCAAGCACCTGAACGTAGAGCATTGTTTGCCCGCCACTTAAGGGGGCAGGATGCATGAGGTTTCGTTATGCCAAAGTACGATAGAAATTATTGAACAGCAGGCGAAAAAAAATGCAGTTAACCGAGTCACCGGTGTTTGGCTTGAAATCGGCGCACTCTCTTGTGTTGAAGAGGGTGCGTTTCGCTTCAGTTTTGATGTCGTTTGCCGAGGTACGGTTGCAGAAGGCTGCCAGCTCCACATTATTTACCAGCCCGCACAAGCATGGTGTTGGGATTGCAGTGAAATAGTGGAAATAGACAGCCACCAATCGGTTTGTCCATGCTGTCAGGGGTTGAACCTGAAAGTGGAAAGTGGGGATAGTTTGCGCATCAAAGAGTTGGAAGTGGAGTAGCTTTTTGAGCTGAGCTTGAGGTGTATCAACTAGACTCAATGGACTATGTATTAATCTAATTTAACAATTTAGCGGTTGGGAGTGAAACTTATGTGTAGTACTTGTGGATGTGCGTCGGGAGAGCGCAAAATTGAGGGGGATGACCACGATCATCACCATGACCACCATCACGGCCATGATCACCACCAAGGTCACAACAATCATGATCACGACCATCACCATGATCATGAACCTAATGGGCAAACGGTGATCATTCATCACCATTATTATCATCAAGGTGATGTCCACAACCATTATCACCAATATGAACCCGCACCTGCTGAAAGCAAGTCTAAAAAGCATAAACACAAACATAAGCATAAACATATTTATCAAACGGCTGAGGCAAGTTTTAAACCAGCTGGGGAACACCATGACCTTGATTATGGCCACGGTGAAGCAGGTACCCATGCACCGGGGATTAGCCAAAAACGCATGCTACAAATTGAGATGGATGTGTTAGATAAAAATAATCATCTGGCGGAACATAACCGTGAGGATTTTAACCAGAAGAATATTTTAGCGTTAAACCTCGTTTCTAGCCCCGGTTCAGGAAAAACCACTTTGTTAACAGAAACGTTGTTAAGACTGCGTGACAAAATTAATTGCGCAGTGATTGAAGGTGACCAACAAACCACTAATGATGCACAACGGATCCGCGAAACGGGTGTGCCTGCGATTCAAGTGAACACAGGAAAAGGCTGTCACTTAGATGCACAAATGGTCCACGATGCAACAGCACGTTTAGAGTTAGCCGATAACAGTTTGTTATTTATTGAAAATGTCGGGAATCTCGTGTGCCCTGCCAGTTTTGACTTAGGGGAACGCCATAAAGTAGCGGTACTGTCAGTCACGGAAGGGGAAGATAAACCTCTCAAATATCCACATATGTTTGCGGCAGCAGATATCATGTTATTGAACAAAATCGACTTACTGCCATACCTGAATTTTGATGTTGATGCTTGTATCGCCAATGCTAAGCAAGTGAACCCCAATATCCAAGTTATCCAAGTGTCTGCGACATGCGGCGAAGGGATGGATGCATGGCTGGCATGGTTGGAGACACAGCTATGTGCTTAGGTATTCCGGGCAAAATAGTTGCCGTTGGTGAAGACATTCACCAACTCGCTCAAGTGGATGTTTGTGGTGTAAAACGCGATGTGAATATTGGCCTCATTTGTGAAGGGGAAACCGCCGATTTATTAGGCCAATGGGTATTGGTACACGTCGGGTTTGCCATGAGTATCA
The DNA here is from genome assembly GCF_028480905.1 of Providencia sp. PROV156. Taxonomy (NCBI): domain Bacteria; kingdom Pseudomonadati; phylum Pseudomonadota; class Gammaproteobacteria; order Enterobacterales; family Morganellaceae; genus Providencia; species Providencia sp. PROV156. The sequence continues at coordinate 72,533 of NZ_JAMPPE010000016.1, read as the reverse complement.
TCAATGAAGAAGAAGCGCAATCTACCTTGGATGCGTTAACCGCGATGAGCCAGCTAGACCACGAGGTCAGCGATTTTAGTGGTTTAAATGCAGGAGCGGCAGATGCAGTACGTCGATGAATTTCGCGACCCTGTTCTTGCAAAAGCGCTGTTGGCGCATATTCATCAACGGGTGAATGAAATACCCCAAGCGAAACGACGCCCATTACAACTCATGGAAGTCTGTGGTGGCCACACCCACGCGATTTTTAAATTTGGTATTGACCAGTTATTACCCGCTGACATTGAATTTGTTCATGGGCCCGGTTGCCCTGTGTGCGTTTTGCCAATGGGACGAATTGATAGTTGTATTGAAATTGCACAGCACCCTGAGGTTATCTTTTGTACTTATGGCGATGCAATGCGTGTTCCGGGGGAAAAGGGCTCTTTACTTGACGCCAAGCGTAATGGAGCGGATGTCCGTATCGTTTATTCACCACTAGATGCCTTGGCATTGGCAGAGCAGCATCCCCATCGCCAAGTGGTTTTCTTTGGCTTAGGCTTTGAAACCACTATGCCAAGCACGGCAATCACCTTGCAGCAAGCAAAGCGCCGCCAGTTGACAAACTTTAGTGTATTTTGCCAACACATTACGATTATTCCCACCTTGCGCAGCTTACTCGAACAACCAGATGTGCGTATTGACGGCTTTTTAGCACCGGGACACGTGAGTATGGTGATCGGGGCGCATCCCTACCAGTTTATTAGCGAAGACTTCCATAAACCCTTGGTGGTCACAGGGTTCGAACCCTTAGATATTTTGCAGTCGTTAGCCATGCTAGTTGACCAAATCGCTGATGGTCGTTGTGAGGTAGAAAACCAATATAAACGCGTTGTGGCCGATGAAGGTAACCTGTTGGCACTTAAAGCGTTAGAGGAAGTTTTTGAACTTAAACAAGCCAGTGAATGGCGCGGGTTGGGGGAAATTGCAGGTTCAGGGGTTCAATTAACTCAAGCTTACCAATTTTTTGATGCTGAGAAGCGTTTTCAGGTACAACCCCATAAAGTGGCTGATGACCCGCAAGCACGTTGCGGTGAGGTGTTAACAGGGCGCTGTAAACCGAACGAATGTACGTTGTTTGGGCGCCGTTGTACGCCACAAACGGCTTTTGGCGCATTAATGGTTTCTTCTGAAGGTGCCTGTGCAGCTTATTACCAATATCGTCGGGAGGCATAAATGAGTCGTGATGCTAACAATGTGGTGACGATGGCCCACGGAAGTGGTGGGCAGGCGATGCAGCAATTGATTGAACAGTTGTTTTTGCAGGCGTTTGCAAACCCAGCGTTGAATGAGAGGGAGGACCAAGCTCGACTTGCCTTGTCGGAAATGACCGCATTGGGTGACCGTTTGGCATTTAGTACCGATAGCTATGTCATCGACCCGATTTTTTTCCCGGGAGGCAATATAGGTAAATTAGCTGTTTGCGGCACAGTGAATGACGTTGCAGTTAGTGGGGCTACCCCAAAATACCTTTCTTGCGGTTTTATCTTGGAAGAAGGTTTTTCCCTGACTGAATTACAGGTCATTGTCGAATCTATGGCGGCAACGGCAAAAGCGGCCGGTGTGGATATTGTGACAGGCGATACCAAGGTAGTGCAGCGCGGGGCCGCAGATAAAATCTTTATCAATACGGCCGGTATTGGTGTGATCCCGAGCAATATCCAGTGGGGAGCTCAGCATATTCAAGCGGGGGATAAAGTGATTGTTAGTGGTACGTTGGGTGACCATGGCGCGACTATCTTAAACCTGCGCGAACAACTCGGGTTAGAAGCGGAGCTTTGCAGTGATTGTGCGGTATTAACGCCATTGATAGCTCCGCTGCGTGAAATTGACGGCATTCGGGCATTACGAGACGCAACTCGTGGTGGCGTAACGGCAATCCTACATGAATTTGCCCAAGCCAGTGGTTATGGAATTGCCGTAAATGAGGGGGATTTACCAGTTTCTTCTGCAGTTAGGGGCGTGTGCGAGCTATTGGGTTTAGAGCCGTTAAACTTTGCCAATGAAGGTAAACTAGTGATTGTGGTGAAACCTGAAGCGGAAAATGCAGTGCTTGCTGCACTACACCAACACCCATTAGGGAAAGATGCCGCCACGATTGGCTGTGTGACTGAGCAAAAACAAGTCAAATTAGTTGGGATCTTCGGTACATCAAGGTTATTAGATTTGCCTCACAGCGAGCCTTTACCCCGTATTTGTTAATTGAAAACGCCCTATAGATAAAACCTATAGGGCGTCCAAATTTATTAACGTCTTAACATGCCTTTATCGATGATAAATTCGATAATGGTCTCTAAGCCGACTTTTTTCTTTAAGTTAGTAAACACATAGGGCTTTACTGGTCGCATTCTTGCGGTATCGGCTTCCATCACTTCTAATGAAGCGCCGACATACGGAGCAAGGTCAATTTTGTTTATCACCAGTAAATCGGAATGGGTGATCCCTGGCCCACCTTTACGTGGAATTTTTTCGCCTTCAGCAACATCAATAACATAAATGGTTAAGTCTGCCAGCTCTGGGCTAAACGTCGCGCTGAGGTTATCGCCGCCGCTTTCCACAAATACGATATCAAGGTTTTTATGGCGGATGGCTAACTCTTCAACTGCCGCTAAATTCATTGATGCATCTTCACGAATAGCGGTATGAGGGCAGCCGCCAGTTTCAACACCAATAATGCGGTCTGCATCTAGTGCTTCGGCACGGGTTAAAATTTTGGCATCTTCTTGGGTGTAAATATCATTGGTGACAACGGCAATTTGGTAAGTGTCGCGCATGGCTTTACATAACACTTCTAATAATGCGGTTTTTCCTGAGCCAACCGGCCCACCGACACCAATTCTTAAGGGTTGATTATATTCTTGCATAGCATTTTCTCATGAACGAAAAAGTCGTGTGTATTGGGTTTCATGCCGACTACTGGCAATAATTTGTGCAGGTGTAAAACTACCAATATCGTCTATTGGCCAGATTGCCGATTGCGCAACCACTTCGGATATGCGCTCAGCAAGGGTAAATAAAATATTTTGCCCCGCGCTTTGCCCTAAAGGGATAAGCTTAACACCTGACATCACCGTGTTTTCTAGCCAACCCCATGCATACGCGGTGCACAATTTTTCAACGTCAATTTGCCAATTTACCGCGGCGAGGGCGAAGGCCATTAGCTGGGTTTGTTTCACGCAGGTTTGCAGGTTAGCATCCAGTTCAATGCCTAGTTGAGGCAGCAACCGTGCAAAAGCAATTCCTCGTTGCCGCTCTTCTTGGCGTAGTTCTTTGGTTTCACGGCTGGCAATCATAAATTCACACCAATATTTCACCGCTTCAATATCACCAAGGGAAAGGGAAGTCTGAATTTGCCGTAAAACGGGAAGCTCTAATGTTGCAATGGCATGCGTCATTTGTGCGGTTAGCCAGCCTGCAAGGGTATTTGGTGTTGTTACCCAGCCTTTTTCAATCGCCCATTCTAAGCCTTGTGAATAGGTAAACGAGCCAACAGGTAAAGAAGGACTAACTAACTGGTATAAGCGCAGATCTGCTAACATAGGCACACTCCCTGAACCTGATTAGTGATGGTGATCATCGTGGCCGTGATGGTGGTGGTGACCACCTGATGAGCCGCCATAAGCCCCCGGTTCCGGTTGGTATTTTTCTAAACCGACACTAACCGTGGCACCTAACCCACGCGCCATATCATCTAACACATGATCATGAAAATAACGGCACCAACCCGCTTCAATTTGCAAAGGAACATGGCGGTTGCCTAAGTGATAGCAAACGCGGGCGAGCAACAGAGCGTCATCGCTGTAAACGGTAGAAACTTGCTCTTTCGCGGCTTCGATTGTGACTAACTCACCATCTTCAGTGGATAAAACGTCGCCTTCCTTCAGGATGGTTCCGCGCGGCAAAAATAGCCCCGCTTCTTGCCCATCACTTAAGGTAACTTTTAAACGGCTTTTGGTGCGTTCATCCATGGTTAAGCACAGGGTTAATGCACTTGGTGAATGGGGTTGTGGGGCAACCACTTTAATAAATTTTTTCATTTTCTGGCTCTTTTAATTAGGGGTCAGAATAAAAAGTAACGTTGTGCCATCGGTAACTCAGTCGCAGGTTCGCATACCAGTGGGATACCATCGGCTTTGACGATATAAGTTTGCGGGTCAAGTTCGATATGTGGCACATAACTGTTGTGCACCATAGAGGCTTTGCTAATATTTCGGCAGCCTTCAACTCGGCCTATTTGGCTCTGTAAGCCTAATTTTTCAGGAACACCTGCTTCAATACCTGCTTTTGACATAAAAATCATTGAGGTATGGTATTTCGCTTTACCTAACGCTCCAAACATCGGGCGGTAATGTACAGGCTGTGGTGTTGGGATTGCGGCGTTAATATCTCCCATTGGCGCATAGGCGACCATTCCCCCTTTCATAATTAGGGCGGGTTTGATGCCAAAAAATGCAGGGTCCCATAATACGATATCAGCTAACTTGCCTATTTCTATCGAACCGACTTCATGGGCGATACCGTGAGCGATAGCGGGGTTAATGGTGTATTTCGCCACATAACGTTTGATACGGTTATTATCGCTTTCTGGTGTGTCACCTTCTAAAGTTCCGCGCTGTAATTTCATTTTATGGGCGCACTGCCAAGTGCGAGTGATAACTTCACCAACGCGACCCATGGCTTGTGAGTCTGAAGACATCACAGAAATTGCGCCCATATCGTGCAAAATATCTTCCGCAGCAATGGTTTCACGGCGAATACGAGATTCCGCAAAAGCCACATCTTCTGGAATTGATGGGTCGAGATGGTGGCAAACCATTAACATATCCAAGTGCTCATCAACGGTATTGATGGTGTATGGCATAGTTGGGTTGGTCGATGCAGGCAGAATATTCGGTTCTCCGACGGATTTGATGACGTCAGGGGCATGGCCACCGCCAGCACCTTCCGTATGGAACACGTGGATCACTCGTCCTGCAATGGCTTTCACGGTTTCTTCATAAAAACCGCCTTCATTTAACGTATCTGAATGGATAGCCACTTGCACATCCATTTCATCAGCCACATTCAAGCAGTTGTGAATAGCCATTGGGGTAGCGCCCCAGTCCTCGTGAATTTTTAAGCCAATGGCACCCGCTTCAATTTGTTCGCGAATCGCTTCGGGCCTACTGACGCAGCCTTTACCAAATAGCCCGACGTTGATCGGCAGTTCATCAACAGCTTCTAACATGCGGTACATATTCCAAATACCGGGGGTGACGGTAGTGGCATTAGTGCCAGCCACAGGGCCAGTTCCACCGCCTATAAAGGTGGTAACACCGGAAACAAGACCTTCTTCTGCTTGTTGTGGGCAAATAAAATGGATGTGGGTATCAACGCCGCCCGCGGTGATAATTTTACCTTCGCCTGCAACCACTTCGGTACCGGGGCCGATAACGATATCGACATTGGGTTGAACATCAGGGTTACCTGCTTTACCAATTCCCGCAATACGGCCATTTTTGATCCCGATATCCGCTTTAACAATGCCCCAATGGTCTAAAATAATGGCGTTGGTGATTAGCACATCGACACACAGGTCACTGGTGACTTGGCTTTGGCCCATGCCGTCACGAATAACTTTACCGCCACCAAATTTGACCTCTTCACCATACGTGGTGAAATCTTTTTCGATCTCTAGAAATAATTCTGTATCAGCTAAGCGTAAACGGTCACCTGTTGTTGGACCAAACATATCTGCATACGCTTGACGAGAGATTGTTTTCATTATTAATTCTCACTCTCTAATTTACCCATGACTTTGCCATGGAAACCATATATTTCTCGCTTGCCGCTAAAAGCCACGAGTTCAACTGTGCGGCTTTGTCCTGGTTCAAAACGTACTGCCATGCCCGCAGGGATATTCAAACGAAAACCGAGTGTATTTTCGCGTTCAAATTTTAGGGCGTCGTTGACTTCATAAAAATGATAGTGAGAGCCAATTTGAATCGGGCGGTCACCATGGTTGGCAACTTGTATCGTTTGGGTTTCTCGGCCTGCATTTAGTTCGATATCACCCAAAGCGTGGTTGACTTTAATTTCACCGGGGATCATTTTGTTACCTATACAATCGGGTCGTGAATAGAAACCAGTTTTGTGCCATCAGGAAATGTACATTCCACTTGGATGTCTTTGATCATTTCTGGCACGCCTTCCATTACCTGCTCTGCGGTTAATAGGGTTCGGCCTTCGCTCATTAATTGGGCGACAGTTTTACCATCACGTGCGCCTTCCATAATCGCACAACTGATCAGCGCGACGGCTTCAGGGTAATTGAGCTTTAGCCCACGGGCTAAACGCCTTTCAGCAACGAGGCCTGCTGTAAAAAGCAATAATTTATCTTTTTCTCTTGGGGTTAATTCCATTTTTTGCTCCTAAAAAACGTTTAAGTTGCCCAAATACGCGGTGGTTCTGGGCAATAACCTAACCAATATTGTCTTGTTGCCTGCCAAATATGGGCAAAGCAAGCCATCATTGGCTCGGTTTGAGAACCTAATAACCGTAATACTAAAATGCCGTCTACATCAGTTAGCCCATATTCAAGCGGTCTCACTTCCGTAGAGAAAAACACGGCCAAACTCTCGTGAAGTTCAGCTTTTAACTCATCGCTGGCGGGGGAGATATACAAGGAGCCGACCATAGGAAATTCACGCATGACCGCTGATTGTTTTTGCGAACCTTCGATAAATATGGATTCCGCCAAGGTGAGTTTGTCATCAATATAAAACTGAAAGCGGCCCCGAATATCACCGTTGTCGAATTGCTCGTTTAATACTGGGCGCCCTAAACATTGTATTTCCCAGCTGATAAATTTTGATGAACTAGCGATTCGAACGTGGGTCTCTAAGCGAACTTGAGCCTCAGGGAAAAAAATATTTTCTTGAGGTAGCCATTCTAAGAACCCATTGGGCGCAACAGTTAATGTTTGTACTTGTCGTGCAATACCGCCCGCACTGCGATAAAATTTTGTCGCACCGGGCGTGGTCAATAACGCATGGGCGTGTGGTTGAACATCAATATTAATAAGGAGTTTATCCCCCCCGACAACGCCACCGGGTGGATGAAGTAAATAGGTGTGTGCAATTCCTTGCTCGGGGTAGAATGGCCGCTGAACCATTAAAGGGCCGATATGTTGTTTATCCGTTAAGCGGGTGACGCCACGTTTTAGTTCATATCGTAAGAAGATTTCAGCTAACCAGCCTGATCCTGAAAAATCAGACATACTTTCTCCTGCAACTCAGTCAACTAAAAATACGCGAACATGTTTAGCTATACCCCAGCCAAAATTGGGTATTTGTGATGTAAAAGCTAATGCAAGTAGGGTAGGATGTGAATGAACGCCAAAAATCATTATTATTATGCAGTGTCGTAGGCTGCATGTGTATGCCGCGCGATTCTACACCTTATATCGAAAATTGCCTTTCAATTAAACAGCATTTTATTTAGAAAATATAACAACCATCAAAATAACAGTAAAAAATGAGCGTATATCTATATTGCGATTTCAACGCAACCGGACTATATTCTCAGCCGCACTGATATAGAGCTGATATGTTTTGTTTCATTACTTTATATCTATTCAACAATCCCTTTTCTTGGGAAGTCATTCTGACATTAACAGCAGTTTATAGAGATTATGGAATATAAATTCTTTCTTTCAGAAAGCCAGATGGTGTTAAAAGCGTTTTATATTGAAAGCGCGATGATAGCCATGCTAACTGGCGCGAAAGGAAATATCGTGATCAATGGCCAATCCATTGAAATTGAAAGCGATGTCACCTTAATTATTCCTAAATACAGCCAAGTTTCCTGCAATATTGTGTGTAATACCGTGAAGCAGCCGCTTGAGTTGCACACGTTGTCGATGTCAGCAGAAGAATTACAAGCGGTATTTTTATTACTGAAAACATTGATGAAGTCCGGTGCGCCTCTGACTAGCCACCAACCCATCTACCATATTTCTCCCCCAGAAACTGTGAGAGATAACTTTAGTTTGCTAAAACAATGCTTACCATTAAAAAAACAGAGTGCATCCCAAGAAGCATTGTTAATGAAACAGAGCCTATATTTTATTTTAATGGCGATATATCAAGAAGGTATCGATATTCTGAATCTTTTTCGTTTCAATTACGATGAACCGAAAAACCAAGCGATCACCCATTTGATAACCCAAGAACCGCAAAAAAAATGGCATTTAGACGATGTTGCGAAAGCGTTATTTACGACCCCTTCAACGTTGCGCCGCCATTTGAACCGCGAAGGGGTGTCTTTTCGCCAATTATTGTTAGATGTTCGCATGGGGATGGCATTGAATTATTTAACGTTTTCGAATTATTCTGTTTTTCAAATTAGTCATCGCTGCGGTTTTGGTAGCAATGCTTATTTTTGTGATGTCTTTAAGCGAAAATATAATATGACACCTTCTCAGTTTCGGTTGCAATCAAGGCAGTCGAACGACCCTAATTTTATTACTAATTTGTCCTTGCGATCTAACCCAATTGAATTTGACAAAGAAATTGATGAGTAGTTGTTAAGATAGGTCAAATAACCACTTAATTTTGACGGTTTCTCTAATAAATTCGCTGTTCTATTGATGTAGCGCCTAGCAATCAGGGCATTAAATTTAATATAACTCATATTGGTTACTCTACACATAGCGAATATCTCACCGATAGCGACACCAATGAAAATAACGGCATTGGTGGTTTGAAATAAAAATAAAACCTATCTATAGAGGGATGTATGATTAAAAATATCGTTGCAGCAATGTGCCTGATGGGGCTCACACTGCAAGCTCAAGCCGTGGAACCTACTCAATCACAAACCTTACGTTTAGCTATTGGTTCAGAGCCCACTGAAGGATTTGACCCTATGCTTGGGTGGAGCCATGGCAGCTATCTACTGTTGCATAGCCCATTATTGAAACAAAAGGCTGACCTCTCATGGCATAGCTATATGCTTGAAAGTTATCAACATAATGCCGATGGTAAACAGTGGACACTTAAGCTGAAAAAAGGCTTAAAATTTTCCGATGGCTCACCATTGACCGCCAAAGATGTGGTTTTTACTTATAACAATGCCGCGGCAAGTGGCGGTAAGGTGGATATGGGCAACTTTGCCAAAGCAGAAGAAGTTGACCTGCTAACCGTGAAGATCACGTTATCTTCCCCACAAAGTACCTTTGTTAATGTACTAGGCTCGCTAGGGATTGTTTGTGCAGATAAATATGATGCGAAAACCTATGCACATAACCCGATTGGCGCAGGCCCTTATCGCTTAGTCGCATTCCAGCCGGGGCAGCAATTGATTGTCGAGCAAAATCCGTATTATGCAGGGCCAAAAAATGACTTTGGTAAAATGGTCTTTGTCTTCCTTGATGAAGATGCGGCCTTTGCTGCGGCACAAAGCAATCAACTGGAAATCGTTCGTATCCCTGCCGCAGTAGCAGCGAATGCTAATGATGTGAAAAACATGAAATTGGTTGAGCGCTATAGCGTGGAAAACCGCGGTATCTCTTTCCCGATTCCACCCGCGGGTGAGAAAGATGCTCAAGGTAACCCTATCGGTAACGACATCACTTCTGATGTTGCTGTCCGTAAAGCGATTAACTATGCACTTGACCGTAAACTATTGGCAGAATCCGTATTAGAAGGCTTTGCCGTACCGGCTTATACTGGCGTCGCAGGGCTGCCATGGAATAACCCAGACTCCGCTTTTAAAGATGGTGACCTTGAGAAAGCCAAATCTATTTTAGAAGAGGCAGGGTGGAAGCTGAATAAAGAAGGTCTACGTGAGAAAAATGGTAAAGTGGCGAAACTGACATTATGGTATGCCAGTGGTGATACCACACGTCGTGACCTTGCTCAGGCAATCCGTTCAAGCTTAAAACCGATTGGTATCGAAATGGATTTAAAATCGGGAAGTTGGGAAACCGTTGAGCTACAGATGCATGCTAACCCAACATTGTTTGGTTGGGGAAGCTTAGACCCGATGGAAATTGTCCATAATTACAGCAGCAAAGCAGCTGGTGTTGGTTTTTATAACCCCGGTTATTATAAAAATGCAGCAGTTGATGAACTAATCGAAAAAGCGTTAGCACAAGCTGACCAAGAGGCAGCGATTCCATTATGGCAACAAGTGGATTGGAATGGTAACACGGGTGTTGGTATTAAAGGTGATGCTCCATGGGCTTGGTTAATGAACCTGCAACATATTTATTTGCTGAATAATTGTGTTGATTTAGGTACTAGTGCCCCTGAAATTCATGGTTCTTGGTCAGTATTAAATAATGTCGATGAATGGGCGTGGACCTGTCAGTAATGCGAACCGCACTCGGGCTTTTATTGCGATTTATTTGTTTATTAACCGTAACGGCAGCGGGAATTTTTATCCTGCTGAGTTACTCGCCTATCGACCCAATAAAAGCCTATATTGGCAATGACTTACTGCATGTTCCCCCTGAGCAATATGCGCTAATTGCCGCGCGATGGGGGCTTGATCAGCCATTATGGGTACAGTTCTGGCGTTGGTTTTCACAAGTGTTACAGGGGGATTTTGGTTATTCCATGCTCTATAACACCCCAGTAATTCAAGTGATTGCTGACCGCCTTGCGCCTTCTTTAGCTCTACTTATTAGTTCTTGGCTGTTCTCTGGAGTTGTTGGTTTTGCATTGGGTTTAGTGGCTGGGCGTTATTTAAACCGCTGGCCAGACAAACTCATCTCAACATTATGCTATTTACTGGCTTCAATTCCTGTTTTTTGGGTAGGTTTGCTGTTGTTGTCTTTGTTTGCGGTGACATTACAGTGGGCTCCGATATGCTGTGCTTGGCCGATAGGCTTGGATGAGCAAACGGCAACATTTTCACAGAAACTTCATCACCTAGTTTTACCTGTCATTGCGTTGGGTATGTTAGGCGTGGGTAATATCGCATTGCATACACGTGCCAAAGTTGTTGAAGTGATGAGCAGTGAATTTATTCATTACGCACAGGCTCAAGGGGATAATGGTTGGTCGATGATTGGGTTTCATGTACTAAAACATGCTATTACCCCGGCAATTTGTTTACAGTTTGCTTCTATTGGTGAATTACTAAGTGGGGCATTATTAGCAGAAAAAGTATTTGCCTATCCAGGCTTAGGTCAGGCGACGATTGATGCAGGGTTGCGTGGAGATATTCCGTTATTGATGGGGATTGTCATGTTATGTGCCGCGATAATATTTTTTAGCAATACGGTAGCTGACAGCCTACTAAAAAAAGTGAATAAGGGAGTGATGAGAGCGTCATGACATATAACCCTAATCGCGCTTTATTTAAGTTAGCTTTTTCGTTGCTTTTGCTGGTTGTTGTCAGTATCTATGCGTTTGGTCTCTCCCTCAATGATATTGAAATGAATTTGCTCGATAGGCGTTTGCCACCTTCGTGGGCGCATCTATTTGGTACAGATAATTTAGGGCGTGATTTATTTGCCAGAACCTTTCAAGGGGTGGCAACTAGCTTGCAAATCGGCCTTATGGCAGCGATTACCAGTGGTTTTATTGCACTTGTCATGGCCGGTTTATCTTCAATAAGCAAAGTGATGGACTATATAGTGCGTGGCGTTATTGATGCCATGTTGGCATTGCCACATCTTTTATTACTGGTATTGATTTGTTTTACGTTGGGTGGTGGAAAAATGGGGGTGATTTGGGCCGTTGCACTGACACATTGGCCAAAATTAGCCCTAATTTTACGTTCAGAGTTACAACGAGTTAGCCAGTCAGATTATATTATGTTATCTCAACGTATTGGTAACAGTGCGTTTTATCGCTGGCGTTATCACTATTTACCGATGATTTTGCCTCAATGGATGGTAGGAACGTTGTTAATGTTTCCCCATGCGGTTTTACACAGTGCGGCGTTAAGTTTCTTAGGCTTTGGTTTATCGCCCCATGAGCCCTCATTGGGTATTTTATTGTCCGATGCATTGCGTTATCTCAGCACAGGAGCTTGGTGGCTGGTGGTTTTTCCAGGCATTGCCTTAGTTGGGCTAGTGTTATTATTTGACCAATTTGCTAAAGCCTTGCAGCAGCTTTGGTTGAAGGGGGCCGTATGTTGAGTCTTGATAATCTCACCGTGGATGTCGCGCAATTTCGTTGGTTAGGGCGCAAGCGTTGGGCTCCGTTACTACAAGGGATTTCATTGGATATTCAGCCCGGTGAGATGGTTGCACTGGTGGGTGGGAGCGGGGAAGGTAAAAGCTTGTTATTACAGAGTGTTTTGGGGTTACTTCCCCATAATATGCGCTGTCGTGGTGGTATTCACCTTAATGGTAAAAAACTGACCGAACAAAGCAAAGCGCAACACCGTGGTAATACATTATGCTATATACCTCAAGGGGTTAGCGCACTTAACCCATTAATTCGTATCGGCCCACAATTAGAACGTGCCGCAGTGTTAAGTGGGCAGCATATTAAAATGCACGATGTTGCACGGCACTTACAGCAATATAATTTGCAAAGCTCACTAGTGGATAGCTACCCAAACCAGTTATCCGGTGGAATGGCAAAGCGGGTACTCGCCAGCAGTGCGACACTCTCTTGCGCGCAATATATTTTAGCGGATGAAATTTCATCATGGCTGGATGATGACCATGCTACACAACTGCTCGAAAACATTAAATCGCTTTGCCACGATGGCCGAGGTGTTTTATGGGTCACCCATGATTTATCCATGGCTGTACGTTTTGCTGACCGTATTGCCTTATTGCGTAACGGAGCGTTGGAAGAAGTGTTAAGCAGCCAAAAGCTACAACAAGGCGGCGGTGGAAAATGGCTGCAATCGTTGTGGAATGCGTTACCGGAACATCAATTTATGGCAAGTAAATGAGTATCACTGAACCTATTTTACAAGTAAATAATTTATGCATTGAACAAGGTGGGCAGCGGCTGTGGGATGGCTTTAGCTTATCACTGACTAGCGGTGAACGTCTTGGGATATCTGCGCCCAGTGGTTTTGGGAAAACCACGTTGGGCCGAGTATTAGCTCAGTGGCAAAAGGCATCCCAAGGAACCATTTTGTTTGAAGGGCAACCGTTACCTCAACAAGGTTATTGCCCAATTCAATTAGTCCCCCAACATCCCGAAAAAAGCTTTAACCCCTATCGCAAGGTGGGGGCGAGTTTATTTGATGCTTGGCAGCCAGAAACCCATTGGTTAGAGCGCTTTTCGATTAAACCTGCTTGGCTTGAAAGGCTTCCCAGTGAGTTATCGGGTGGTGAACTTGCTCGTATTGCGTTACTGCGAGCCCTTGACCCGCGAACGAAAATTTTAATTGCCGATGAAATCACCGCACAGTTAGACGCCAATTTGCAAAAAGAAATTTGGCAGTTGTTACTGAAATTATCCGAAGAGCGACCACTCGCAATGGTTATTTTTAGCCATAACAAAGCGTTATTAGAGAAAGTGTGTAGCCGGGTTATCTCACTAGCCAAATAATAGGCCGACATTATGGCTTAACGATAACAGAATTATTCAGTAATTTGGGCAAGCTTATCAATTTCGTTTAATAACTGATTTACATTGGGCCGATAGCCTATCCCATCGTTAACACCTTCCGTATAGGTCGATTTTCTTATCAGTTCGCGCATTCCCCACGCTGACAGAATAATTTGATGCTGTTTAGCATAGCTTTGAATTAATGCGAGTGCACCTGAACATAGTGGTGTTGCACTCGATGTTCCTGAATAACGGTCGGTATAATTGCGTTCATTGCCGGGGTGTTTTTGTAGTTTTCCATAGCCTGTGGTGGTCACACTCCAATCTCCCCATGAATTAATCAGTGAGCTTGTTTGATTATAATTTGAAAAAAGCGCACGTTTCCCTGTATGGTGGTAGCAAGCGCCTACTAACATGCTGCCATTGTCACCGAAATCATCCATAACCTCGGGTTTGCTTAAATCCAAGCCACCATTCCCTGCTGCTAGAAGAACGGTTGCACCTTTATCGACCATAATTTTAATTCTTTCCCACCAATTACGGATGGATGTGATAGGAAGCAATTTATTCTCAATGCGAAATTGGAGGTCGAAACTAACAATGTCACCCGGCTGAGTATCATCCGTAAGTTGATCCAAGTCGTCGGTATCATAGAAATAAAATTGGCAACCATGTGCAATGCCAGTGACACCAAATTCATTTTTAGTCGCAATTATGCAACCTGTTGAAGCGGTACCATGGTTACAATCTTGCGTTTCAGGCCGACTACTTACCACAGCAAGGTTTGCATCTTTAAAGTCTTCGTGGTTTTGGTATACACCAAAATCCATATGGCGAACAACCGCTAGCGAGCCATCAATATTTTTTGCCCATGCCTCTCTCACATTCATGCCCATTGGTGCATCTAAATATTTTTGTAACTCGGTGAAATCGGGGGTTATCTCATCACTGCTAATCTTTTCTTCAATAGTTTGGCTATTTATAGGGAGTTTGGGGGGGTGGTAGCCTGTTGTGTTGGGGCAGATGCAGCAGTAGCTGACACAATCTAATTTTTCAAGCCGTTGCGATAGTTCAAGCAAATCGTCATAATTATTTTCTCCATAAAGGTTAAAATATTCACATTGCGTAACGGAAGAGCGAATATTTAATTTAATCAAAATTAATTTTGAATTAACTAATTCATTTGATAAAGCATCCATAATAAAATGCGAACTTTTTATTTCAGATTTAATTTCTAAAAAATATTTATCAATCCCATCTATTTTATGGTTGATGGTTTTCGATTTTACTTCTGCTTTAATTTTTTTATTGATTTTCTGATGGGGAAGACGATAGCTAACAGGGCTATCAATTAAGTGTAAAATATTTTTATTACTATCAACAAATGAGATAGTTACATGGTAGTTTCCCGATTTACCTACCTTGAAAAGATAATGGTCATTATTAGTTGATATGGTTTCTATATTTTCATTATCTAAAAATAAGCTAATTGTGACTGTTTTTTTGTTTCCATTATCAAAATTAACGACAATGCCATTTGAATCCTTATCGATAAATTTAAAGGTTTTTATATTCATATATTCTCTTTTTATATAACATATGTTGATATGTTTTTAATTATTTAAGCATTAGGTTGGGTACGTTATTTAAAAGTGAAAATGAATTTATGACAAGATTGATAATTTAATAGAATTTAATGGAAACTATAATTTTAATATAAATAATAAATTAATTTATTTTGGTTTTGACAAATGTCATAGGGATATCTAAACCCATCCTCTATTTTAAACCCCTTAAATGAAAATGATAACCATTACTGTTATTGGGGTGAATATATGTCTTATCGTTTAAAACGGCACCAATTGGCGCATTGTATTGCACTCACTTTAGGTATAGGAACTTTGGCGACACCAATTGGGTTCGCTGCACCAGCAGTGACATCGGACAAACTGATCGTCACGTCTTCAACAGGTCAAAGCCGTTTGTCACCGAGTGAACAGCAAGAAAAAGGCAAGCTTGAAAAAGTGGCTGGCGGAACAAATTTAGTTGTTATCGAAAAAGAGACTCGCCTTGCGACCTTACAAGATGCTCTTGATTATCAGCCTGGGCTTGTGATTCAAAATTTCTTTGGTGGTATTGATCAGCCGCGTTTGAATATTCGTGGGTCTGGAGTACAAAGCGCACCGCTTGCTCGTGGTGTATTGCTGCTCCAAGATGGCTTACCCGCGACGGATGCTGACGGCAGTTTTCACATCAGCACCTTAGAAATGCGTGATGCGCGGATGGTGAGTGTACGCCGCGGCGCAAATAGCCTTAACCCACAAAGTAATAGTTTGGGAGGTGAATTGGATGTGCTCTCTTACACGGGTCGAAACGAGCAAGGCCGCCTACGTTATGAGTACGGCTCCCATGGTCGCGAAGGGTTACAAACGGCATTTGGTGGCGTTTCTGACGATGGGGTATTTGATGGTCGTGTTAATTTCACTTATGACCATTTTGATGGCTATCGCAAACACTCTGCTTCTCAACGTAAAACGTTACGCAGCAACTTTGGTTATGTGACTAATAATTTTGAAAACCGAACTTGGTTGAGTTGGACAGATTTGCGCTTTGACGTTGCGGGGCCTGTTTCTGAAGAGGTACTCAATAATAACCCTACAGATGTGTACCCGATGGTGTGGCTACGTGACCCACACCGTAATGTTGAGCAATTCCGAGTGGCTAACCGCTCTGACTGGCAAGTGGATAACCAAGCGATTGGCGCTGGAGTTTGGCACATTCGTACTCATGATAATTTTACTACTCCCGCTTACTACCGTTTTAGCCGCAGCCACAGTGAAGGACTACAATTTACCTATAATATTGAAACTGAATCCGTGACATATCGTACGGCACTTGCATGGGACCAAATGACCTTGCAGACTGAATTAATGCAAAACCGTAAAGGGACACCGGCAGACAAAACAAAAATAGGCAAATATGATGGCCGAGCTGAAAACCTCTATGGCAGTGTGGGGGTAGACTTACATATTACACCAACAGTGACAGTTAACTTAGATGTCAAAGGTACGCATGCACGCCGTGACGTAGAAAAACGGCAAAGTCATTTGTCGTTAGACCAAAGTTGGACATTTTGGACACCAAAAGCGGGGGTTATTTGGCGCCCAACGGAAAGCCAGCGCTACTTTGCTAATATCAGTGCGAGTGAAGAACCTGCAACATTTTGGGAAATTATTAACTCTAGCAATGGAAAACTGACGAAACTCTCACCACAAAAAGCCATTACTTATGAAATTGGTGGGGAAGGGGATGTCACTGATGGGTTGAAATGGAACCTTGCGCTGTACCGCAGCCAAATTAAAGATGAGTATATTACCACTTATGACAGTGCAGGGACGGTTGTTGGCGTGTTTAATTATGCCGCGAAAACCCGCCATCAAGGCTTAGAAGCTGGGCTGACAGGACGTGTTGGCGCAGGGCCGGGGGATATCAATTACCGAGTTTCATGGACTTATAATGATTTCCGTTTTATGGGGGGAGAGTATAACGGCAACTATATCGCAGGTATTCCTCGCAATATTGTCGCTGCCGAGGTGTTATATGAAATTGGGGATTGGAGCTTCGGGCCAAATATTCATTGGGCGCCAACGGATATGGCTGTTGATCACCAAAACAATCTCGATATTCAAAAACGTAAACATTACGCCGTATTAGGGCTTAAAGGTAGCTATAAACCAACAGAGCAGTGGTCTGTGTATTTATCGATGGATAATTTAACGGATGAACGTTATGCGACAACATCAGTTGCTAATCAGACCGTCACAGCAAAAGATAGCACCTTGTTCCCCGGTATGGGCTTTAATGTGAATGGTGGTGTAACCTATAACTTCTAATAATGAATAAACGCATTAATATTCGTTAATGCGTTATTCTTAAAATGGGCGCTGTGCAGAAATAGATAATTTCGTTAAGTAGTTTTCATTATGGATATGCACAGTGTCTTTCTCGATATCAATAAACCCTTTTTGCCGCCACCCAGAAACTAACCGACTGAGTGTTTCGTAACGTATGCCTAATTTAGCCGCGAGCTGGCCCCGAGATAAAGGCAAAACAATATTTGAAGTCAGTTGCTTATGTTTTAAATCGAGAATATAGGCCGCTAGCCGTTGTTCAGCAGAACTCGAAGTTAGCCAGTCGATATGGTTAATGTTCTCATATAGTTTGCTACTAAAACGCCTTAGCAGTTTTTCCATAATTTGCGGGCAGGCATGGCATAGTCGTAAAATATCGCGTTTATCAAGTAGCAAAGCTTCACCGTCGGTTTTTGCCCGTAAACTCATGGGATAACGGTTGTGAGGCATAAAAACGGCTGCGATGGCAACAATTTCCCCCGTACAAAACAAACCAAAAATTTTTTCTTCACCCAAATAGGTGTGGCGATACACTTCCATTTGCCCGCTGATCATCAAGGGACAATGCTTAAATGGTTCCCCTTCATGGTTCAGAATTTCACCACTTTTAAAGCGAATATGGCCACAATTTTCCAGCAGTAATGCCAGTTTCTCATCTTCTACCCCATTAAACAGTAAGCACGATTTAAGGGCATTGAGTGATTGTGCATGGGGGAAAACGTTTTTGACAAATGTCATAGGTCATCCTCTTACGCCGTCTTAGAATGGCTTAAGTATAAATGATAATCATACACATTATCAATTGAGATGTTAGCAGAGAGCTGAATAACCCTATGATAAATAATGCTTTTAGACTCGCCGCCGTTTTTCTAACTTTTGGTGGAATAGCCAATGTATATGCATCACAAGCTGTTGATTTCACAGATATGTCAGGTGATAAAATTCATTTATCAGCCCCTGCAAAACGTATTGTTGTGATCCCAATCCCTGCCGCTTCGATGTTAGTTGGCATGGATGAAAGCAGTGAAAAATTAGTCGGAATGCATCCTTTTGCAAAGGTTGCTGCGCGAGATGGCATGCTAAGCCAAATGTTTTCTCCTGTTCTACAAGTGAATTCAAATGTGGTGGGTAACAATTTTACGCCAAACATTGAAGCATTACTTAATGTGGAGCCCGATTTAGTGTGGCAATGGGGGCATCGAGGAGATGACATTATTTCTCCTATGCGTGATGCAGGGCTGACTGTTGCTACGTTAGATTATGGGCAAGAACGCTATACGCAAGAGTGGGTTCGCCTAATGGGGCAAACACTTGGCCACAATGATAAAGCGCAAAAGATGATCCAGTGGCGGCAACAAGTTGTCGATGCATTATCGGCAACCACCGCTAAAATCCCAGAAGCGCAGCAGCCCCGAGTCCTGTATCTATCCCATTTTAACCAGAGTATTCAAACATTTGGCTCAACATCACACAACAATGCAGATTTTGCACTGGCGGGTGGGGTGAGCTTAAACCGTGACCTCACTGGGCCAAGAACACTCAATATTGAGCAAATTCTGGTTTGGGACCCTGACATTATTCTATTGGGTAATTTCGAAGAAGGGTTATCGCCAGCTGATGTTTACCGCAACCCTATGCTAAGTGAAGTCACCGCCGTGAAAAACCAGCGTGTGTATAAGCTCCCTATTGGTGGTTTTATCTGGGATGCACCAAACCAAGAAACACCACTGTACTGGCAATGGTTATCGATGATTTTTCACCCAGAAACGATGAAAATGCCATTGCGTGAGGAAATTCGCCTTAGATATCAGCAACTTTATGGCTATGACGTGTCAGATGAGCAAATTGACGGAATTTTGCAAATAGAGATGAACAAAAGTAGCCAACACTACCTTTCTTTAATGGGGGAACCGCATGCGTAAGCCCCAATATCTTTGGTTCGTTTTTGCCATTTGCTTATTGTTGACTTTTGTTTTGGCCCTAAGCTGTGGGCGTTACCCAGTTTCGTTTTCCGCGGTTTGGCATATTCTCTATGACACTATTTTTGGTAATGAAATGATGGGGAACTATAGCCGAACGGAACAAAATGTGGTGCTGAATGTGCGCTTACCGCGTGTTCTGATAGCAGGAACGGCAGGGGCTGGGTTGGCGGTTGCGGGGGCGGCTTTGCAAGGTATTTTCCGCAACCCATTAGTTGGGCCGCAAATTATTGGTGTTTCATCAGGGGCTGCATTGGGTGGCGCGCTAGCTATTTTATTATTTTCTTCTTTGTTGGTCACCATTTCATTGGCTTTCATCGGTGGGTTGCTAGCTATCGTGCTGGTTTTCTTATTGGGTTTGAATCGCCAAGGCAGCCAGCTATTAATGTTGATTCTTGCTGGAGTCATTATTAATGCTTTTTTTGCTGCATTAATTTCGTTAATTACCTATTTTGCAGACCCAAACAACACGTTACAAACCATTGTTTTTTGGCTTATGGGCAGCTTTGCCAGTGCGTCTTACCTCAAACTCAATATTGTTTTTCCGGTTGTGCTGGTCTGTGTCTTGGTCATTTTTGCGCTGCGTTTTCGTATCAATGTGCTGTCCCTTGGGGAAGAAAATGCACAAGCTTTAGGGATGAAAATTAATAGAACCCGCTGGACTGTGTTACTCAGCGTAACCTTGATCACCAGTGCGACAGTGGCGGTATCCGGCACCATCGGCTGGGTAGGGCTGATTGTTCCACATATTGCACGGCTAATGGTAGGGCATGATCACCGGATATTACTGCCTGCCAGTGCGGTCATTGGTGGGATTTATATGGTAGCTGTCGACACCTTTGCACGCAGTATGACGAATGCAGAAATTCCATTAAGTGTGATCACCGCACTGATCGGCGCCCCTATTTTTGCACTACTGATCCACACATTGAATAAAAAGGTGGCCGATTTATGATCCAAGTTGAACACCTTAATTTCAAAATAGCCCAACGCCAATTATTTACGAATGTTAGTTTTCGGCAACCAAAGGGCAGTATTGGCGCGATTTTAGGGCCAAATGGCCGCGGAAAAACAACTTTATTAAAACTACTACTCGGCTTACAAAAAGGATCAACAGGCAATATTTCCCTAAATGCACCCGTCGCTTATGTTCCACAGCTTAGTGGTTCACTGTTTCATTACTCTGTTCGCACTATGGTGAGTCTCGGGCGTATTCGTCATTTACCTTGGTATGCCTCACCCAATGAAAAAGATAACCAAATTGTAGAGCAGTGTTTAGCGTACTTAGGCATAAGCAAATTTGCTGACCAACCCTTTAACTGCCTCAGTGGAGGGGAAAAACAAATGGTCATGATTGCGAGGGCATTAGCCAGCGAACCAGAAATTCTGATTCTTGACGAACCTACATCCGCATTGGACCTTGCCAACCAAGACAGTGTGCTCAGCGTCTTACGTGACTTAGCCATACATCGCGGAATGACTATCTTATTCACGAGTCATTATCCACAGCATGCGCTGCATATCGCTGATTATTCACTGTTGTTATTTAACGGCAGCGGTTGTTTATTTGGTGAAACTGAACAAATTTTAACGGAAGAAAACCTGACACAACTGTACCAATTACCCGTCGCAATTACGCCAATGGATTATCAAGGCCGGCAGACCCAAGGGGTCATTCCGCTATTTAGATAACTGAATGAAAACGATTGAATTAAGGAATATTAAACGATGAGCAATAACACAATAACACCTTCAGAAGCGCTGACTATCAATCAGTTAATTAATTATACTGAACAAGGTATTGCAAGCCGCATATTAGCGAAAAATGCCGGGGGAAATATCACTTTATTTGCTTTTGATAAAGGCCAAGCGCTGTCTGAACACAGCGCCCCTTTTGATGCGATTGTGATGGTTGTTGAAGGGAGCTTACAACTTACCATCGAAGGAAAGCCAGTAATGGCTAAACCGGGGGAAGTTGTCAGAATGCCTGCTAATATTCCTCATGCGGTAGATGCGCTTGAGCCCGCAAAAATGCTGTTAGTTATGTTACGTGAGCCTGAAACGGCTTGTACACATTAACTTGGAGGTGAAAATGGACCAATCATTTACCGCCCACGAAGCAGGGCACAAATTTCTAGCACGCTTGGGGAAAAAACGTTTACGCCCAGGGGGAAAAGAAGCAACCGAATGGTTACTTAGCCAATCAGGGTTACACAAGAACAGCCAAGTTCTTGAAGTCGCGTGTAATATGGGAACCACTGCCATTGAAATTGCCTCCCAATTCCATTGTCATATTACGGGTATTGATATGGACAAGCAGGCGCTCGTACAAGCACAAAAGAATGTTGCGAATAAAGGGCTAACAGATTTAGTGACAATCCAAATGGCGGATGCATCAAAACTACCGTTTGAGGACAACAGTTTTGATGTGGTTATTAATGAAGCCATGCTAACCATGTACGGCGATAAAGCGAAAGCGAAGCTATTGCAGGAGTATTATCGAGTACTAAAACCGAGTGGCTGTTTATTAACCCATGATATTGCATTTAAGGATGCCCAAGCTGTTCAAAGTGTGGTTTCCCAAATGCAGCAAGCGATTAATGTTAAAGCACAGCCATTACCTGAAGCGCAATGGGTAGAATTATTTCAACAAGCGGGCTTCCAGCAAGTGGTATCTCACACTGGGCCAATGACGTTGCTATCACCAAAAGGGTTGATTTACGATGAAGGTATTTTGGGTGCCCTAAAGATTATCCGTAATGCATTGAAGAAAGAAAATCGTCCCCAATTTTTGCGTATGTTCCGTCATTTTCGGCAAAATCGTGGAAAATTGAATTATATTGCAGTCGTTAGCGTTAAGTAATTAATAGGAAGACCTTGCGCAAGGATGCGTGACTAGTACTGAATAACCTTTCATTATCTGTTGTTAATAATAATAATTCTTATATTTATCTTGATTCTTAGTTACTGTTGATAATAATTATTTGATAAAATAATAAACAGTAATTTAGTTATGCATTGTGATTTACTTTTTAGATTCAATAACAGCAATTCTAATAATGTAAAGGTTTAATTTAATGAAAATAAAGCATTTTTTTATTATCTCTCCTTGCTTTCTCCCTTTTATTTCCCCCTCCGTATTTGGCGCCGATAAAAAAGAAGAGTCTATAACCGTATCTGCTACACGTGGTTATAAAACCGTTTCAGAAATGGCACAAACCACATGGGTGATTGATAATGCTGAAATTGAGCAGCAAGCTGAAGGTGGAAAAGAATTAAAAGATATTTTAGCGCAGCTTATTCCAGGAATGAGTGTCAGTGGCCAAGGGCGGACAAACTATGGCATGAATATGCGTGGCCGTTCAATGATTGTGATGGTGGATGGAGTACGCCTTAACTCTTCTCGTAGTGATAGTCGCCAATTAGATTCTATCGATCCTTTTAATATTAATCATATCGAAGTTATTTCAGGCGCAACGGCGATGTACGGTGGTGGTAGCAGTGGTGGCTTGATTAATATTGTGACGAAAAAAGGCCAAGAAGAAAAACAAGTTTCCCTGCAATTAGGTGGAAAAACAGGCTTTAACAGTGGTAAAGATCACGATGAAAATATTGCTGCAGCAGTAAGTGGTGGTAATGAGAACGCTCACGGACGTGTTTCTGTTGCTTATCAACGCTATGGCGGTTGGTATGATGGCAAAGGTAATGCGATTAATATTGATAATACCCAAACAGGGCTGCAATTTTCTGATCGTTTGGATGTGATGGCGTCAGGTACTATCAAAATCGATGAAAAACAACAGGTTCAAGCTGTTTATCAGCATTATAAAAGTGAGTCTGATGGTAAACACGGCCTCTATTTAGGAAAAAATTTTTCCGCGGTTAAAGGGCAAGGTGAAGCTTATAACAGCAGCAAATTAAGTTCTGACCGTTTGCCGGGAACTGAGCGTAATTTGCTCAATTTACAATATTCAAATGCAGATGTATTTGGGCAGGATTTTGTTGCACAAGTTTATTATCGTGATGAATCACAAAAGTTTTATCCTTTCCCAACCCTTACAGGCAAAGATGTTACAAGTATCAGCTCATCGGATCAAAAAACCAATTTTTATGGAACTAAGCTGACGTTCAATAGCCAACCTATCGATGAATTAACGTTAACTTATGGTGTGGATGCAGAGCATGAGCAATTTCGTGCGAACCAAATGTTTTTTGATTTAGATAAAGCGAAAGAATCCGGGGGAATGGACTTAACTAAAGATTTCCAAATTGGCCGCTATCCAAGCTATACCACGACGAATATGGCGACATTTTTACAAAGTAGTTATGACATTACGCCAATGTTCACGTTAAGCGGTGGTGTGCGTTATCAGTACACAGAAAATAAAGTCGATGATTTTATTGGTTATGCACAGCAAGAAGCGATTGCTAACGGCAAAGGTAAATCAGCCGATGCAGTACCGGGTGGGAAAACGGATTACAACAACTTACTGTTTAACGCAGGGCTGCTGGTTAACTTAACCGAAGAGCAACAAACATGGTTTAATTTCTCTCAAGGCTTTGAAATTCCTGATATTGCTAAGTATTACGGAACAGGTGATTATGCGAAGACCCCAGATGCCAATGGCCACTATCATCTCAATAAAAGTGTTAACATTAATGATACCAAGGTAAAAGGAATTAAGGTTAACTCTTTCGAGTTAGGATGGCGTTACACAGGGGAAAACTTACGCACACAAGTTGCTACCTATTATTCTTTGTCTGATAGAAGCTACGGCATTAATAAAGATGACATGACCATCTATATGAAAACCGATAAACGCCGTATCTATGGGGTAGAAGGTGCGGTGGATTACTTCTTTGCTGACTCAGATTGGAGTGTTGGAAGTAACTTCAATCTACAAAAATCAGAAACTAAAGTGGATGGTAGTTGGGAAAAATGGAGCGTTGATTTCGCGAGCCCATCAAAAGTGAATGCCTATATTGGTTGGGAGCCGAATGACTGGGCGCTACGCTTACAAAGCCAGCAAACGTTCAATTTAACGGATGCGGCTGGTAAGAAACTCGATGGTTATAATACCGTTGATTTATTAGGAAGTTATATGCTACCAGTGGGTAAAGTTAGCTTTGCTGTCGAAAACCTGCTGGATAAAAATTACTCCACAATTTGGGGACAGCGGGCACAAAGCTTATATAGCCCTAAATATGGCGCTGCAAACCTGTACGATTATAAAGGCCGTGGCCGAACTTTTGCCCTTAATTACAGTGTGACTTTCTAATTTGATATTTTAACTAATGATAAGCCACTGTACAGTGGCTTTATTCATACCAACCTATTTAAATTTAAGGTAAAAGATTTTCCATGAAATTATTTCTCACAGGATTATTGTGCTTACTAAGCTTTTGGGGGCAGGCAAAAACGCCAACGGTGATTACCGACTTACAAGGTCGTGAAGTCACAGTTAATCTTCCCGTTGAAAAATTATTTTTGGTGGATAGTCGTGATATTTTGCCAGTGGATATTGCTGCGGGTAAAAGTGGGATATCTCGTATTGCGGGTTGGAGTGATTCGCTTACGCAGTACGCGCCAGATTTAAAACAAGCTTATTTCAGTGTGTTGCCTGAATTAGACAAAATTCCAACCTTAAAGAAAACTCGTGAAGCGGGTCTTCAAGTTGAAAAATTGATCGAATTAATGCCTGATGTGGTAATTATGCATAAGGCTAATTATGGTGCGATGCGTGATAGCCAAATTTTACCGCAACTTGAAGCCGCCGGTATTCAAGTTATTTTTATTGATTTTCGAATGGATATCGCGAAAAACACGCCGAAAAGCATTTTATTATTAGGGAAATTATTAGGAACACAAGAAAGAGCTGAACAGTTTGCGAAACTGTACCAAGAAAAATTAGATGCGATTGAAAGCCAATTAGCTCAGCCATTTCCAACTGTTTTGATTGAAGCGAATGCAGGGTTATTTAGCGATAATTGTTGTCAACTTTATGGTCGTTCAGGTTACGGTTCTTTAGCGGCCCTGGCAGGTGGAAATAATCTAGTTGCAGATAGCTTTCCTGCAAAAGGGGCTGAAAGTTCCATTGAGAATATTATTACATTAAACCCAGAATATTATTTACTGACAGGCGCCGATTGGCACAACTTTAATCGTCGTTCGCTCGCAGTAAGCTTAGGATATAATGCAAATAAAGCTAACGTGCAGAAGCAGTTATCAGTATTAATGGATAGACAAGGGATCTCATCATTAACGGCAGTTAAAGAAAAGCGCGTTATGGCGATTTACCATAATTTTTACAACAATCCGATGAATATATTTGCCATTGAAGCTATGGCTAAATTTATGCATCCAGAACGATTTAGCGCATTAAATCCAGAACAAAACTTAGTCGAATTCCAAAATCAATTTACAGAGATCCGAGAAACTGGCGTGTTTTGGGTGAGTTTATAAAAATAGGGCTGCTAACTTTTTGTTGGTAATAGAAACTAACAAAAAGTTAGGTCGCTAATTTGTCTCCGCATAGCTTCCCATTTATCAATAAACTCTCTGAAACCCCTTGTTCTATCATATCTCCCAGTTTTTTTATAAACTGGGAGTATTGCTATGTTAGTCATGCCAGCTAAAAATTTGTTAGCTAGAATCAAGAGATAGATCACAAATTGCTCAAATCTTGATTGAGCCCCCATTATTATCTAACTAATATTTAGTTAGGCTTAAAATAAGTTTGGTAGAAAATGAAAATTATTCAAGACAACTTTGAAATGTTATTGGCAGTTATGAAAGGAATTGCGGGCCAATTTGGCGACAATTGTGAAGTGGTATTACATGACCATAGCAAAGGGTTAGAAAGTAGTATTGTTGCAATTATTAATGGCCATGTTACGAAACGAAAGGTGGGAGACCCAAGTAGTAATTTAGGGCTTGAGGTACTGCGTGGGACAGATGTTGATGGCGACAAATACAATTATTTTACCCAAACCAAAGATGGGAAAATGTTGCGTTCAACTTCAATTTATTTACGTGATGAAACTGGCAAAGTTTCTGGGGCGCTTTGTATTAATCAAGATATCTCAGAATTTATTGCCGCAGAAAAAGCCATTCAAGGCATTACACAACGTAATAGTATTGAGCAAGATACGGTTAAGGAAGTTTTTGTCACGGACGTTAATGAAATTTTAGATCACCTTATTCAAGAATGCATGCAGGTTATCAAAGTCCCTGTCATCAATATGGGTAAAAAAGAAAAAATGGATGCAATTAAATTCTTTGATGATAGAGGTGCTTTCTTAATCAAAAAAGCAGGTGAGAAAATCTGTGAGTTTTTAAATATTTCCAAATATACCCTTTATACCTATTTAGCGGAATTAAAAGGGGAAGACAATAATGAAGAATAAGAGAGGTTTTTATGTCAATAACGCCTTACGTTGCTTTAGACTTACAGCAACTTGAAAAAAATGTCAGAGGCATGACAGGCAAGCTAACACAGCAAGGTATTGAACACTGGCCGCATATAAAAACACATAAATCAGTAGAATTAGCGAAATTTGAGATCGCCTGTGGTGCAAAAGGAATTACATGTGCCACATTGCAAGAAGCGACGGTTATGGCGAAAGGCGGAATTGATCATATTCTGCTTGCTTACCCAATGATTGGTGAACAAAAATGTCAGCAATTTATTGAGTTAGCTAAAAAAATAAAATTAAGAACGATTATTGATAGCCTACAAGGTGCTGAACAATTATCAGCAGCAGCAAAGCAAGAAAACCAAATTATTGAGGTCTATATTGCTGTTGATTATGGTGCTCACCGGGAAGGTATTCAATTAGATGACTTAGAGCCATTTGCACTGGCAATACAAAAATTACCTAATTTGAAAATTATTGGTGTATTTACTTATGCAGGAACAATATACCAATACCGAACCGAGCCTGAAATACGTAAAGCGGCAAAAGCAGAAGCAGATCTTTTATTATCTTGCCAAGAACGGTTAGAAAAATCGGGTATTACAGCGCCTCGGACATCTGGCGGGTCAACACTATCTTCATTCTATGCTGATGAATTAAAAGGGATTACAGAGTCACGGGCTGGGAACTTTATTTTTGGAGATATGAATGCTATCTATGGTGGTATTTATACGCCTGAAGATTGCGCTTTAACAATAAGAACAACTGTTGTGAGTATTCCTATTGAGGGGTATGCAACAGTAGATGCAGGGACAAAAACATTAACTTCTGACCAATCTGCAGAACCAGGCTTTGGTTATATAGTGGAAGACCCAACTATAAAACTAGTTAAATTAAATGAAGAACATGGCTATCTTCGCTATGACCCAAAACAAATTAAATTAAATATTGGTGATGTATTAAATATTATACCGAATCACAGTTGTGTCATTCCTAATTTAACAAACAAAATATATGCATTAAATAATAATGAAATAGACCATATTATTACACCAGACGCACGATATTAAATATCGGAGAATAAAATGTATAAATTAAATGAACAGCAACAACATGAGTTGCTAGAGCTTCTTTGTGCCTTAATTCGGCATAAATCCGAAAACCCGCCAGGGGAAGAACAACAAGTTGCTGAATTTATATATCACTATTTTAAACAAGAAAATATTGATGTTGAAATGCAAGAGGTAGCTCCTGGTCGTCCAAATGTTATTGCACATTTAAAAGGTTCAGGAAAAGGTAAACATTTATTATTTAACGGTCATATAGATGTTGTGCCTTGTGGCTGTGGTTGGAGTACCGAGCCATTCGACCCTGTGATTAAAGATGGAAAGGTTTTTGGGAGAGGGGCTGCAGATATGAAATCTGGTGTTGCTGCAATGATGTATACGGCAACATTATTAAAACGTAATCAAGATACATTTTCAGGTAATTTAACTTTAGTATTTAATGTGGATGAGGAGAGAATTAATCTTGGCATGCTGCATTATATTAAAGATGGAATTTCTGCAGATTATGCCATTATTGGTGAGCCAACTTCTCTTGGTGTATGCATCGCACATAAAGGCGTTAGCCGCTATAATTTAAGTACTAAAGGCACTGCAGGCCATGCAGCAAAAACTCGTTATCCTGATAGTGCAATTTCTAAGATGTCTAAAATACTACCTGCTATAGAACAACATCGCGCTTCTGTTGAGGAAATTAGTCATCCACTATTAGGTTGTGCTTCAATGATTATAACCACTATTAATGGTGGCACAGCTCCGAATATTGTTCCGCAGCATTGTGATATTGAAATAGATAGAAGACTCGTTCCAGGGGAAGAAAAACAAGAAATAGAAGCGAGATTACATCAAGCTATCGCGCAATATAATAAAGGTGAAGAGATAGATTATCACTTAGATAATTACTTATTTATTCCCGCTTCAGATATCCCAGCGGATCACGAATTAACTAAAGTTGCATTAGATACAGTGAGCCGTTTCATAGAAAAAACAGCGCTACCTGAAATATTTGAAGCGACATGTGAGGCGCCTTTTTTCTCGGTTACCAGCCAGATCCCTACACTTATTATGGGGCCTGGGGGACTAGCTCAAGCTCATGTTAAAGATGAGTTTGTTGAAATAAAAGAGTTATATCTTGCGGCTGAAATTTATTATGACATGGCAAATACATTGCTGAATAAATAGGAAAATTGAATGAATATTGAGAAGAAATTAGAAGAAAAAGGAATTAAACTTGCCACACCAGAGGCACCAAAGTTTTCATATGTATCTATTAAGCAGTATGGTGATTTACTTTATACATCAGGCCATGATTGTCAAAAAGATGGAGTATTAATTTATAGTGGTACATTAGGTAAAGAATTAACAGTCGAGCAAGGCCAAGAAGCAGCAAAACAATGTATTGTTAATATATTTTCCTCGTTAAAAGCCTATTTAGGAGATTTAGATAAAATTGATGAATGTATAAAATTATTGGGCTTTGTACAAAGCACTGATGATTTTAAAAACCAGCCACAAGTCATGAATGGAGCTTCAGATTTTTTAATTGAAATACTCGGTGATAAAGGTAAGCATACACGTTCAGCAATAGGTACGAATACATTGCCTTTTGATACGCCAGTGGAAATAGAATTAATATTAAAGCTAAAGTCGTAAATAATAGATAACAACTAAAGATTATTAATAAAATAAATCTGCGGAGTAAATATTATTCCGCAGGGTCCTGTTACGTCTTAAAGGTACTTAATTATGTCACTACATGCGAGTAAAAGACTAAAGCGCTGGCAGCTTATTGCGCTTACATTTTTGTTGATAGCAGGTATCATTAACTTTTTAGATAGAGCATCACTCTCTATTGCTAACTCTACAATAAGTAAAGAATTAGGATTTAGTGCAACCCAAATGGGATTACTGTTATCAGTATTTTCATTTGGTTATGCGTTATGCCAATTACCTATAGGTATGGTAATGGAGCGCTTTGGAGTTAAAAAGATTTATGGCTTTGGTTTGTTCTTATGGTCGTTAGCACAAACGGTTACAGGGCTATTATCTTCATTTACCCATTTAATTATTGCGCGAGTTATTTTAGGTATTGGTGAAGCCCCACATTTACCTACAGGCGTTAAAGTCGTTAATGATTGGTATAATATTCGTGAACGAGGATTACCTATGGGGATTGTTAATATGTCCTCTACGTTAGCTCAAGCGCTGGCTCCACCTTTGCTCATTGCATTAATGTTAGCTTTTGGCTGGCGTACAATGTTTATTATTATCGGTATTAGTGGGATTATTCTGTCTATACTTTGGTTTATTTTCTATCGTAATCGTGAACAATTAGAATTAACAGATGATGAATTAAACTATTTAAATGACGGAGCTCCACCATCTTCAACGAATAAAGTTTCTTTCAAAGAATGGGCATCATTATTTAAACAACGTTCTTTATGGGGAATGATTATTGGGTTTAATGGTGTGGGTTATATGGTTTGGCTATATCTAACATGGTTGCCCGCTTATCTTGAAAACTCCAGAGGTTTAAGTCTAGAAAAAACTGGCTGGGTTGCCGCAATACCCTTTTTATTTGGTGCGCTTGGAATGCTCGTAAATGGTGTTGTTGCAGACTATGTGGTGAAACGTGGCGCTGACAAAATGAAAAGCCGTAAATGGATGATTTGCTTAGGCTTATTATTTGCTGCCATGTTTACACTACCTGCTGCTTATACTGACAGCACATTTTCAGCTGTTGCTTGTATTAGTATGGCCTTGTTTTCTATTCACTTTGCAGGGACTTCTGCTTGGGGATTGATTTTAGTTTCAGTGCCTTCTCGTTTAATTACCTCAGTGAGTGGTATTCAAAATTTCGGTGGTTTTATTGGAGGGTCATTTGCTCCGATTATTACCGGTATTATTATTGACCAAACACATTCATTTACCTTAGCTCTTGTTGTTTGTGCAACGGTCGCATTCCTTGCATCATTGGTTTATTTCTTCTTTGTTAATGAACCAATTAAAGACCCTGCAGAGATGGAAGTAAAAGTAGTATAGTTAAATTTTATGGCCACTTTTTATAAGTGGCTTTTCTATAAAAAAACAAATCTTATATTGATGCTCTAATTGGGTCATTATTTGTAATTGATTGTTTTTATTATTTTTTATTCGATTCTTTAATTCAGTATAAATTTAATCATCAAAATTGGAATATGTAATTCTCATAAATAATATGCTAATAATAACCAGCCACATGATTATATGTTTTTAATTTTCCAAAGGAGTTTAAAATGAGAAAGGTTATTATATCTAGTGTATTATTTGCTGTATCTACAATTTCATTTAACTCAATGGCAGCAGACAAAAATACGGTTACACCTGAGAATATGACTTGCCAGCAATTTATTAATTTAGATCCTCAAAGCTGGGCACCTGTTGCGTTATGGGTAACAAACCAAGAAACGCAATTTAAAGGTGGAGATTATGTTGCGCTAACAGAGCAAAGTGTTGCTGAGGTCCCTCAGATTGTTGAGTTTTGTAAGAAAAAACCGGAAGGCACTCTGCAAGATTATTTAGCATCTAAGAAATAATGCTAACTATTATGCCATGGAGGGCATAATAGCCATGAACAATGAGAAAAATGAGTTTTTATACTGTGGTAGATTAGAAACTACACTTTAGAAACATTGAATCGATATATCTTTATATCTTTATATTTTTATTTATTTACAGCTAATTTATCGACTAAAAAATCGATAAATGCACGTGTCTTAGCCGGTAAAACAAAAGTATTTGGATAAAGTAATTGAATATTTTGTTTCGGTAAACGGTATTCGGGTAACACATGAACTAAACGCTCATGCTGCAAGTCGTCGTCAACCATCCAAGCAGGGCAGATAGCAATACCTAAAGAGGCTAGCACCATATGGTGAATAACGGCCGCAGAATTAGACTCATATTGGTTTTTAATTAAAGGTAAGTAATATTTTTCATTTTTTGAATTCTGTAAAAAATATTGAGGATCTTGCCAGTTTAATAGCGCATGGTTAATCCATGGGACATTTGCTAAATCAGTGAGTTGTTTGATTGGGTATTTTTTTAGAAATTCAGGAGTGGAGACTAAGTAAATCTCATATTCACCTAGTTTTTTCATTTTAAGAGATGAATTTTTTAAATTACCTAATCGAATAGATAAATCGAGTTTTTCTGTGATCAGGTCATCTAATGATGAGTTAAATGAATATTGTAACCTTAACTTAGGATAAAGGCGGCAAAATTCAGGGAGTAGCGGCAAAATAAAACGTTGGCCAAATTCACTCGTTGATGAAAAACGTAGCAAACCAGCAATATTCGTCCCTAAATTTTGGCTTTTTTCGAATGCTTCATCTATTTGATTTTGAATACGTTTAAAGTCGTCATAAAAATGTTTTCCTACCTCTGTTAATGCAATATTTCGCGTGTTTCGTGTTAGCAAGCTTACATTAAGCTGAGCTTCTAATTGTTTGATATCGACACTAACCATAGAGCGACTTAGCCCTAAAATATCTGCGGCTTTAGTGAATGAACCCGAATCAACAACCTGTAGAAAACTGATAATCTTTTTAAGATTTCTTTGCATAATGATAACGATTGTTCTTTTTTATTAAACAATCATGTTACCTCCCTTGTATCGACAAAGAAAGTACTTAAACCTATTCTTTGCCACTGGAGGAAGTCCATGACTTATCGATACAAAATTGCCACAGTATTTTTACTCGGTTTCTTTATTGATTGTATTAATATTTTTATGTCAGCGATAGCATTACCTGACATTGCTGCATCATTTTCAGCAAGCCAATCTCAAGTGGCTTGGGTTGCCAATGCCTATATTTTAGGTTTAGTTCTGGTGATGCCAATCAGCTTATGGTTAGCAGGTAGGTTAGGTAACCAAAAATTACTGTGTTATTCCATGCTACTTTTTTCTATTGCAGCTTGGCTCAGTGGAAGCAGTGATTCAATATATAGCTTAATTTTTTGGCGCTTTATCCAAGGAGCTGCGGGAGGGTTATTAATTCCGGTAGGTCAGGCGTTAGTTTTCGCATTATTTCCAAATAATGATCGTCAGCGTATATCAACATTGATTATGACAGTCGCGTTAATTGCTCCCGCATTTTCACCTGCAATTGGCGGCCTAATTATTGATTCTTTGTCTTGGCATTGGGTCTTTTATTCTAATTTACCTTTCTCATTACTAACGGCAGTACTCGCTTGGATATGGATAAAAAATGATGGGAAAAAAATAAGAGAAAAGCCAGATAGTTTGGGGCTAATAATGGTGAGTTTAAGTTTGTTAAGCCTATTATTATCATTCTCTTTTTATAATGATTATCACAATTTACTATTGGCTTTGGCGAGCTTTTTTACTTCTGTATTCGTATTTATTGTTTACCTTAAATATGCCCAAAAATGTCGAGAACCTATTTTAAATTTTCAGTTATTGAAAAATAGCAATCTGCGTAATGCTTTTATTGTTTACTATGCTGTTCCCGGTATTTTTACGGGAGTTAATTTACTCAATATTTTTAATCTACAAGAGAACATGGGGTTCAGTGCAGCAAAAACCGGGCTATTTATGGTGCTATATGCATTGGGGGCGGTAATATCAATGTTAACTGGTGGACGTCTTTACTTACAGATAGGAAAAAAACGATTATTTATTATTGGTATTACATTACATAGCTTTGGTATTTTTCTGCTTTATTGGGTCTCATCTTCCAGCCAGCTCAGTTTATTGATAATCGCTTATTTATTGATGGGGATGGGCGGAGGGTTGAGCGCCAATACTGCACAAATTAGCTCGTTGATGGATTTCAAAGACAAAGATTTACTTCAAGGTAGCGTGTTATGGAATATTAATCGACAAGTCGCATTTAGTGTTGGTGCAGTCGTATTTATTTCTATATTTAGCTTAATGACTTTCTCGAGTGATTTATTACGTTATCAATTTACGTTTCTTATTGCATCAATACTCGGGTTACTTTCATTAATTTCAGTGATCAAGGAAAAATAAATGAGTGAAACAATGGGAAGAGCGCAGCAAAGCGTGGTGGATTTACATATTCTTATTGAGGATATTTTTACAGGGCGTCGTGGTAATAAAAGTTTGGCGCCGTTATTAGCCAGCTTCGATGACAACTTCAAAATGGTTACCACACAAGGCCATTGTATTGGATTAAATGCAGTGACTCAGTTATTTAGTCAGAATGTAGGGGCTAGAACATCATTTTCTACAGAGTGTATTAATCTGATTCCATTGCGCGAAGACAATGGCTATTGCTGGGTTCAGTATCAAGAAAAACAGCAAATAAATGGTATTGAGTCGTTAAGAATTTCGACTGCATGTATCAGGGTCGAACCCGAAAAGTGTGTTTGGCTTTATTTGCATGAAACACCGGTAGTGTAGCTTTCCATGGTTTTTGTGACCATAAAAAAACACCTGCCGGAGCAGGTGTTTTTAGATATAAATAAATCAATTATTCGTCAAGGAAGCTGCGCAGAACTTCTGAGCGGCTTGGGTGACGTAATTTACGTAACGCTTTCGCTTCGATCTGACGAATACGCTCACGGGTAACATCAAACTGTTTACCAACTTCCTCAAGGGTGTGGTCAGTATTCATGTCGATACCAAAACGCATGCGTAGCACTTTTGCTTCACGAGCGGTTAAGCCTGCTAACACTTCGTGAGTTGCAGAGCGTAAGCTTTCTGACGTTGCAGAGTCTAAAGGCAGCTCTAAAGTTGTATCTTCAATAAAATCACCTAAATGTGAATCTTCATCATCACCGATAGGGGTTTCCATAGAGATAGGTTCTTTAGCAATCTTCAGTACTTTACGAATTTTATCTTCCGGCATTAGCATGCGTTCTGCCAGTTCTTCTGGCGATGGCTCACGGCCCATTTCTTGCAGCATTTGGCGAGAGATACGGTTCAGTTTGTTGATAGTTTCAATCATGTGAACCGGGATACGAATAGTACGTGCTTGGTCAGCAATTGAACGCGTGATAGCTTGACGGATCCACCAAGTTGCATAAGTTGAGAACTTATAACCACGGCGATATTCAAACTTATCAACGGCTTTCATCAGACCGATGTTACCTTCTTGAATCAGGTCAAGGAACTGCAAGCCACGGTTGGTGTATTTCTTAGCAATAGAAATTACCAGACGTAAGTTTGCTTCAACCATCTCTTTCTTCGCACGGCGTGCTTTCGCTTCACCGATAGACATACGACGGTTGATATCTTTAACTTGTTCGATAGTCAGACCCGTTTCTTCTTCAATTTGACGCAGTCTTTGTAGGCAACGCAGAATTTCTTCTTCAACTTCAAGTAGTTTTTCTGACCAAGGCTTGTTCATTGCTTTTGCAGCAGTTAACCAAGTTTCACTGGTCTCATTACCACTGAATAAAGTAATGAAGTTTTTCTTCGGCATCTTGCACTGTTCAACACATAGTTTCATGATGGTACGCTCTTGTAAGCGAACTCTGTCCATCATTTCACGCATGTTATTGACCAGATAGTCAAATTGCTTAGGAACTAAACGGAATTCTTTAAATACTTCGGAAAGCTGCTCGATAGCGGCAGCCGTTTTCGCATCACTACGGCCATATTGTTTAATATGTTGACGCGTTTTTTCATATTGCTCACGAAGATCAGAGAATTTTTGACGTGCTAATTCAGGATCGATGCTGTTATCGTCATCGCTATCGCTGTCATCACCGTCTTCATCTTCTTCGTCTTCGTCATCGTCTTTATCAAGCTCTTCTTGTGGTAATTCAGAGCCAACGTGAGTCGCTGTTGGTGCAAGATCTTCTTCCGCGTTAGGGTCAACAAAGCCAGTAATTAAATCAGATAAACGGCTTTCTCCTGCTTCAACACGGTCATATTGCTCAAGAAGATAAGTGATAGCCTCAGGATATTCAGCAACAGAGCACTGAACCTGATTAATACCATCCTCGATACGTTTTGCAATGTCGATTTCGCCTTCTCGAGTGAGAAGCTCGACGGTTCCCATTTCACGCATATACATGCGAACAGGGTCGGTTGTACGGCCGATTTCACTTTCAACACTGGACAGCACTTGTGCAGCGGCTTCTGCTGCATCTTCATCAGTATCGGAAGTATTTTCAGCCAAAATTAAATCATCGGCATCAGGTGCTTCTTCCATGACCTGGATGCCCATGTCATTAATCATCTGAATGATATCTTCGATTTGATCTGAATCGACGATATCTTCCGGCAGATGGTCGTTGACCTCAGCATAGGTTAAGTAACCTTGCTCTTTACCCTTGGTTACGAGTAGCTTAAGCTGCGACTGCGGGTTTTGCTCCATAAGACGGTATCCACACTTCTGAGTATTTAGATTGGTGTCGGTCGGCGAAACATTCGGCCAACAAGAACATACAAAGGGAATATTTATTATTCGCTACGCCCTTTATTTTCGTAGCATTTTACAGGCATTTGCCTTGTGTTTAGCGGCACTTAAGCCGTTTAAAATATTAATTCTGTTTTGGGTTAGATTATGTTTTCACTCTGGAAAGAGTGATTAAGCGGACTTCTTCGCGCTCTTCTGGGGTCAGCCCTTCAGTTCGTTCTTTTGCTATCAAATAGTCGAAACGTTCGTCGAGTGCGCTATTAAATAGATGGTTTAAGGCATCTATAAAAGTATTTTCCGCTATCTCCTCTATTTCTATATCGTTCCACGTTGCCAGTTTTTCAAGCTGTTTCGCAAATTTATTATCACGATAACGCTCTAGCAACTGCCCAGTTGACATTCCGGGGGTGGAACGGCAGACATCGACCAATTCCTGAAATAGAGAAAGCCCCGGCATTTGAATATGGGCAATTCCCTCTAATGAGGGAACAAGCTCCGAAAAGTTCGGATTCTGTACCAACAGCGCGATAAGTATTCGCATTGTGGTTGGCTTTAATTTGGGAGCCTGATAGTTAACTTGTTCTATGCTCTCTCTATCAATCATAGCAAGAACTTGAGAAATATCCGGTATACCAATAAAATTTCCTAGCTCTTGTGCCATATAAAGGCGCAGCGTTTCACCAGGTATTTGCTTAATCAAAGGGATAGCCAGTTTACTAAATTTTGCTTTCCCTTCTTGCGTTTTTAAATCTACCTGAGGCACAAGTGAATCAAATAAAAAAGCAGAAAGGGTTTGAGCATCCTTCATGCGTTGCTCAAAAGCGTCTTTGCCTTCTTTACGTACTAATGAATCTGGGTCTTCGCCGTCTGGTAAAAACATAAAACGCAATTGACGGCCGTCCGTCAGATAAGGTAGGGCTGTTTCAAGTGCTCGCCATGCCGCTTCTCGGCCAGCGCGGTCACCATCATAGCAACAAATAACCGTATCTGTTGAACGATAAAGTAACTGAATATGTTCTGAGGTTGTTGATGTACCCAGTGAAGCAACCGCATAGCGGATATCGTACTGAGCAAGTGCAACAACGTCCATATAACCTTCAACTACCAGTAATTTTGATAATTCATTACTGTTTTGTGTTGCTTCATAAAGGCCAAATAACTGGCGACCTTTATGGAAAATGTCGGTTTCAGGGGAGTTCAAGTATTTAGGAAGAGCATCTCCTAATACGCGTCCACCGAAGGCAATCACACGACCGCGCCTATCCCGGATTGGGAACATGACACGCTCTCTAAAGCGGTCATAGACTCGGCCATTATCATTTGTCACTAACATGCCAGCATCATCAAGCTGTTTGCGACTTTCTGGGTTTACAGCAAACTTTTTGAGCAAGTTGTCCCAGCCCGCAGGGGCGAAGCCAATCGAAAAATGCTCTATAATTTCAGTGCTTAAACCACGTTGGCTTAAATAATCTTTCGCTTTATTAGCAGAAGGATGACTTAAGGCAGCACAGTAAAATTGATTAATTTTTTCCATCAACTGATATAAATTTTGCCGTTGATGAAGTTCTATTTGGCTTGAACCCGTTCCTTTTTCATATGGGACATCAAGGCCGTGTAGTGCAGATAATTCTTCGATAGCTTCGACAAAATCGAGTTTGTCGTAATTCATCAAAAAATCGATGGCATTGCCATGCGCACCACAACCAAAACAGTAATAAAATTGCCTTTCACCATTTACAGTAAAAGAAGGCGTTTTTTCATTATGGAACGGACAACAAGCGTGATGGTTTTTACCCTGTTTTTTTAACGGGACTTTTGCATCGACTAAATCAATGATGTCGGTTCTTGCTAACAAGTCATTGATAAATGAACGCGGAATTCGTCCAGCCATAAGCCTCTTTTTCGCCTGTTGATGAACGATAATAAGCCGCGCTTCCTTGTGGAAAGCACGGCCTTTAACTGCTTAGCTATTTACTACTACAAAAACTGAGTGACTACGAGAGAAACTAAAGTTTTGTATTAGCTATCGTCTGCAATGAATGCGGCTTTCACCGCAAACAATTAGTACAGACGAGTACGGCGTGCGTTTTCGCGAGCCAGTTTCTTAGCGTGACGCTTTACAGCTGATGCTTTAGCGCGTTTACGTTCAGTCGTTGGTTTTTCATAGAATTCACGACGACGAACTTCAGCTAAAACACCTGCTTTTTCACAGGAACGTTTGAAACGACGCAGTGCAACGTCGAATGGCTCGTTTTCACGTACTTTAATTACCGGCATGTGCCTCTCACCTCAATAGAAATCGGTTTGTTGCTGGTACTGATTCACCAGCCTTCATTTAAAATGGTGCGGAATTTTACTTCAATGAGTACGGGTTTGTAAAGTGCCGTATAAAATTGAATCACACAAGATTACCTGATTTGCAGTTCATTTGATGAAAAAGCAAACAAAACCAGATAATAATGAGAATTAGCCACACGAAATTTTTTATTACAGGGGACTGATTATAGACTATACAGTCAGGAAAGTCAGCCTTTTGACAACATTAATTACGCGATTGAACGAAAATAGTGATAGACTTGCGGTTATGCAATAAACAAGGGTAGTGCAATGCGTGTTTTAGGTATCGAAACCTCTTGCGATGAAACTGGTATCGCAATCTATGATGATGAGCGTGGCTTATTAGCCAATCAATTATACAGCCAAATTAAAGTTCATGCAGACTATGGTGGTGTCGTGCCTGAATTGGCTTCACGTGATCATATTCGTAAAACAGTGCCGTTAATTCAAGCGGCGTTGAAAGAAGCCAATTTAACCAGTGAAGACATCGACGCTGTAGCTTACACTGCGGGCCCTGGTTTGGTGGGGGCTTTAATGGTTGGTGCAACTGTTGGGCGTTCATTAGCTTTTGCATGGAATGTTCCTGCCGTGGCCGTTCACCATATGGAAGGCCATTTATTGGCACCGATGTTAGAAGAGAAAAGCCCTGAATTCCCTTTTGTTGCGTTACTGGTTTCAGGTGGGCATACCCAGCTTATCAGTGTGACGGGAATTGGTGAGTATGAGCTACTTGGCGAGTCCATCGATGACGCGGCAGGTGAAGCGTTTGATAAGACAGCTAAATTATTAGGCTTAGACTACCCTGGAGGCCCTGTGTTATCTCGAATGGCAGAGCAAGGCACAGCAGGTCGTTTTGTTTTTCCTCGTCCAATGACCGACAGACCAGGGCTGGATTTCAGCTTCTCAGGGTTAAAAACCTTTGCAGCCAATACTATTCGTGAAAATGCGGATGACGACCAAACCCGTGCAGATATTGCGAGAGCCTTTGAAGATGCGGTGGTAGATACGCTTGCGATTAAATGCAAACGTGCATTGGAGCAAACTGGTTTTAAACGCTTGGTGATGGCCGGCGGCGTTAGTGCTAATCGTGCTCTCAGAGCTAAAATGGAAGACGTCCTCAAACAGCGCGGTGGTGAAGTTTTTTATGCGCGCCCTGAGTTTTGTACTGATAACGGAGCGATGATTGCGTTAGCGGGGCTTATTC
The DNA here is from genome assembly GCF_028480905.1 of Providencia sp. PROV156. Lineage (NCBI taxonomy): Bacteria > Pseudomonadati > Pseudomonadota > Gammaproteobacteria > Enterobacterales > Morganellaceae > Providencia > Providencia sp. PROV156. The sequence continues at coordinate 32,679 of NZ_JAMPPE010000016.1, read as the reverse complement.
GTCTTAAAGGTGGAACAACGGCAGGACTTGGTGTAACAGTTCGCCCGCGCTGGCCTTTGGCTGAATTACCACCCTTAGAAAAATAATCATTGTTAATGAATTCATATTTTTTGTAAAAAGGGCTGGATGACAGCCCTTTTGCTATTCAATTAGATATTAATGTAAAACAACAACCGCATCTTCAAGTCGGCTTGAGCGTGCTTTTACCATCGTTGATGTCTCTGTGCTTTGCTCTACCAGTAATGTACTTTGTTGTGTGATGGTTTCGAGCTCACTGACTGCTTGGGTAATGTCGGCGATACCAGCCGCTTGTTCAGAGGTCGCTTGGCTAATATGGGTGATCAATTGTGTGACATTTTGTATTTGGTCAACAATCTCTTTCATGGTATCTCCGGCTGTATGGACTTGATTTTTTCCTGAATTGACTTTCTTTTCACAATCATTAATTAATTCGCGAATATCATTCACTGCGCTTGCACTGCGGCTTGCAAGACTACGGACCTCATTGGCAACCACAGCAAAGCCTTTGCCTTGCTCACCTGCACGCGCGGCTTCTACCGCCGCATTTAACGCGAGTATATTAGTTTGAAATGCGATGTCTTTAATTACATCAGTGATGGAATTGATTTTGCTGGTACTACTGACAATTTCATTCATGGTATCAACAACAGCTTCCATCATGGCACCTCCACTTACTGCAGTTTCGCTGGTGGTATTGGAAAGCTGATCAACTTGAATCGTGTTATCAGCATTCATTTTTACGGAAACAGCCATTTGGTTCATTGTTGCAACGGTTTGTTGCATATAGCCGACGGTTTGCTGAGTGTGAGTTTCTAATTCACGACAATCGGAGACTAAAGATTCACTGCCTTTGCGAACGTTATCAACTTGTTCGGAGACATCTTTGATTAACCAGCGGCAGATTAACCCCAGTTGCCCAATAGAACGTAATACTAAGCCAATTTCATCTGTGCGCTGCATATGGTTAACGCTATGTCGATTTCCTCGTGCAATACCAAGTGCTTGTTTGGTGATGTCTTCCAATGGCGCTGCTAGCATTTTTTCAAATACCACATTACCGATCAGTAACGTGATAAATGTACAGGCACTCATCATCATAAGAGGTGCGATTGGCTGGGGAATGAAGCTTGCCATGATGAGCCAAAGAATAAATAACAAACTCATGATTAGCCGGATACGCGAACGCGTTGAATATGTTGAAAAGTGAAATGGCATTTTTTTAGAAAGCACAATTCCCTTAAAAATTTTTCGTTGGCTTTTATTTTCATTCATTGCGTCATAAATGGGTTCTACCGTAGCAATTTCTTCACGTGTTGCCCGTGTTCGAATAGACATATAGCCCGTAATAGCCCCTTTTCGTTCCATTGGAATGATATTGGCTCGAACCCAGTAATGGTCGCCATTTTTGCGACGATTTTTCACAATGCCAGTCCAAGGTTCTCCTTTTTTAAGAGTTGCCCACATGTCGGCAAAAGCTTCCTTGGGCATATCCGGATGGCGGATAATATTGTGTGGACGTGTTAATAACTCATCTAATTCATAACCACTAACCTGTACAAAGAAATCATTAGCATGGACAATATTTCCTTGCAAATCGCTGGTTGTCATCAAGGTGATATTTTCATCTAATACATATTCGTTTTGAGTGATATAAGGGGTTCTGCTCATTATAAATACCATTATTATTGTTTAATTTTCCTTTTATATAGTCGACAGCTTTTAAATATTCCTTAGTAATAAATTTGCAATTATTTAACTTTTTTTTAAAAGTGTGCGCTGGTTATGGCAAAAATGTAACGTAGCACAAATTGCTATCAGTACAGTTTTAAGGAGAGATATCGAACGGTTGTTATTGGGGGAGTTTTTGGAAATTTTAAACAAGGCAAATAGCATAAAAAAAGAGCTGAAATCAGCTCTTCTTAGGAAAAATCATATTAACGATTAGTCATCTAGTTCTTGTTCTTTGGTTTCTTGGGCTATTTCTTTATTGGTTTTTTGCTTTTTGTTTTTTAGTTTTTGCCAAATACGGCTTTCTTGACCGCGCCAAAGGCGTTGTATATTACCGTGATGGCGAACTAACACTAAACAAGACAACATGGCGACAGGGAAGGTGAATTCAGGTTTAAACCACCAAACATAGAAGGGGGCAAGTAAGGCGCTGACAATCGCGCCGAGTGATGAGTAACCACTAAGCAATACCGTAAGTAACCATGTCCCTGCGACTAAACCAGAAAGATCCCAACCAATAGCAGCAATTGAACCAAATGCGGTTGCTACCCCTTTTCCGCCTTTGAAACGAAAGAAAATGGGATATATATGCCCAAGACAGGCTGCAATTGCAACAAAGCCAAGATAGAATGGCTGCACATTTAAATAATAAGCAAGCCAAACTGGTATCATCCCTTTTAATACGTCACAAATGAGTACTCCGGCAGCGGCTGCTTTACCGCCTACACGTAATACGTTAGTTGCACCAGGGTTACCAGAGCCGTGTTGACGGGGGTCGGGTAGTCTCGCCAAACGGCAGATCAGTATCGCACTCGAAACTGAGCCACAAAGATAGGCGAAGATTATCATACCAAGCGCGGTTGCACTCATAGCTAACTCCAAAAACGGTTAAGGCCATAAATTCACTTCAGTCTTGGATAATACGCATATTTTTGCTGAAGTGGTATCAATTCAGTACATAAATGAGAAAATGACGTGATGGATATCGTATTTATTGAGCAATTATCAGTCATCACCACGATTGGTGTATATGACTGGGAACAAGATATTGAACAGAAACTCGTGCTCGATATCGAAATGGGATGGGATAACAAACGCGCGTCTATGAGCGATAATGTAGAATATTGCCTAGATTATGCCAAAGTTAGTCAGGCTATCCTAGCTCATGTAGGGAATAACAAGTTTGGGTTAGTAGAACGTGTTGCTGAAGAAGTTGCACAGTTATTGATGACACAGTTTGCTAGCCCATGGGTTCGTATTAAGGTGGCTAAGCCGGGAGCCGTGGCGCGAGCCAAGCAGGTTGGGGTTATTATAGAAAGAGGCATGAAAACTGCTTAAATGATGACTGGCGGTGTTTAGCCGCCAGTTTTATGGTCGTTAGATGATTTGTTGCTGCTGCCAATCTGTTACCGCTTCAATGCGTTGTTTTGTAAGTTCTTGGCGAATTTCAGGGCCTTTAAATCCCTGTTCAACGATAGGTTTGACATCAACCGCTTGTGCGATAGTAAAAGCCTGCTTGAAATATATCCCTTGTGGGTACGTTTGCTGTTCAAGGCCTAACCGGCCTCTTGCATCAGCTTCGCTGATTAAACTCAGTTGTTCAATACGTTCTGGTTTACGCCAGCTATCAAGCCCATCAAAAATCGCAATTAGCTCATTAGCAGGTAATTTATTGATAACATGGATTTTATCATGATAGCGTGCCGCTAGACGGGCTAAGTCACGAGCCGTAGTTGGTACTTTTAATCTTGCGCAGAGAGTTTCTATTAATGGAATACCTGCCTCACCGTGGTTTGGATGGCTCGGCCAAATATCAGGTGGTGTTAACGCTTTACCTAAATCATGGCATAAGGCAGCAAAGCGAATATCCACATTATTAGATAGCTCGGCAATCACTTTCATTACCATTAGCGTGTGGATACCCGTATCAATTTCAGGGTGCCATTTTTCAGGGGCAGGAACACCAAATAACGCATCAACTTCAGGAAAAAGTACAGCTAAAGCACCACATTGGCGTAAAACATCAAAATACACCTGTGGGGAATTTGATTTCAGCGCTTTTTCTGTTTCCGTCCAAACGCGCTCAGCGGTGAGGTGAGATAATTCCCCTGTAGCGGCCATTGTTTGCATCAAGGTTAATGTTTCTGGTGCGATAGTAAAACCATGCTCAAAGTAGCGAGCAGCAAAACGAGCAACCCGCAAGACCCGCAAAGGGTCTTCAGAAAATGCATCAGAAACATGGCGTAAAACACGGCTCTTGAGGTCTTTCACGCCTTGGTATGGGTCAACAATTTCACCTGATTCACTTTGTGCTATCGCGTTAATTGTCAGATCGCGACGTAGCAAATCATCTTCAATGGTCACATCAGGTGCGCTATAGCAGCTAAAACCAGTATAGCCCGCACCAATTTTACGCTCTGTTCGGGCTAAAGCGTATTCTTCATGGGTCTTTGGGTGCAAGAAAACCGGAAAATCCTTTCCTACTTGTTGAAAACCTTGAGATAGCATTGCCTCGGGGGTTGTACCAACCACCACGTAGTCTCTATCTGAAATAGGTAGTCCAAGAAGTTGGTCACGCACTGCGCCACCCACGAGATAGACTTTCATTTGAATGGCCTCAATTACATCCAACCATCATTACGTTTTTTACGACGCGGAATAATGTGCGGTAAAATCAAACCTAAAATTAAGCCAACACCGGCAACACCACCGCCATACATAAACCATTGTAAGATTAATTCGCGACGGCGATCATCTAAGTTGACCTCTGCAATCTCTAGCTTTTTACCGGATTTGATCAACTCATTTTTTAATTTTTCATTTTCGGCTTTTAGCTGGCTGACAATATTGTCATTATCAGCCACTTTTTGCTGCATATCTGCAGTTCGTGTATTCCACGTACTGTCGATATTGTCGAGTTGTTGACGTAGCTTTTGATTCTCAGCTTCAAGTTCTGGAATGCGGGTTTTCATGCTTGGAGTATTGCTGAGTTGGTCAACAGGTAACCAGACCGTTCTACCTTTTTCATCGCGAACTTGTGCAAATTTGTTATCTGTGGAAAGCAGTTCAACCGCTTCCCCGGCATTGAGCGTACCTACAATACGATATTTTGTGCCAGGTCCACTATGAACGTATGTGGATAAATCATCTGACACATAACGTTTTTCTGCTGCATGTGAATTTAAGGAAAGGCCTAGCCCCATGATTGAAATTAATAATAATGGAATTTTTCGCATGGTATTTACAGTCTTTTGATGGTGAATGAGTTTTATATTAATTGAATACTAATGAGTAAAACGCGAGGGTGCAAATCCTAAACGCAGATGTCTCTACAGTCTAAAGGAGAATGAGAACTATCCTAACTGTCTAAATTACCCTTATTTTTACTTTGTTTTCAATATAACTCACTGAAAGAAATATGACAGGTAGAATTTTTGTTTATCATACAGTTTCTTTTCTCAGCTTAGCTTGATTGGGGTAATATGAGTGAAGTGAAATAATTAAATAAGGATATGTATGAGCCACGTAGAGGTTGAACTCAAACTTGCCGCTAAGAGTTCCGCAATAGAGGCTGTACGACAGTGTCTATCGACATTGTCTCACCAATACAGTGAGCCGACGAAGTTAACCAATATCTACTTTGATACGGCAAATAAGCAGTTACGTCAGTGGGATATGGGCTTACGTATCCGCGGTTGTGATGGTCGTTATGAAATGACAATGAAAACGGCTGGGCAGGCGATAGGCGGCTTACACCAACGGCCTGAATATAATGTTGATATTGATTCACCTGAGCTTGATTTAGCCGCATTACCGGCTGAAATTTGGCCTGAAGGCACTGATGTTTCACAGCTTCAGTCTGAATTAAATATCCTCTTTAGCACCAATTTTACCCGTGAAAAGTGGTTAGTGACTTTTGAAGATAGCGAAATAGAAGTGGTTTTTGACCAAGGTGAAATTTCCTCTGGCGCAAAGGATTTGCCTATTCAAGAGTTTGAACTAGAACTAAAAAAAGGCTTTATTGCTGATGTACTCAATTTAGCGAAGAAATTTGCAGATATCGACGGCTTACATTTGTCATCACTTAGCAAAGCTGCACGTGGTTATTCATTGTTATCGCCGACAAAAGCGCCATTAACTCCTCCAAATTCGGTGTTTGACTATGAAGAGTACCCCCTCGAAAAATCATTAACGCATATGCAATTACTTTGCCAGCAGCATGAAGACTACTGGTTAGCAAATGGCAGCAATGCACGCCAAGGCTTCAGTGAGTTTTTACGTTTTGTTCAGGCATTTTTAGTGCATTACCAAAATTCTGTACCTCACTTTATTCATGACACTCCACTGGAACAATTACGTTCAGATATTGCCGATGAAGCAATTAGTGCTGAGGATTTTTGCTATAGCAGCCAGTGGTTAAAGTGTAAATTAGCCTTTATCCAGTGGTTAAGTGCTTTAACCTATCAAGAAGCCCATTAAGGTATTGATAATATGCATGCTTTTCCTGAGTTATTACAAAGCCAAGGTGAACGCGTTTTAAGCCAGTTAGCGGAACAAACGAATGAATTATTACCGTTAAATGAACAAGAAATTCAAGTGCTTGCATTCAGTGATTTTGTGTTAAAGCAAGTATTAGCACATCCGCGGTTTTTACTTGAAATTCGCTCTCGACCACCACAAGCCGATGAATGGAAAAGTTATGCATCATGGTTAGCTCAAGATTTGTCATCTGTTAGCAACGAAGACCACTTGATGCGAGTGTTGCGCTCATTTCGTCATCATATGTTAGTGCGCTGCGCATGGATGCAAGTGCTAGAAATTAGCACGCAAAAAGAAACGATTTATCAGCTCAGTATATTGGCGGAAACCTTGGTTGTTGCAGCGCGAGACTGGTTGTATCAAGAATATCGTCAGTCATGGGGAACACCTTGTAATGCAGAAGGAAAACCGCAGCCGCTGTTGGTTTTAGGGATGGGGAAGTTGGGGGGCCGAGAGCTCAATTTTTCTTCTGATATTGACCTGATTTTTGCTTATCCAGAAAATGGGGTGACCCAAGGTGGCCGAAAAGAGTTAGATAATGCGCAATTTTTTACGCGTTTAGGGCAAAAATTGATCCGCGTACTCGATCAAGTGACGGAATATGGCTTTGTTTATCGGGTCGATATGCGTTTACGGCCATTTGGAGATAGCGGCCCGCTGGTTTTTAGCTTTTCTGCGCTTGAGGATTATTACCAAGAACAAGGGCGAGACTGGGAACGCTACGCGATGGTTAAAGCCCGTATTATGGGCGCTGATAGCCTCCATTATGAGGAGTGTTTGCGAAAGCTTTTGCGTCCTTTCGTTTATCGTCGCTATATCGACTTTAGCGTGATCCAATCCTTACGCAATATGAAAAATATGATTGAGCGAGAGGTTCGGCGTCGTGGTTTGGTCAATAACATCAAATTAGGTGCTGGAGGGATCCGCGAAGTTGAATTTGTTTCACAGGTTTTCCAACTCATTCGAGGGGGACGAGAACCTGTTTTACAGTCGCAATCTTTATTTTCAACGTTACAAGGGATCCGTGAACTCGCATTGTTAACCGAAGATCAGGTTAATATCCTGCAAGATAGTTACCTTTTTTTACGTAGAGTCGAAAACTTACTGCAAAGTATCGATGACCAACAGACACAAACACTCCCTGAAGAGGCTTTAAACCAAGCGCGTTTAGCATGGGGGATGGGCTTTGCTGATTGGCCTGCATTTTATCAGGTTTTGAGTCAAAAAATGGTTGCGGTGCATCAAATATTCACCGAGCAAATAGGCCAGGAGGATGACTCTGAGAACATTGATGTATTCGATGAAATTTATATCACATTATGGCAAAGTGAATTATCAAAAGAAGAATTAGCCAGCTATTTGCCGTCTAAAAGTGAAGAGATTGCACAACGTATCATTCACGGTATAGTGATGTTCCGTCATGATCTCAATAAACGCACCATTGGTCCTCGAGGGCGAGATGTTCTTGATGAATTAATGCCTAAATTATTGGCTAAAGTCGGTGAGCGTGATGATGCAGGGCAAGTCATTGAGCGCATCACACCACTGTTACTGAGCATTGTTAGCCGCACAACTTACCTAGAGTTAATGCTTGAATTTGATGAGGTTTTGACGCACGTTATTCGTTTATGTGCGGCTTCACCTATGATAGCGGAACAATTAGCTCGCCACCCATTGTTACTTGATGAGTTGCTCGACCCTCAATCATTATACCAACCCTTACCGCTAACGGCCTACCGTGATGAGCTGCGCCAATATTTAATGCGCGTTCCTGAAGATGACGAAGAACAACAACTTGAAGCATTACGTCAATTCAAACAAGCTCAATTATTGCGTATTGCTGCTGAAGATATTTCAGGTGTTTTGCCGGTAATGAAAGTCAGTGATCATCTGACTTACCTTGCGGAAGCAATTATTGATGCGGTGGTGCACCAAGCGTGGCAAAAAATGGTAAAACGCTATGGTGAGCCAGCGCATCTAGAGCAAAGTGACAAAAAACAATATGGGTTTGCGGTATTAGGTTATGGAAAACTAGGTGGCTGGGAATTGGGCTATGGCTCTGACTTAGACCTCGTTTTTCTCTTCGATTGCCCTTTAGATGTTGTCACCAATGGTGAACGTTCCATTGATGCTCGCCAATTTTACTTGCGTGTTGCTCAGCGTATTATCCATTTGTTTAGTACTCGAACCCCTTCTGGTGTGTTGTATGAAGTTGATGCGCGACTAAGGCCTTCCGGTGAGTCAGGAATGTTGGTCAGTACCATACAATCATTTGATGATTACCAAAAAAATGATGCTTGGACATGGGAACATCAAGCGTTAATTCGAGCTCGAATGGTGTTTGGTGATGAGGATTTACAACGGCAATTTATACAGACTCGCCACGAAACTCTGTGTATGCCAAGAGACCCTAAAACTTTGCAACAGCAAGTGCGTGATATGCGGTTGAAAATGCATCAGCACCTAGGAAGTCATCAAGTTAATGAATTCGACTTAAAAGCGGATCCTGGTGGGATCACTGATATTGAATTTATCGCACAATACTTAGTTTTGCGTTTTGCCGCAGAAAATAATGCGCTAACACGTTGGTCTGATAATGTGCGTATTTTCGAGTTGATGGCGCAGTATGGTTTTATGCCAGAAGATGAAGCGAATGCTTTAACTCTAGCGTATGTCACAATGCGTAATGAGCTCCATCACTTAGCATTACAATCACTGCCAAGCCGTGTTGAGATAAGCCAATTTTCTCAGCAACGTGAACAAGTTTTAGCAAGTTGGCAAAAATGGCTTGAAGAATAAAGAACAAACGCATTTTATTTAGCTAAACAGCGCAATATGCTAGTATTGTTGCTAATTATTATCAGATTTCCTTTTTAAGACTGGAGTGCAGGATGAAAGTAACTCTTCCGGATTATAAACAAGCCGGTGTGCTGGTGGTTGGTGATGTTATGTTAGACCGTTATTGGCATGGTCCCGCAAACCGTATCTCGCCAGAAGCCCCTGTCCCGGTTGTTAAAGTCACGATGGTCGAAGAGCGTCCCGGTGGTGCGGCTAACGTCGCGATGAATATTGCGTCATTGGGTGCAAATTCACGCCTTGTGGGGTTAACTGGAATTGATGACGCGGCAAAAGCACTCACTAAAAATTTAAATGCCGTGCAGGTTCGTTGTGATTTTGTGGCTATCCCCACCCATCCAACCATTACTAAATTACGCGTACTTTCACGTAATCAGCAACTTATTCGCCTCGATTTTGAAGAAGGTTTTGAAAACGTGGATGTTGCCCCTGTACTGGAGCGCATAGAACAAGCACTGCCACACATTGGCGCACTAGTGCTGTCTGACTATGCAAAAGGGGCGTTAACTCATGTTGAAAAGATGATAGCGCTCGCCAACAAGGCCAATGTTCCAGTCTTGATTGACCCGAAAGGAAACAATTTCGAACGTTACCGTGGGGCAACTTTATTGACGCCAAATATGTCTGAGTTTGAAGCGATTGTTGGGCCATGTAAAAACAACCAAGACGTTGAAGAAAAAGGCATGAAGCTGCTTCAGTCATTGGAGCTTAAAGCGCTGCTAATTACGCGCTCAGAACAAGGTATGAGCTTAATTCGCCGTGATGAAGCCCCATTGCATTTACCGACTCAAGCACAAGAAGTGTTTGACGTGACGGGGGCAGGGGATACGGTTATTGGTGTTCTCGCTGCCTCTATTGCATCTGGCCGCCCATTACATGAAGCCTGCGCACTAGCTAATGCCGCAGCAGGCGTGGTGGTGGGCAAATTAGGGACTTCAACGGTTTCGCCTATTGAATTAGAAAACGCTATTCGTGGCCGTGCTGACACTGGTTTTGGTGTTATGACTGAAAGTGAATTAAAACAAGCGGTTGAGAATGCAAGACTGCGCGGTGAACGTGTAGTGATGACTAATGGCTGTTTTGATATTCTCCATGCTGGGCATGTGTCTTATTTAGCTAACGCGCGTAAATTGGGTGACCGCCTAATTGTGGCTGTAAATAGTGATGCTTCGACACGCCGCTTAAAAGGTGAAACACGTCCAGTTAACCCATTAGAACAGCGTATGACTGTACTAGGGGCTTTAGGGGCAGTAGATTGGGTCGTGGCTTTTGAAGAGGACACTCCACAGCGTCTAATCGCAGAAGTTTTGCCTGATATCTTAGTTAAAGGGGGGGATTACCGCCCTGAAGAGATCGCGGGCAGTGCGGAGGTATGGGCCGCGGGAGGCGAAGTTAAAGTACTTAACTTTGAAGATGGTATTTCTACAACCAATATCATCAAAAATATCATGAAAACCAGTTAATTTATCATTATTAATTAGCAAGTTAATAACCTCACGTGGGTATGTAAAAACGCCGTGAGGTTTTTATTTATTTAAAATCAATATGGCGTCAAATGTTGACGTCATATTTTTTTTGCTTTAGATTTTGATATCACAATATGACGTCATGGAAAATACGATAGGGGTGGAATATGATTAAAAGCAGTAATGTGATGACGATAGACGGCCATCCTGCATCTGTTATCTATGAAGCTGAAATTAAAGCGTTTCGTGGTAAGTTTTTAGATGTAAGTGGTTACTGTGATTTTGTTTCTGATAGCATTGAAGGGTTAAAAAAAGAAGCGCGAATTTCTTTAGCAGAATACATCGAAGGCTGCCAAGAAGAGGGGATTAACCCGTTCAAAGAACAAGAAACGGTAAAGTCATTTACGCTGCGTTACCCAAGCCGCTTAGAGGCTTATTTAAATGCGGTAACAACTGAGCATAATGTTTCTAAAAATCAGTATATTGTTCAGCTGCTTGAGCGTGAACTGAATATCAAATAACAAAAGTGACGCCTTAATCGGTGCCACTTTTTCAATTTAATTACTCAGCCGTTTTTTCTTCTACATTTAAATGGGCTTCGAGTGCGCTGACGCGTTGTTCCATCTTCGCTAATTTTTCACGGGTGCGTAATAAGACTTGAGTTTGAATATCAAATTCTTCACGACTGACTAAGTCTAATTTGCCGAGTTGTGATTGTAACAGTGAACGCAGTTTTTTATCAAAATCTTCACCTAAATCGCGTACGCCTTGTGGTAAAGCGCCTTGAATTTGGCGGGCAACTTGTTCAATTTTTTTCGGATCGAGCATTTCGCGGGTCCTTAAGTTTATCAAAATATTGTTGTGAATTGTTGGGACTAGTTTAATACCTCTTGCTGCCTTGCGCTAGCTTGAATTATTTAGAGAGAGGTTTAGAGCCGGTAGTGAAATTAACCTTGATAACTCTAAGTTTTTATTCATGTTTTTTGGCTAAAAGTGTGAGTCATTCGCCAATTTTGATTATCATCGTTGCGAACTTGAATTATTGGCGTTATATTAATTGCGTATATCTCAGGGCGGGGTGAAAGTCCCCACCGGCGGTAAACATGCATCACGCATGAAGCCCGCGAGCGCTTTATCATTTTTATGGTAAAGGTCAGCAGACCCAGTGTGAATCTGGGGCCGACGGTTATAGTCCGGATGGGAGAGAATTAACAGTATCTGCATGTTTGTGCGATTACGCACAATAGTGTTCTGCATACCTGAATAGGTAAATGCCTTTTATTGGCTATTTATATATTCACCATTTCTCGTATTCCTAAGACTGCCTTGATTCTGGTAACTAGTTAATAACTATTTAAGAGGTTTTTTACCATGGATCATTCGCTACTTTCTGTATTTGGCAATCCTATCGAACGTGTTGAAAATGCTATCGAGGCATTACGCCAAGGTAAAGGTGTTCTTGTTCTTGATGATGAAGATCGTGAGAACGAAGGCGATTTAGTTTTTGCAGCAGAAACTATGACTGCCGAGCAAATGGCATTTACCATTCGTTATAGCAGTGGGATCGTGTGCCTTTGTATTACTGAAGAGCGCCGCAAGCAACTCGAACTACCTATGATGGTAGATAACAATACGAGCCAAAATCAAACAGGCTTTACTGTGACCATTGAAGCCGCACAAGGTGTGACGACAGGTGTTTCTGCCGCAGACCGTATCACCACTATTCGTGCCGCAATTGCAGATAACGCCGTTCCTTCAGACCTTAACCACCCAGGACATGTTTTCCCTCTGCGTGGCCGTGAAGGCGGGGTATTAACGCGTCGTGGTCATACTGAAGCGTCTATCGACTTAGCAATATTGGCAGGTTTCAAGCCAGCTGGTGTGTTGTGTGAGTTAACCAATGATGATGGTTCTATGGCTCGTACCCCTGAAGTGGCTGCGTTTGGTAAGCAACATGGTTTGACTGTAGTGACGATTGAAGACTTAGTTCAGTATCGTCAGTTGCAGGAAAAGAAAGCGAGCTAATCTTTTTTCTCGTCATATCTTGAATATTATCTAATGTAATGGTTTTAGTTATTTAGGTAATAAATAGTCTGTTAAGCATATAGAATGTTATAAAGGCCACTGAGTTGCACACCTCGTGGCCTCTTCAATTTTTTTGATGATCATACTCATAATTAGCCCACTGTGTTTTTTGTTGGAAAGCGTATGCTGTAGGGAGAAACTAATTGAGTTGGAGTTGAAATCATCATGTCGGTAAATACTTCGGTGGTAAAAAATAAGATCCCTGCCATTTTTATTGGTCATGGTAGCCCTATGAATGCGATTGAGGATAATCCTTACACTCAAGCGTGGGAAAATCTCGGTAAAGCCTTACCTCGGCCCCGCGCAATTTTGGTGATTTCAGCCCATTGGTATACGCGCGGTACTGCTGTGACTTCGATGTTAAAACCAAAAACGATTCATGATTTTGGCGGGTTCCCCGAAGCCTTGTATCAAATCGAATATCCAGCTTCTGGTTCTCCTGAATTAGCTCAGCAAGTTGTTTCATTACTAGCCCCTGAGCCAATTTACCTTGATGAACAAGAGTGGGGATTAGACCACGGTACATGGGAAATTTTGCTGCGTATGTATCCAGAAGCGGATATCCCCGTGATCCAACTGAGTATCGATGGTAGCAAGCCCGCCACTTGGCACTATGAACTCGGTAAAAAATTGAGTGTTTTAAGGGAGAAAGGCGTGCTGATTATGGGCAGTGGCAATGTTGTCCACAATTTACGGGCGATGAATTGGCAGAACTCTCATGCTGAGCCGTACCCGTGGGCAATATCTTTTGAAAAATTTGTATATGACAATCTGCAAAGTCATGAAACGCCTCACCCACTGACTAAAGGATTAGAACGGGAGGATGGTAAATTATCTAACCCATCACCAGAACATTACTTGCCTATTTTACCTATTTTAGGAACTTGGGATGGGCAAGAAGAGATCAGTACACCGATTGAGGGAATTGTGTCAGCATCGTTAAGTATGTTGTCTATTCAGGTAGGGTAAGTTTTCTGCGATAGCTTTGTTTCATAAAAAAGCCCAAATCATATTGCTATGTTTGGGCTTTCCTTTTAACGCTAAATACGATTAGTCGATGATCGCATGTGGGTAAAAACGTGATAAGTCTTGAGTGATCAGTTCTTTATCTTCACGAATACAGATCCCCGCAGGTTGATCATTCACCAACCAGCTTCCGACTAAGGTATAGTTACCTTCAAATTGTGGAAGTGGATGGAATTGTTGAATAATCATACCTTCTTCGCCGTATGGGCCATCTGCGGCTGCAATTTCCTTACCATTTTCGATAATACGGATATTAGCACCTTCACGAGAAAATAATGGCTTAATAACGTATTTCTCGAGTTCTGGCTGGGTTTTGCCATCCGCAAAATAGGCAGGCAGTAAATTTGGGTGATCTGGGAACATTTCCCATAACATAGGCAATAAAGCTTTGTTAGAAATGATGCTCTTCCATGCAGGTTCTAACCAGCGTACGCCAGCGTCTTGCAATTTAGTCGAGAAAATTTCTCTTAGCATAAATTCCCACGGATATAGCTTGAACAGGTTACTAATCACCTGATCTTGTGTATCCGAAAATTCACCTTTTTCACCTAGACCAATTTCATCGATATATAAGAATTCAGTGGCAATACCGGCTTCATTTGCACAGTCTTGTAAATATTGAACGGTACCGCGATCTTCTTCTGTATCACGGCAACAAGACATATGCAACAAACGGAAACCATACTGATCTTTTAATTGCGTAAAGCGCTCGATCAATTGCTCTTGAATGCTATTAAATTGATCGGCGTTTTCAGGGAGTTTTCCTGCTTCAATTTGATCTTCTAGCCAGATCCATTGGAAAAATGCAGACTCATATAATGAGGTTGGAGTATCCGCATTGTTTTCCAATAGCTTAGGTGGGTTAATACCATCGTAAGCGAGGTCAAGCCTGGAATATAAAGAAGGTTGCTCGCTTTTCCATGAGCTGCGAACAAATTCCCAACAATGCTTAGGGATCTGAAAACGTGCCATTAACTCATCGCTTTCAACAACACGTTCAACCACTTTTAGGCACATTTGATGCAACTGCTCGGTTGCATCTTCTATTTCTTCAATTTGTGCCATAGTAAATTGGTAATACGCATCTTCTGACCAGTAGGGCTCACCATACATAGTATGAAATTCAAAGCCAAACTCAGAAGCTTTTTCGCGCCAGTTTGGGCGCTCTACTATAGGAACTCGTTTCATTACTTATCAACCACCCATCGAACGGGAAGAAGAGGTTGATTTTGCAGAAGAAGATGAACGCTGTGCCATCGCTTGTTTATTTACGGTGTCACCAAAACCGCCACGGGTAACTGTTGAAGTTGTTGGTGGTTTAGGTGCCATGGCTGTTTTTGGTACGCTCATGGAACGGCCACCTGCAACAGCAGGGCCATAGCTTTTACCTGAAGCGTCAACAAACTTACCATTGGCAGGGCTAGCTGGGTTTTTTGAGCTGAATAATGGTTGTGATGCAGCGCTACCGCCCATCATACGGCCCATCATATAACCCATCATTAATGGCATCCACATGCTACCGCCGCTGCTTTGTGTTTGAGCCGTTTGTTCACCATTTGTTGAGCTAGTGCCTGCAATACCTGCTTGAGCCGGAGCTTGAGTACACATAGCTTCACCAAACTCAGCAATACAGTCAGCTTGAGTTTCATATTTAGGTGCAGTTTTAGCGGCTTCTTGTAGCGCATTATTGTAGGCGGTAGTGCACTGTTCTGCTTGTGATGGGTTCGCTTGGCTACAGTCTTGTGCGTTTGTGTACAATGAGACGGTTTCATCACTTTCTTCACAAGCGGAAAGCATAAATACGGCACTGACCGCAACAGCCACAGGCGCTAAACGGTATGAACGCCAAGACTTACGGAAGGCGCTCTGATTAATATCTTTGGTACGCTTCATGGTCATGGTAATTACCCTGAATTTAATTAAGTAAGATGTTTTTAGATGTTAGCTCTAGGATAGGGGATAAACGCTGAAAATTAAAGCAGAAATATAGGAGAAATGAGCTGAATTTATCATTTTGATAACTTTTTGCTATTTTTTCCTATTTAGCATGGTATTAGTTAAAGGGAAAAATAATATTTTTATTTTATATCAATGTGTTAACTATTGGTTGTTTTTTGCTCTAGTGCGCAGTATTAAGAGTGAGAATTAACTGAATTTGTGCCAGAGGCTAATGAAAAGGGGTTGTAAGCGGTTCAATTAGTGCAAATTAGCAATTCTAAACGATTTACTTGGCTTCCTTCAAAAAATAACCCGCTATATAAGCGGGTCATTATATCATTTTCAAATAAACTAAGAATTTTAATTCATTTTTGGCGCGTTGGTATTACGAATAATACTACTTGCAGAGGTTGAAATCTCTTTACCTAAATTTGCATTTAGGCGGGCAATATCGTCTTCGTTCAATGTGCCACGAGCAAATTCGATATTCAGTTGGTTAATCATGTAGTCATAACGTGCATTAGACAGGTTTTGTTTCGCTTGGTATAGCGCAGTTGTTGCTGTCAACACGTCAACAATGGTACGAGTTCCTACTTGATAGCCAGCTTCCATTGCATCTAATGAGCTTTGTGCGGAAACAACGACTTGTTTGTAGGCATTAATGCTACTGATTGACGATGATACGTTATTAAATGATGAGCGAACTAACTGAATCACATTACGGTAAACGCTTTCTAGTTGTTCACTAGCACCTTGGAAACCATATTGTGCTTGTTCAACTTGAGAACTGACTGCGCCACCAGTATACAGTGGAATGCTTAAATTTAAGCCAATGCTATTTTGACCATTATAGCTGTTGGTCGCACCACCACCATATGGAGTATTATAACCGCTGCCGTGTTGGTAACTATTTGTGACTGATGTTGATGCATCTAAGTTAACTGTTGGCATGTGGCCTGTTTCTGCTAAGCGAATATTTTCACGAGAAACATCTTGTGCTAAACGTGCGCTTAATAGGCTGAGGTTACGCTCTTCTGCTTCTTTTAGGATAGCGTTGATATCGCCCAACTCATTGGTTTTAAAGCGGTCGATATTTAAAGAAGCAAGTTGGCTGTAGTACACGCCACTGACTTGACGCAGTTTTTCAATCGCATTTTCTAAATCATTGCGGCCAGCGACTTCTTGTGCAATAACGCTATCATAGTTTGCACGGGCGTTTTGCACGTCGGTAATGGCAACAAGGCCAACGTTAAAGCGTTGTGTAACTTGGTCTAATTGGCGATAAACGGCTTCTTTATTTGCTTCAATATAAGATAACGCGTCAATCGCTTTTAACACATTAAAATACGCAGTTGCAGTATCTAAAATTAATTGCTGTTGACTTGTTTGGTATGTGACATCAGAAATACCCGCGGTTTTTTCTTGGATAGTCAATTGACGCCATTTCGACATATCAAACACAACTTGAGTGAGTTTCAGTGAAGCATTTAAACCTGTGCTTTCAGTATTTCTTGCGTCACGGTAACCACTGCCGTAGCTAGCCCCTGCACCTAAACCTAATTGTGGCAATAATGGGCTGCGAGATTCATTAATTTTTTCAAAAGCTTGATTACGTTCAGCTAATGATTTTCTTAATTCAGGGTTACTTTCTTTGGATTTTTGGTAAACCTGTAGTAAATCTTCTGCATAGCTATTGGTACTGAGACCCACAAAACTCATCGAAATTAAAAGGGGAAGCAGTTTCTTCATTTTGATTCCTTGATTAAACAGCAAATTAAGTTGAGTCTGTTGCCTAAAACGTACCATGCCTAACTAGGCGATAGATATTAAATTATCCGTTTTAGAGACAGTTATTAAAAACAGACACTACGTTGCTCTTTGATTTGAATAATGGCGCTTATTGTAACAGAGTATCACTTCTATTAACGGTAGCCTTTTGTGCCATTTTGTCTCAATTTATTAAACATTACCTCATCTAAGGTTAAAAAACCTTAAAAACTGTTTTAATCCACAATTATTTCCTTAAGATGGAATAATTGGGTTTGGAGAATGAAATGACAAAACAAATAGAGCAGCCAATTAAATACGGCAAAAATGATGTTGAAATTATATCCAAGCGTAAATTATTTAACGGTTTTTTTCAAATGGTTGAATATCAATTTCGTCATCGCCTTTTCGCGGGGGGATGGAGTAAAGAAATTCGCCGTGAAGTTTTTGAACGCGGCCATGCTGGCGTGGTTTTACCCTATGACCCGAAAGCAGATAGTGTTGTTTTAATTGAACAAATTCGGTTGCCAGCGATTGAGACTAGTGAAACACCCTGGTTACTTGAAGCAGTAGCTGGAATGATAGAGCAAAACGAATCACTGGAAGAGGTTATTCGTCGTGAGGCCGTTGAGGAAGCTGGGCTTATTATTGGTCGCACTGAAAAAGCGGTAAGTTATCTTTCTAGCCCTGGCGGTACGACTGAACGTATGCATGTATTTATCGGTGAAGTTGATAGCAGCCAAGCGAAAGGTGTTCATGGGCTAGCGTCAGAAAATGAAGATATTTGCGTACATGTGGTTAGTCGAGAGCAAGCTTTTCAATGGGTTGAAGACGGCACAATTGATAATGCAGCAACAGTGATAGCGATTCAATGGTTACAACTTCACTATCAAAAACTTCATGAAAAGTGGATGAAACTGTGTTAAATAACGATTAATCTGATGAAGTGTGTGCTGATTATCAGAAAGTTAGAAAGTAAAGCTTTAAGATAGTTGTAAGTATGTTGAGCTTTTATATAGTTGTAATGAATAGATTAGGTACTAAATAATATTTAAGAAAAGGAATACTTTTGGACAGCCAGCTTGAAGTGACTGCAAAGAACTCTAAAGTTGTGAGAATTTTACAGGTTACTGATACGCATCTTTTTGCTAATACAGAAAATACGCTTTTAGGGGTAAATACTTACCGTAGCTATCAGGCGGTACTTGATGCTATCTCAGAGGAAAATCTCCCAATCGACTTAATTGTGGCGACAGGGGATTTAGTTCAAGACCAATCACCACAAGCTTATCAGCATTTTGCGGATGGTATTGCGCGTATTCCTGCTCCTTGCGTATGGCTTCCTGGTAATCATGACTATCCACCGGCTATGGTCAAAACACTCAGAATTGCTGGGATTTCAAGCGCTAAACAAGTTTTAATTGGTGATGAGTGGCAAATCTTGATGCTTGATAGCCAACTTCAAGATGTACCTCATGGCGAGCTTTCTGAGCAACAGTTAGAGTGGATGAAAGCCAGCTTAGATGCTGAACCTGAACGTACTACATTGATTATGCTGCATCACCATCCTCTAGCCTCGGGTTGTACTTGGCTTGATCAGCACAGTTTGAGAAATTCACATATTTTAGCTGATTATTTAAAAAGCTACTCAAATGTTAAAGCGATGCTATGTGGCCATATTCACCAAGAAATGGATGAAAACTGGCACGGTATTCGGTTGTTGGCAACGCCTTCTACCTGTGTGCAATTTAAGCCTCACTGTACTAATTTTGCGCTTGATACCGTCGCGCCAGGTTGGCGATATTTAGAATTAAGTATTAATGAACAAGGGCAAAGGCATATTACAACCCGCGTTCATCGCTTAGATACAAGGGAATTTAGCCCTGACCTTGACTCAGACGGTTATTAATTCGCTTATGTCAACTCTACTTTATATTCATGGTTTTAATAGTTCCCCTCAATCAGCTAAAGCCAATAACTTAAAGCAATGGATTGAGGTGAATTATCCACAAGTTAATATGATTGTACCGCAGTTACCGAATTACCCTCAGCAAGCTCAAGCTATGTTGGATGATATTGTCCAACAGCATCAGCATGAGAAAATGGGGTTAGTCGGCTCTTCGCTCGGCGGTTATTTTTCAATTTGGTTTTCAGAGCGTTATCAGCTTCCTGCTGTCGTCGTAAACCCTGCGGTACGTCCTTTTGATTTACTGCAAGATTACTTAGGCGACAATACAAACCCATATACTCATGAACAATATGTGTTGGAAGAAAAGCACATTAATGAGCTAAAATCCTTATACATTGAAAGATTAACATCCCCTCAGCTTATCTGGTTGTTACAACAAATGGGCGATGAAGTACTTGATTATCGAGAGGCTGTTGCCTATCTTTCAAAGTGCAAACAAACTGTGGAACCTGACGGTAATCATGCCTTTATTGGTTTTGACGCTTACTTTTCTCAAATTGTTGATTTCCTACAATTGGCAGAGAAATAGTGTCAAAACGTATGAACACTGTTATTATCAACAGTAACTCACTGATTGAATAGTTCAATTAATCACCTATTACCGCAGAATGACAACATGACTCAATCTAGTTATAACGCAGAGGCCATTGAAGTCCTCAGTGGTTTAGAGCCTGTTCGCCGTCGTCCGGGGATGTATACCGATACCAGTCGACCGAACCATTTGGCTCAAGAAGTAATTGATAATAGCGTCGATGAAGCGCTTGCGGGGCACGCGAGCCATATTGAGGTTATTTTACATGCCGATCAATCCCTTGAAGTAATTGATGATGGGCGCGGTATGCCTGTCGATATTCACCCAGAAATGAAAGTGTCAGCGGTTGAGCTGATCCTGGGGCAATTACATGCGGGGGGGAAATTCTCCAATAAAAACTACCAATTCTCAGGTGGTTTGCATGGTGTCGGGATTTCTGTCGTCAATGCGTTATCAAAACGTATTGAAGTTACTGTTCGTCGTGATAGCCAAGTGTATCAAATTGCCTTTGAAAACGGCGATAAGGTTGAAGATTTACATGTAATAGGGACTTGTGGAAAACGCAACACAGGGACTAGCGTGCATTTTTGGCCAGATGGCAGCTATTTTGATAGTCCAAAATTTTCAGTAACTCGTTTAACTCATAATTTAAAAGCCAAAGCTGTTTTATGCCCTGGCGTGAAAATCACGTTTAAGGATAAGCTCAACGATACAGAGCAAAGTTGGTGCTACAGTGACGGGTTGACCGATTACCTAATGGAGTCAATTGACGGCCTTGAAGCGTTACCCCCAAAGCCATTTACAGGTGAATTTTCAGGGGAAACAGAAGCCGCACAATGGGCGTTGCTCTGGTTGCCTGAAGGTGGTGAATTACTGACGGAAAGCTACGTTAACCTTATCCCAACAGCACTAGGTGGAACCCATGTTAATGGTTTACGCCAAGGGTTGCTCGATGCGATGCGTGAATTTTGCGAATTCCGCAATATATTGCCTCGTGGTGTTAAGCTCTCAGCTGATGATATTTGGGAGCGCTGTACTTATGTGCTTTCCGTTAAAATGCAAGATCCACAATTTGCGGGGCAAACCAAAGAGCGTCTGTCTTCTCGTCAATGCGCTGCGTTTGTTTCGGGCGTGGTAAAAGATGCCTTCAGTTTATGGCTTAACCAAAACGTGCAAGTGGCTGAACAGCTTGCAGAAATGGCAATTTCTAGCGCGCAGCGTCGAATGCGTGCAGCGAAAAAAGTGGTGCGTAAAAAACTCACCAGTGGCCCTGCTTTACCGGGTAAATTAGCCGATTGTAGCTCGCAAGACCTGAGTATGACGGAATTGTTCCTTGTAGAAGGGGACTCCGCAGGGGGCTCTGCAAAACAAGCGCGTGACCGCGAATACCAAGCTATCATGCCGCTACGCGGTAAAATTCTCAATACATGGGAAGTGTCTTCTGATGAGGTTTTAGCTTCCCAAGAGGTACATGATATCTCTGTTGCTATTGGAATAGACCCTGATAGCGAAGACCTTAGTCAATTACGCTATGGGAAAATTTGCATCCTTGCGGATGCGGACTCCGATGGCTTGCACATTGCTACATTGCTATGTGCGTTATTTGTCCGTCATTTCCCAACATTAGTAAAAGCAGGGCATGTCTATATGGCAATGCCGCCGTTATATCGTATCGATTTAGGCAAAGAAACGTTTTACGCCCTTGATGAAAGCGAAAAAAATGCTGTACTTGAACGCCTTAGCCGCAAGCGAGGTAAACCCAATGTTCAGCGATTTAAAGGGCTGGGGGAAATGAACCCACTGCAATTACGTGAAACGACATTAGATCCAAATACTCGTCGTCTTGTACAGCTAATTATCGATGATGAAAACTACCAAGAAACACTTGCGGTCATGGATATGCTTCTTGCGAAAAAACGCTCTGAAGATCGCCGTAATTGGCTGCAAGAAAAAGGCGATATGGCTGAAATTGATGTCTAATATCCGAATTGCGATGAGAAAGGAACGAATTGAATGAGTGAAATTACTCATGATGGCGTAGAGCGCTTACCGCTTCATGCTTTCACTGAAAATGCCTATCTGAACTATTCGATGTACGTCATCATGGATAGGGCATTACCGTTTATTGGCGATGGGCTTAAACCTGTTCAGCGCCGTATTGTGTATGCAATGTCAGAACTTGGCTTAAGCAACACTGCAAAATATAAAAAATCCGCCAGAACTGTGGGTGATGTTCTCGGTAAATATCACCCACACGGTGATATCGCTTGTTATGAAGCGATGGTCTTGATGGCGCAGCCGTTTTCTTACCGTTATCCGCTGGTGGATGGTCAAGGAAACTGGGGGGCACCGGATGACCCTAAATCATTCGCAGCAATGCGTTATACCGAATCACGACTATCCAAATACGCTGAAATTTTACTCAGTGAACTTGGCCATGGCACCGTCGATTGGGTACCAAACTTTGATGGTACGCTAAACGAGCCCAAAATGTTGCCTGCACGTTTGCCAAATATTTTGTTAAACGGTACAACGGGTATTGCGGTTGGGATGGCGACAGATATTCCACCACATAACGCCCGAGAAGTGGCTCAAGCTTTGGTTGCTTTACTGGATAAACCTACGCTAAATCTTGATGACATCATGGCATTTGTGCCGGGACCTGATTTCCCTACGGAAGCAGAAATTATTTCTTCCCGTGATGATATTCGTAAGATTTATCAAAATGGGCGCGGCTCTGTACGCATGCGTGCGGTGTGGGAAAAAGAAGATGGTAATGCTGTTATCACGGCTCTCCCTCATCAAGTTTCTGGGGCGAAAGTTTTAGAACAAATCGCCAGCCAAATGCGCGCGAAAAAATTGCCGATGGTTGAAGATTTACGCGATGAATCTAACCATGAAAACCCAACACGTTTGGTGATAGTTCCACGTAGTAATCGTGTTGACCTTGAACAGGTTATGACGCACTTATTTGCGACAACGGATTTAGAGCGTAGCTACCGCGTTAACCTTAATATGATTGGTTTAGATAACCGACCTGCGGTAAAAGGGCTTGTTGAGATCTTAAATGAGTGGATCGCTTACCGTCGACAAACTGTACGTAATCGCTTAAATCACAGGTTAGAAAAAGTATTAAGACGCTTACATATTTTAGATGGTTTATTGATTGCTTATCTGAATATTGATGAAGTCATTGAAATTATTCGTACAGAAGATGAACCCAAAGCGGTTTTAATGTCACGTTTTAATATCAGTGATACCCAAGCTGAAGCTATTTTAGAGTTAAAATTACGCCATTTAGCCAAGCTCGAAGAAATGAAAATTCGTGGCGAGCAAGATGAATTAGCCAAAGAGCGCGATGATTTACAAGCGATTCTTGGGTCTGAAAGACGTTTAAATACGCTGATTAAAAAAGAGATTCAAGCTGACGCCAAAGATTACGGTGATGACCGTCGCTCCCCATTGCATGAGCGTGAAGAAGCGAAAGCAATGAGCGAACATGAAATTTTACCGTCAGAACCGATTACCGTTGTGCTTTCTGATATGGGGTGGGTGCGAAGTGCTAAAGGGCATGATATCGAGCCGACTAACCTAAATTATAAAGCGGGAGATGGTTTTAAAGGGGCTGCGCGAGGTAAGTCAAATCAGGCGGCGGTATTCCTTGACACAACAGGGCGCAGTTATTCTGTGGATCCGCTTGAATTGCCTTCAGCGCGTAGTCAAGGTGAGCCTCTAACGGGTAAGTTAACTCTGCCTCCAGGTGCATCCATTGAACATGTATTGATGGCGCCTGATGAGCAGAAATATTTAATGGCTTCTGATGCAGGTTACGGTTTTATTTGTACCTTCAATGACTTAGTCACTAAAAATAAAACTGGTAAGGCCTTAATTTCTTTGCCTGAAAATGCAAAAGTATTGGCACCAATTGAACTGCATAATGAACAGGAAGATTTGCTGTTGGCAATTACCAAGGCAGGGCGTATGTTAATATTCCCTGTGGCGGATTTACCCCAACTTTCAAAAGGTAAAGGGAATAAAATTATCAATATTGCAGGTGCGCAAGCGGCAACTGGCGATGATTTATTGACTTGGTTGATGATTTTGCCTGTGGGGGCATCAATGACCTTGCATTTCGGTAAGCGGAAGCTGAAGTTTAAAGCAGAAGACTTACAAAAATATCGTTCAGAACGAGGTCGTAAAGGGACGTCGTTACCGCGTGGAATGCACAATATTGAGCGTATTGATATTGAGCCAGTAGAGTCTGAATAATTAACAAAGAACAAACCTTATAAACCTTTTTTAGTATGAACTTCAAAAGGTTTATAAGTAGATAATATTCATCATGGAGCTGAAAAGCTTCTTACAATTTGGGGTTAGTATGTTAGCGCTTATTAGAGCGATCATTGTTATTATTTATACGATTGCGGTGTGTGTAGGGGGGGGGATTTACTGTCTATTTAGCCCTCGTAACCCAAAACACGTAATGACATTTGGTCACATGTTCGGGCGGTTATCAGTCGTTTTTGGGATTAACATTATAAATCGTGTACCCGAGAAAGCTAAGAGCTATGGCCCGAGTATTTATATTGGTAATCACCAAAACAATTACGATATGGTGACTATGTCAAATGGGGTATTACCAAGAACGGTAACCGTTGGTAAAAAAAGCTTGGTTTATATACCTTTTTTTGGCTTTTTATATTGGATAACGGGTAATATTTTAATTGACCGCGCTAATCGCTCTAAAGCCCATAACACAATCACGCAAGTTGCTGACCAGATTAAAAAACGTAAAATTTCTGTGTGGATGTTTCCTGAAGGTACTCGCAGCCGTGGTCGTGGTTTACTGCCATTTAAAACGGGGGCATTTCATGCAGCGATTGCAGCAGGGGTACCGATTGTGCCTGTTTGCGTTTCTAGTACACAAGGTAAAATTAAGTTAAACCGTTGGAATAACGGTACTGTCATTATTGAAATGCTAGACCCTATTGATACATCGCTTTATAGCCGAGAGCAAGTGAGGGAGTTATCTGAGCATTGCCATGCTTTAATGGAAGCCAAAATAAAAGAACTCGATCTCGAAGTCGAAGAAATGGCAAAACAAGGCAAATAACTTAATTCATTGAATTTATTTAAAAATGGGCAATATACAAATATTGCTCATTCTTTTAGGTTGAATACAGCATAAATTGACTTTATTGTTTCCTACCTGTCTTATTTCCTTTTTTAATTACTTACCCTTACTATTTATAATCTTATTAATTATATTTTTACACATTTGCTAGATATTTTTAGAATTTAGCCTTTTTTCGCGATATCATGGCTTACAAATTATTGCGACCTTAAATTGTTGTATCTAAGTTGTTATATTGCTGGGTCCAATCATAAATTAGCCATTTTATAGGCTGAAAATCTACAATACTAAATAATAAAATGCGCTGGAATTTTTGTTTAGCGGAGAATTTATGTCATTCAATCGATGCCAAGCCCTGATAGCGGCGGGGGTGGCTCTATGTTTGTCCTATGTGCCAATTTATGCAAATGCAGAGGGGGCGACAGCTTTACCTGTGCCACCATTATTAGAATCACGGTCTGGACAGCCATTATTTTTAACATTACAAAAAATTCATTGGTCTTATGATGGAAAATATTCAGCCGATATTTGGGGAGTAAATGGTTCTTCCCCTGGGCCGACAGTCAAAGTAAAAAATGGCGATGATATTAAGCTTATTTATAGTAATCGCTTACCTGAAGCCGTTTCGATGACAATCAGCGGGTTGCAAATACCAGGAACACAAATTGGTGGAGCGGCAAGGTTAATTTCACCTAATGCGGACTGGTCTCCAGTGATCCCGATACGTCAAAATGCAGCAACGCTTTGGTATCATGCAAATACTCAAGGGAAAATGGGCGAGCAAGTCTACAATGGTTTATTGGGGATGTGGATCATCGAAGATGATGTGACGAAAAACCTGCGTTTACCTAAACACTATGGTGTTGATGATTTTCCTGTCATTATTCAAGATAAGCGTTTAGATAATTTTGGCGTCCCTGAATACAAAGCCGATGAAAACGGGTTTTTAGGCGATTCATTACTGGTTAATGGCGTACAAAATCCATACATTGAAGTTTCTCGAGGGTGGGTACGTCTACGATTATTAAATGCGTCGAACTCCCGTTATTATGTAATGAAAATCAGTGATGGTCGTCCATTTTCATTGATTGCATCTGATCAAGGGTTATTAACTGTACCTGTTAGTGTTCAGGAACTCCCATTAGCACCGGGGGAACGGCGTGAAGTCTTGATTGATATGGCGAAAACGCAAGAGTTAACCATTACTGCGGGCGAGTCGGCTACCTTTATGGACCGTTTAAAAGGGCTATTTGAACCATCGAATAGCTTAATTTCAACCAATGTATTAACTATCAAGGCAACTGGATTAATGTCATTGGTAACGGATGGTTTACCGGCACAATTAGTTGAAGATAAAACGCAAGTCACATCCAGTATTACACAACGTAATATTCACCTTAATGATGGTTTTGGTATTAATAATGCGACTATTGATACAAACAGGGTTGATTTCTCAAGCCGCCAAGGCAATTGGGAACGTTGGGTTGTGACGACGAATGAACCGCAAGCATTTCATATTGAAGGTGTGCGCTTTAAGGTCTTAAACCGTAATGGTAAACCAACACCGCCAGAAGATTATGGCTGGAAAGATACAGTGTGGGTTGATAGCCGAGTTGAATTATTAGTTCAAATGATGCAACCGTCCTATAACCATTTCCCGTTCTTATTTTATAGCCACAATTTAGAGAAGGCGGATTTAGGGTCTGTAGGGCAGTTGGTTGTTGCACCGCAAGACACCATGCAATAATTCGTATTACAACAATATTGAATATCCAATAAGCAGGCATTTAGCCTGCTTTAGGTTGTTGACAAAGCTAGCTTAGCGCCACTCGAATACCAAAGGCGATTAATACAACGCCGAGAACCTTATCAACGTATTTTTGCACTTTTGCCAGGCCTTTTCTTACAGGGGCACTTTGGATTAAAAATACTAAAATAGGCCAGTAGATGACGGCTAAACCCCAAATAATAAAGGCAAACCACAGCTTTTCGCCAACAGTGGAATTAATATCTAGCACTTGGGTAAAAACCGCTAAAAAGAACAGCGTGGCTTTTGGGTTTAATACATTACAGAGAAAACCTTGCATAAAGGCTTTTTTGAATGAAACAATTTCGTGTTTACTGGTTGTTAGATCAACGCTATGGCCGGATTGCGGAAGTAAGCTTTTGACACCGATCCAAATTAAATAGGCTGCACCCGCGTATTTTAAGATATTAAACAGCCAAGGCGTAGTTGTAATCAAGACAGCGAGGCCTGCAACACAGTAAGACATATGCAAAGCGATAGCGACTATCACACCACATGCAGACATTAATGCGGCAGAGCGTTGATAGCGTGCTGAATTTTTAACAATCAAAAAGAAATCTGGCCCTGGAGAAAGCATACCGAGTGCAGCGATGGTCGCAACCATAATACTCGTTTCGTACATGTTATAATCTCTTTTCCCGTTCAATGTTGGTAAATAAAAATGACCTGCTAATGACACTCACATTTAGACTGGTCTTAGAGGGTTCATTTTGTTTTTAAATGTTATTTTTAGTCATAAGTTTATCAATTCGAGTATAAGTGATTCAAACCTGTTTAAGGAAGTTTAAATTTAGTCGACGAAGCAATTCTCTTTCCGTATAGTGTGCTCAATTTTTATATCTTGTTTCTAAGGTGAGTAGATGAATATTAGCTTAATCGCAGCAATGGCGATCGATCAGGTTATCGGCATGGAAAAAGCGATGCCTTGGAATTTGCCGGGGGATCTAGCGTGGTTCAAACGAAATACGTTAAACAAACCGGTTATCATGGGCCGTGTTACCTATGAATCAATTGGGCGCCCATTGCCACAACGTGTGAATATTGTATTAAGTAGTGCTCCTGGTACTGATTCTGATGTTATTTGGGTAACGTCAATTGAAGAAGCATTGGCTGCAGCGCAATCAATTGAAAATGTTGAAGAGGTGATGGTAATTGGCGGTGGTAAAGTTTATCAACAATTTTTACCGCTAGCGAATAAATTATATTTGACTCACGTTGATGCTGAAGTTATCGGAGATACTCATTTTCCGGCTTATGAGCCTGATGAATGGGATTCTATTTTTACCGAATACCATGAAGCTGACGAAAACAATACCCATGGTTATTGTTTTGAGATCTTAACTAAAAGAGACTAATTTTTAGTTAGAATGCAAAAATGGCGCTTAATTGCGCCATTTTGCTATAACTTGCAATTAACTAGGCAAAAAATTACTCTTTACGGCTTTTTTGATATGACTTTTGCTGGTGGTACTGCTTAGTTTCCCAATGGAATAGCGTTAATTCCCCTCCCCAGCAGCAACCCGTATCTAAAGCATAAACGTTATCAGGAGTGCATTTCCCTTCAAGGGATGCCCAGTGACCAAAAAACACTGAGTAATCCTCAGGAATTTTACTGGGTAGATCGAACCAGGGTTTTAGCGGAGCGGGCGCTTTTTTAGGGTTTTCCTTGCAAATCATATCTAGCTGTCCGTTTGGAAAACAGTAGCGCAGGCGTGTTAAAGCATTGGTACTAAAACGCAAACGCGCTAGCCCCATTAAGCTTTCAGACCAGTTGTTTGGCATGTCACCATACATGGAGTCGATGAATAACGGATATGCATCACTAGACAGCACGGCTTCAACTTCCCTTGCACACATTCGTGCTGTTTCGATATCCCATTGTGGTGTTATACCTGCATGGGTCATCAAGATCTTTTTTTCTTCATCAATTTGTAATAAAGGTTGGCGACGTAACCAATTGATCAATTCATCAAGATCTGGTGCATGTAATAACTCATCGAGGTGATCTTTCGGCTTGTTACGACTAATTTTACAGTAAATTCCTAACAGATGGAGATCGTGGTTACCAAGCACTAAACGTGCGGCAGAACCAAGGCTTTTTACATAGCGTAAAACTTGCAGTGATTCAGTTCCGCGGGCAATGAGATCGCCTGTTAACCACAATGTGTCTTTGGTTGGATCAAAATGGACACTTTCCATCAAGTCACGGAGCTCACGATAACAACCGTGAATATCACCCACTAAATATGTCGACATAATTAATTAATCAGTGTTGGGATAGCAAGACGAAAAGCAGGGATATCAACGTGGAAACTGTCCCCTTGTGTGCTTATCATCACATAATAACCTTCCATCGTACCCATTGGAGTTTCAAGGATTGCGCCACTGGTATAACGGTATTCTTTTCCTGGTGGGATAAGCGGTTGTTCACCAACCACGCCTTCACCTTGAACTTCGGTCTTATGGCCATCACTGTTAGTAATGAGCCAATAACGGCTCATTAATTGAATAGGCTCTCGTCCTAAATTACGAATGCAGATAGTGTAAGCAAACACATATCTCGCAATATCGGGTTGAGATTGGCTTTCTATATAGACACTCTGAACTTGGATGCTTACATTCGGCTCATTAAGCATAGTGCCTCCTTCAACAGACTATTCTGAACGGTTAGAGAGATAGTTTGCCATTTTACAATATTGTTCAACAGAAATATTTTCTGCTCGGGTGCTTAAATCAATACCCAGTTCTGTTAACTCTTCAACGCTGAATAAATCCCCTAAACTATTACGAATCGTTTTACGGCGTTGGTTGAAAGCTTGTGTGGTAATACGGCTTAAAAATTTAATATCTTTTACCGGATACGGGTTTTCACGATGAGGAATCAACCTAACAATGGCTGAATCTACTTTTGGCGCTGGTGTAAATGCGGTTGGTGGTACTTCCAACACAGGCACCACGTTGCAATAATATTGCGCCATAACACTCAAGCGCCCAAAGGCTTTGCTACCTGGTCCTGCAACCAGACGATTCACCACTTCTTTTTGTAACATGAAATTCATGTCAGAAATAGAATTGGTGAATGTGAATAAGTGAAACATTAACGGCGTGGAGATGTTGTAAGGCAAGTTACCAAAAACACGCAGGGGCTGGCCCGCTTGTTTGGCTAATTCACCAAAATCTACTGTCATTGCATCTTGCTGAATGATAGTCAATTTATCTTTTAGTTGAGGATGAACGTGTAAACGTGCAGCAAGGTCACGGTCAAGTTCAACTACGGTCATTTTATCGATTCGGCTACCGACAGGTTCGGTTAAGGCACCTAAGCCGGGACCAATTTCTACAATGGACTGACCTGGCAGCGGGTTCATGGCATCCACGATGCTGTCGATAATAAATTGGTCAGTTAAAAAGTTCTGCCCGAAACGTTTGCGGGCAAAGTGCCCCTGATGGACTCGATTATTCATGTATTCTTAGATGTCATTTGGATAGCTAACTTTAATGCGGTGATAAAACTTCCCGCATCAGCATGACCCGTCCCCGCGAGCTCAAGGGCTGTCCCATGGTCGACAGAGGTACGGATAAAAGGCAGGCCGAGAGTGATATTTACTGCTCTGCCAAAACCTTGGTATTTTAACACAGGAAGGCCCTGATCGTGATACATTGCTAACACTGCGTCTGCATGGTCTAAATACTTAGCTTGAAATAGGGTATCTGCAGGCAATGGCCCAATCAAATTAATTCCTTTTGTACGTAGGCTTTCAAGTGCAGGCTCTATAGTATCAATTTCTTCGGTACCCATATGGCCGCCTTCTCCTGCATGTGGATTTAAACCACAAACATAGATGGCCGGTTTTTCAATACCAAATTTGGTTTGTAAATCATGGTGTAAAATGGTGATGACTTCATGAAGGCTTTGTTGGGTAATAGCGGCCGACACGTCCTTGAGTGGCAGATGCGTTGTGGCTAATGCAACACGCAGTTCTTCGGTAGCTAGCATCATAACAACGCGTTCACAGCCACTTCGTTGTGCAAAGAATTCCGTGTGACCACTAAATGACATGCCTGCATCATTAATAATCCCTTTATGTACGGGACCTGTTACAAGCGCTGAAAATTCGCCATTTAAACAGCCGTCACATGCTTTTGCTAAGCTCTCCACAACATATTGGCCATTATCAACATTGAGTACGCCTGCCTTTGCAGGCGTTGCTAAATGAACAGGTAGAACGGATAAGTGACCTGCTGGCTGTTCTTCATTAATTGAATTGGGGGAATATTCAGTTAATGTCAGAGGCAAATTTAGCGCTTTGGCACGCTGGCGTAATAAATCAGGATCGGCACAGGCAACCAACTCAACAGGCCATTGCTGTTGAGCGAGCTGAATAAGTAGGTCTGGACCAACCCCGGCTGGTTCACCGGGGGTGATAACAATAGGCTTAATTTGTTTTTTCATCTGTAGATTGGCTGTCACGACCATCAACTATTTTCACGTAAGCAGAAGCGCGTTGTTCTTGCATCCAGCTTTGTGCTTCTTCGTTAAATTTACGATTAAACAGTAAACGGTAAGCTTGATCTTTTTGCGCCGCGTCTGTTTTATCAACGTTGCGTGTGTCTTCTAATTGAATTAGGTGCCATCCAAAGTTTGATTGAACAGGTTGGCTTAATTCGCCTTTATTCAGTCTCATTAGCGCATCGCGGAAAGCTGGGTCATAGATATCAGGCATATTCCAACCTAATTCACCGCCTTTTAACGCACTACCTGGGTCTTCAGAGTTTTCTTTTGCTGCATCTTCAAATGAGATTTTGCCTGAACGAATTTCCTGAGCAATTTTGGTTAATTTTTGTCTTGCCTGTGCATCATCCATAATTGGTGATGACTTAATCAAGATGTGGCGTGCTTTCACTTCTGTGACAGAAATAGGTTGGCTGCCACCACTGACATCGTTAACACGTAAAATATGGTAGCCGACACCAGAGCGAATAGGGCCGACAACATCACCTTTTTTCGCATTTTTCAGTTGTTCAGCAAACACAACGGGTAATTCTTGCAGGCGTGACCAACCCATATTACCGCCTTTCAGTGCTTGAGGATCTGCTGAATAAGCGATAGCTAACTTACCAAAATCTCCGCCTTTTTTCAGTTCAGCTAAAATTTTATCCACTAATGCTTCAGCGGTTTTTAGTTGTTCCTGTGTTGGGTTTTCTGCTAACGGAATCAAGATATGGCTTAAATTAACGCCCATCTCATAATTTGCTTGTGAGCTCATTTGTTCAGCAAGAGAATCAACCTCTTGAGGTAAAATAGTCACTCGACGGCGAACTTCATTGTTACGCACTTCAGCAATCAGCATCTCTTTACGAATTTCGCTACGATACTGATTCATATTGATGCCATCAGCGGTTAAACGTTGTTGCATTTGCTGTAGTGTTAAACCGTTTTGACGAGCGATATCAGTAATAGTTGCATCCACGGCTTCATCTGGAATATTGATTTGCATTTGGCTAGCCATTTGCAAAATGATGTTATCCATAACGAGACGCTCAAGGATCTGATGACGCAGAGTTTGATCATCAGGCACCTGTTGACGTGCGTTCTGAGCATTCAGTTTTACTGTGTTGATCATATTCTGGACGTCACTTTCCAGCACAACACCGTTATTGACGACCGCAGCCACTTTATCCATTTGCTGAGGCGCAGCCAAAGCAGTGGAGCTTGCGAACATCAGTCCCAGAATAAGCGTTCTCCAATTCTTCATAATGGTCCTATAAATATTGACTTTGATTCCGCAAAAGCGGGCTAATCTCTTTTTA
>NZ_JAMPPE010000015.1:0-125001 GCF_028480905.1 Providencia sp. PROV156 | reverse complement strand
CCGTCACAGAGTGAAGTATGACGAATATTTATCGATAAAAAAATATCATCTATCAAACCTCAATATACTGATATTATTAATAACTAATTTTAAGCATCATTCCCTCTTTGCTATTTTTCTGATGGTGTCTCATGGCGCAGGTGTCACGGGCAAGAAGCCTTGGTAAGTATTTCCTTTTGCTTGACAACATGTTGGTTGTCCTCGGCTTTTTTGTTGTTTTTCCGCTTATTTCCATTCGTTTTGTTGATCAACTGGGTTGGGCCGCCGTGGTGGTGGGTTTTGCCTTAGGGCTTCGTCAGTTTGTTCAACAGGGTTTAGGTATCTTTGGCGGTGCTATCGCTGACCGGTTTGGTGCGAAACCCATGATTGTCATTGGAATGCTATTACGTGCCAGTGGTTTTGCAGTGATGGCAGTGGCCCATGACCCTTGGGTTTTATGGTTATCTTGCGTCCTTTCTGCACTGGGTGGAACCTTGTTTGATCCCCCACGAACCGCATTAGTTATTAAATTAACTCGCCCTTATGAACGTGGCCGTTTTTATTCTTTACTCTTAATGCAAGACAGTGCTGGAGCCGTTATTGGGGCGCTGATTGGTAGTTGGTTATTACAATATGACTTTCATTATGTCTGCTGGGTTGGCGCTGCTGTTTTTATTATTGCTGCTATCTGTAATGCTTGGTTGTTACCTGCTTATCGAATATCAACCATCAGAACCCCTATTAAAGAAGGTATGGGTCGCGTACTAAAAGACAAACGCTTTGTGACTTATGTAGTCACTTTAGCTGGCTATTTTATGTTGTCAGTACAAGTGATGCTTATGTTTCCTATTGTTGTCAATGAGTTAGCAGGGACGCCAACTGCCGTCAAATGGATGTATGCGATTGAAGCAGCGATATCCTTAACATTGCTTTACCCTATTGCTCGTTGGAGTGAAAAACATTTTCGCCTTGAGCAACGGCTCATGGCCGGGCTATTTTTAATGAGTCTCAGCATGTTTCCAATTGGCATGACAACCTCACTCAACACGCTATTTGCCCTTATTTGCCTATTTTATTTAGGTACTGTGACTGCCGACCCTGCTAGAGAAACACTAAGCGCATCACTTGCTGACCCAAGAGCCAGAGGGAGCTATATGGGCTTTAGCCGCTTAGGCCTTGCTTTAGGCGGAGCTGTCGGTTACACCGGTGGCGGCTGGATGTACGATATTGGCCACCAATGGAATATGCCACAATTACCTTGGTTCTTATTAGGGATCATCGGTTTTATCACTTTATGGGCACTGCATAAGCAATTTAACCGTAAAAAAATTGAAACAGTCATGTTGAGTGGGCAGTAATGCGCTAAACTAGCGGTATTACTGTAAAAGGAGTCTTTATGAAGAAGTTTATAATCGCCGCTATGGTGGGCTTTCTCACTCTCTTATCGGGTTGTAGTCAATTATCTGAGTTTAGTATTAGTGAATCACAAGTTAATGATTATCTTGCTAATAAAGTAAAATATGACCACAAGGTCGGCATTACTGGTTTCGCTGATGCGGATATTCAACTCGCTAATTTAAAATCAGAAATCGGCCGCAGTGAGCCTGGAAAAGTCGCACTGACAGGGGATGCAAGCGTTAAATTAGACTCGCTGATTGGTAAAGCACAAGCACAAATTAACCTGACCCTCACTGCTCGTCCTTATTTTGACGCCAAAACAGGCTCAATTTACTTAAAAGAGTTAAATATTAGCAGTTACAAGGTAACACCCGAAAATATGGATACGGCAATGTCAGCTGTTATTCCTTACTTAAATAGTTCCCTTGAAACTTTCTTTGAAACTCAGCCTGTTTATGTGTTAAATCCAGATAATGGTGCTGCTGAAGCAACTGCGAAGAAACTCGCTA
This sequence comes from Providencia sp. PROV156, assembly GCF_028480905.1. Classification (NCBI taxonomy): domain Bacteria; kingdom Pseudomonadati; phylum Pseudomonadota; class Gammaproteobacteria; order Enterobacterales; family Morganellaceae; genus Providencia; species Providencia sp. PROV156. The sequence continues at coordinate 123,115 of NZ_JAMPPE010000015.1, read as the reverse complement.
AAGGGCTTGAAATCAAACCGGGCAAACTGGTCATTCCATTAGTTGATTAATTTTAACCATAAATTATTTCGATTGATAAAAGCATGAAAGGCAACAAAAAATCTGTTGCCTTTCTGACTTATTCAATCCTCAAACAAAATTATTAATCAATACCGCTGACTAAAACATAAGTAACATCATCATAAAAAAAGTGACAGCGTCACAATTATTCGGTTTCTGAGTCAAGCTCATCACGCAGAGCAATAACTGCATCACGCGTAATTTGAGCTAAAGTACGATAGAACGTGGTTGTAGCATGCGCTTCAACTTTACCTAGAAAGCTGCCATACCAGCTAAGAATATAGCTATCAAATAATTCTTCTTGGGCGGCTGTTTCATCTTCTGCCGCTTGGTCTTCCAACCAAGAAGCCGCGAGTAGTAACGCACCAAAAGCATCCGCAGGTGCATTCGTCAGGGACATTCCTCTCACCGTTAAAAATTCGCGAACTTCTGCTTCTGTAATTTCAGAATCGTAATCATTCGCTAGCATTGAAACTGCTGGGGATTCACCTACAAACAGGGCTTGGTAATCCGCATTAACCGCATTGATATCGAGATCTTTTGCCATGCGCGACCATAATTCATCTTGCTCCAATGGCCATGATCCTTTTAATTTATCTTGAGCAATCATATCAATAAGCGGCTTTACGAGGCTATCAGAGGGACTACGTTGAAATAGTGTCCCCAAAATACGGCAGACGATTGAAAATTCGTTCATATATTATCCTATTTTTCAGATTCAGTAGTCACACCTCGTGACCGAAGCAGTTACTTTCAGTATATCGAAAAAATAGGAAAGATATTAGGGGTGATGATTGCGAGTGTTCACAAAGACCACTCGCAACAAAGAAGTGACTAATAACCGCGTTGCATATCAACCACACCAATAGGTGCTTGGCCAGCTTCGATGCGCTGGATATTACTGACAATCATATCCATAGCTTCTTTCGGTTTTGTAAAGGCGGCAACATGGGGCGTGATAGCGATGCGTGGATGCGTCCAGAACGGGTGCATTTGCGATAACGGTTCACTCGCAAAAACATCAAGCGCAGCACCTGCAACTTGCCCTGATTCAAGCGCTAAAAGCAAATCTTGCTCAATCAGATGAGCACCACGTGCAAGGTTGATAACATATGCCCCTTGCTCTAATTGGCTAAATAGTTGCTGGTTTAAAATTCCCACCGTTTCTGGCGTGCTTGGCAGAAGATTAATAATCACACGGGTTCCAGAAAGAAAGCTAGCTAATTGGTCATTACCAAAATAGCTTTTTACGTTATCAAGTTGTTTTTCAGAGCGACTCCATGTTCTTACATGAAAACCAAAGCTGACTAAGCGTTTTGCAACCGCTTGCCCTAATGCCCCTGCTCCCATAACACCAATGACAAAGTCTTCGTGTTGGTAGGCTGGTAATTGCTTCCATTGTCGCTGTGATTGTAATTGGCGGTACTCATCCATACGACGAAAGTAGCTTAACACTTTTGCACAAGCGTATTCTTCCATTTGAATCGCCATTCCAGTGTCTTCCAAACGCATTACAGGAACGCCTGCCGGTAAGGTCCCAGGTTTGTCTTGTTCTTGCTTTAAAATAGCATCCACACCCGCACCTAACGCGAAAATACCTTTTAAATCACTGCGACCAGCGAGACATTCATAAGGCGGTAACCAAACCATAGCGTAATCTGCACTTTGGTTATCCCCTTTTTCCCATTGGCGAATATTCACTTGGGGTAATCGCGCTTTCATGCCCTCAATCCACTGTTTTGAATCAAAAAATGGATGGTAAAATAAAATATTCATGGCAACTCCTCTTTAGTTTCTAACAGAGTGTGCCGAATGGCATTTCTTTTCAAGTTAATCAAGCCGATACACTGTATTCAATCAGAATTTTGTTAACTAGCTAACGCTTTTTATCTTCACGACTTGCCGTTTCAAATTAACATTAAACGTATTATTTACCTTAGCTGATAACATTTAAGATTAGATAATAATCAAATTGTTTTTTATTTAGCTAAACAGCAACAAAAGTCGGAAAAAGGATAAATAGGGAGTTGACGTTAGACGCTATTTTCCCTATAGTAGCGCCCCGTTGCAGAGCAGGTTTTTATTCCCTACTCCACAACAGATTTAGAAAAACGGTGAGGTGTCCGAGAGGCTGAAGGAGCACGCCTGGAAAGTGTGTATACGGCAACGTATCGAGGGTTCGAATCCCTCCCTCACCGCCATTTTTCTTCTAGTTTTTCCTCTCTTCTTCTTGATATGCCATCCCTTGATTTTTTTTCTCTTTCGGTTCTATACCAATTCCTTGTTCGTGATATTCGCGGCTTATATCTTCCCAGAGTTCTGCATTTTCTATCCCAGCGACTTTGGGGTCAAACACCGGATCAACGCCTAGTTTTTCCTGCCGCTCAAAGTCACGCAGTGCTCGTAATGCAGGTTTTGACAGGAAGACTATGGCAATAAGATTAAGGTAACTCATACTACCGAACCCAATATCGCCAAGGCTCCACATTAAGCTAACTGACTGGACGCTTCCCATAAAAACAATAATCAGAAATACAAACTTAAGTATCAATTTCAAAATGGGGTAACGCAATTTTCTATCGAGATAAACAATCGTGGTTTCTGCAATATAGTAATAGGCCATCAAGGTTGTGAAAGCGAATAAAAATACGGCGATTGAGACAAATCCCGACCCTGCAGAAGTAAAGACTGTTGATACCGCCATTTGTGTCCATGCGGTCCCCGCGGCAACCCCGGGAACATATTCGACTAAGGCAGTCGCCGAACCATCTGGAAAAACGTTATACATATTGGTGACAAGGATCATCAAACCTGATGCTGTACACACAACGACAGTATCGATATAAATAGAAAACGCTTGAATTAACCCTTGTTTTACAGGGTGGCTTACCTCGGCCGCCGCAGAACTAAATGTGGCTTCACCCGCACCTGCCACGTTGGAAAAAACGGCACGGCGCACACCCCATGAGACAGCCGTACCAACAATACCACCGAATACTGCGTCCATTCCCATCGCACTACGGAAAATTAAACTGAACATACCCGGCACTTGTTCATAATGGCTGCCCAAGATGATCACCATCATGACGATATACGCCAATGCCATAATTGGCACGATCTTGTCTGCAGCACTCGCAATACGTTTTACACCACCAAAGATTAACCATGCCATCAGCACTGTCACAATGCCGCCTGTCGCAATTGGGGGTAAGTTAAATGCAGTTTGAAAGGAGTCAGCAATGGTATTGGCTTGAATACCCGGAACCAGTACTCCATAAGAAAGGCAAATAACCGCAGCCACTATAATAGCAAATGGCTTCAGTTTTAACCCTTTCTCGATATAGTAAGGGGAACCACCGCGGTATTGGCCATCAGAGCGCTGTTTGTATATTTGAGCGAGTGTGGATTCGATAAATGCACTAGCTCCCCCCAATAGCCCCATGACAACCATCCAGAAAATCGCACCAGGGCCGCCTGCGGCAATAGCTGTCGCCACACCCGCAATATTACCTACCCCTACACGCCCTGATAATGCTAAACAGAATGCTTGGAAGGAGGAAATTCCTTCTTTTGACGCTTTATTTTCCTTTAACAAACATACCATTTTAATGAGATAGCGAAACTGTACACCGCGAGTCGCTAATGTAAAATAGAGCCCAACACCTAGCGATAACACCACTAATGCATTACCCCAGATGTAACCAACGATTGTATTAACGATGGCTTCCATTTTGTACTCCTTCGTTATTGTAATTGTTTATTTGTATTTGCAGGGTAAAAAAAACCTGAGTCCAATAAGGTACTCAGGTCAACGTTTTTATTGATGAATAAACCAGATAACCTTGGTTTGAGTGTATTGTTCAAATGCCTCTAAACCGTTGTCTTTACCGCCAAAGCCTGATTGACGAAAGCCACCAAACGGCGTTGTAATATTGCCTTCACTAAAACCATTGACTGAAACGGTACCTGCATTAATGCGCTGTGCAATTTGCATGGCTCGGTGAATATTTTGGCTATAAAATGAAGCCGCTAAACCATATTGAGTGTTATTGGCCAAAGCGACCGCTTCATCATCAGTTTTAAAAGACGTAACAGCTAAAATAGGGCCAAAAACTTCATGCTTAAATAGTGACATTTCAGGCGTGACTTCATCAAAAATTGTCGGTTCGATATACCATCCAGCCCCCAATTCATGATGGACCTTCCCACCAGCAATGAGTTTTCCGCCCTCTTTTAATGTGGTATCTAAAAATGATTTCACTTTTTCAAAGTGAGCTTGTTCGACCATTGGCCCAATTGAAATATCCGCATGCCTTGGGTCGCCGACTTTCCATTCTTTAACGGCGGCGGCAAGCTTCTCTAATAGTGTTTTTTTGATGCTTTCGTGCACAATTAAGCGAGAACCACAGCTACAGTTTTCACTCATATTCCAAAAGGCAGCCGCCATAATATGCGGAATTGCCGCCTCAATATTGGCATCTTCAAACAACACTTGAGGGCTTTTTCCCCCACATTCGAGTACAATTTCTTTTAAGTTACTTTCTGCTGAATATTTTAAGAATAAACGCCCTACCTCTGTTGAACCGGTGAATGACACAACATCCACATCATGATGGCGGCCAAGAGCTTCCCCGACTTTTTCACCTAACCCACAAACTAAACTTAATGCGCCTTTAGGGACCCCTGCCTCATAGGCCAGTTCCACCATACGATAAGCACTTAATGAGGTTAATTCAGCAGGTTTCACAATCACCGAGTTGCCTACCGCGAGAGCAGGTGCCACTTTCCATGCAAACATCTGAGCAGGGAAATTCCACGGCAACACTGCACCAACCACGCCAATAGGCTCATGCACTATCAACCCCAATTCTTGATGGCTTGTTGGTGCAATTTTACCAAACAGTTTGTCAATCGCTTCGGCATACCAATAAAAGGTGTCAATCGTTGCGGGTAAATCCGTATTTAAGCATTCAGTGATAGGTTTACCTGCATCAATACAATCTAGCGCTGCAAGTTCTTCACTGTGTTTTTCAATGAGATTAGCCCATTTAAGCATGATAACTTTACGTTCTTGAGGCGATAATCCGCGCCATTCACCTTGATTAAATGTGTTACGCGCTACCTGTACCGCGGCATTAATATCGTTCGCATCACCGTCAGCAATAAAACCAATAACGCTATTATCGATTGGGGTACGGTTTTCTAATTTATTTTGCTGTTCTGGGTGCCCTGCAATTAAATTGCCCGCCCACAGTTTCCCTTGTTTTGCACATTCAAACACCTGCTGTTGGGTCATGGTCATATTTCCCCCTAGCGTTTAATTAATTTAATGAATTCATCGCGTTCTTGAGACGCTAGATTTGACAGAGGCAAACGAACCGGGCCAACATTGAACGTTCCATTCAAGCAACCCGCCTTGGCTTTTTGGTTATAGTTCCCTGATTCCATTGAGTAAATTGCAGGATAGATTTCAGTCATAATTTGCTTCGCTTGTTGCCAGTCACCCGCCTGCGCTGCATTAAAAATAGCAACTTGCTCTGCTGGGAATACGTTCCCCGCCCCCGCTATCCAACTTTTCGAACCCCAAAAGAAGAAATCCACAGGTTGGTCATCACAGCCACAAATAACCTCGAAATTTTTGAATGGTGTTTGTAATAGATGCAATGCTCGGCTAAAGCTACCGCTGCTTTCTTTGATGGCGACAATATTGTCAATTTCAGCTAACTTAATGACCGTTTCAATGTCGATTTCAATACCAATCCGAGCGGGAAAATTGTACATAATAATGGGTAATGGTGTTGATTTTGCGACTTTTTCATAATGGGCATACACCCCTTGCTGGTCCGGCAGACTATACGGCGGAGGCGATAACATTACCCCTTCATAACCGAGCTCTTGAGCTTGTTTCGCGCGTGCAATTGCCCCCTCGGTTGATAAGTCGTTAATGCCCGCAATTAATGCCACTCGCCCTTTTGCAATCTTGCAAACGGTAGATAACACGGTTTTACGTTCATCTTCATTTAAAGCGTAATATTCCCCTGTTGTTCCACAAACTACTAAACCGGTAACACCTTGCTCAATAAGTTTTTCAGTTAATTCAGCAAGTGCACTGACATTTAGTGTTAAATCATCATGAAACGGGGTCACTAAAGGAACAAGAATGCCATGGAAATTCATTTGAATTCTCCTCAAAATTAAAGAAATCGTTCAATGGAAAAAGGGGTACAGTCGATGCTTGTCGGCTGCTGATGAATAAAACTATTCACAATATCTGCGGTGATCGCCGCTTGGGTTAACCCCAAGTGTTGGTGACCAAATGCAAAAATATAGGGACCTTTGTGGTCTAAAACTGGCAATGAGTCTGATGTGGATGGGCGAAACCCCATCCATGATGTCGATTGTTGGCTGTTTAATGTTTCCTTGAGCATTGGTTGTGCTAACGGAAGAAAATGTTGAGCACGCTGCATATTTGCGGGGCGCTTTAGCCCTGCGTATTCCACGGTTCCTGCAAGGCGTAACCCTTGAGACATTGGCGTCATAATAAAACGCCTATCCATACTTGATACAGGTATTGATAAACGGCTTAATTCATTAGGCAACATCAGGTGATAACCACGCTCTGTTTCAAGTGGCACTTTGATGCGGCTGACCATTTTGACTAATGATTTAGAGAATGCGCCACCTGCAATAACAATTTTTTGTCCTGTGAACTGCCCTTGGGTCGTTGTCAATACGGCTTGTTGATTCGATGTTGATGTAATTTCTGTTACTTCACAGTGGGTTAATGCCTGCCCACCCGCTTGTAAAAACGCCTCGGTCAATTTTTGGTGTAATGCACATAAATCCACAACATGGCCTGTATCTGGATAAAAAATGCCCCCGATTTGGCTTTCAGATAAAGCAGGTTCGCGTGTGAGTAGCGCATTTTGACCAATCAATTGATTTGTCACACCAATACTTTGTAGGTACTCACTGTGATGACTTAACTTATCGAGAGTTTCTTTTTTCTCAGCCACCAACAGTGACCCCTTCATTTTGACAAGGTCACTTAATTGCCATTTTTGAATAAATGCTTGCCATGAATCAAAAGCGGCACTATTTAATGTCGTCAAAGTGTGATGAATATGGGTAAAAGGCTTATGGCGCATATTACCCAATAATTTTATTAACCAAGGGGTTAAGGGTAATAGATAACGCCAATCCAAGCGCAAAGGCCCTAATGGGTCAAGTAGCATTTTTGGAAGTGATTTTAAGACACTCGGGTCAGCAATCGGAAAAACTTGTTCTGTCGCAATATGCCCTGCGTTGCCAAATGAGGCGCCTTGGCCAATTTCATGTTTATCAAGCAACAATACGTTTGACCCATTAGCTTGAACTGTCAGCGCAATACTCAGGCCAATAATACCGCCACCCACTACAATCACTGGATATTTGCGTTCCATTTCATTCCCCTATGCCACCGAAATTCCAAACCGAAATGGGTCTTGTTCATCTATCAATAAGGTATTTTTCCCACTGATATAGGCATGTCCGCGAATAGTAGGAATAATGCCGTTTTCATCTGCCTGCTGAAAACTGGCTTGAAATTGGCTACCAATAACACTGGCTTGATGCCAGATTTCACCAGCTGCCAGTTTTTTATCTGCCGCTAAGCAGGCAAGTTTGGCGCTGGTCCCCGTTCCACAAGGCGAGCGGTCATAAGCGCCACCAGGGCACAAAACAAAACTTTGACTATTAGCATTGGGGTGTGAACCGAATAATTCGATATGGTCAATTTCTTGGTCATCTTTACCGCAAACACCTTGATCAGCTAAGGCTTGTTTAATCTTTAAACTAATTTCTGTCAGTACTTTAATGTTTTGGTAATCAATGGCGACTGGTGACTGTTCAACAAGAAAAAACCAATTTCCACCCCAAGCAATATCCCCAGTAATGGGGCCGAGATCTGGGACATTAACTTGTACCGCTTTGCGATAACGATATGAATAAACATTCTGAATGCTCACGCTACCATCTTGGTGTAGTTGCGCCGTCACATCTCCTACCGGAGTTTCAATAAGATGTTTGCCATAAGTGATATGACCGAGAAAATGCAACGAGGCCACTAAACCGATAGTGCCGTGGCCACACATTCCCAGATAACCTTGATTGTTAAAAAAAATCACACCTGCTGTTGCCGCTGGGTTTTGTGGTTTGCAGAGTAATGCGCCAACAAGAATGTCATTGCCACGTGGCTCTAAAATGGTAGTTTTACGCCATACATCATGTTGCTTGCGTAATTGCTCCAATCTCGATGCCATGCTTTGTTGCCCTAAATCAGGGAATCCATCAATGACTAGCCGAGTTGGCTCGCCTGCGGTATGGGAATCGATAACTTCAATTTTGGTATATTGAGATTGCATCAGTTAGCATCCTATTTATTATCATTGTTAATAGAATGCTTGATTTTTGTTAACAACTCTTGATATCTTTCTAACAAACTTATGCGGTTTTCTGCACAATCTCAAAATATTTAACAGAATTAGTAAGATTAATTTAATATTTCGGAGCGCAGCATGATCAATCTAAATAAATTGCTATTGATTAGTCAGGAAAACATGCTGTTTCCCGTTGATAATATTGACGTTTTATTAAATCATTTAGGTTTAATCATGCCTCTAATTAATACCTTGCCTAATGTGACTTTTTTTATAAAAGACCATAATGCAAAGTATTTATTAGCTAATGATAATCTAGCTACTCGTTGTAAAATCGACAGTGTTAATCATCTCGTTGGTAAAGGCGCTGAGGATATTTTTCATTCGGAACTCGGCCAAAGCTATAGTTCTCAGGACTATTTAGTGATGGAAAAGAAAATTAGCGTCATTAATAAACTAGAGCTTCACCTGTATAAAGCGGGTTTGTTGGGATGGTGCTTAACGACTAAGGTTCCTATTTTTAATACACGTAACCAGGTTATTGGGGTTGCAGGAATTTCAGTGGATTTACAAGATGTAAAATCTGTCAGTCCTAAGCTGAACAACCAGCTTAGCCGTGTTGAACGCCATATTAGTGAACATTTTGATACCGCTATAAAAATGACAACTCTTGCTGAAATATCTGGCCTCTCCCTTTCCCAATTAAACCGCCAGTTTAAAGCTATTTTTTTGATAACCCCCCAGCAATATATTCAAAAAATGCGGCTTGAACATGCTATTGAACTGCTCGAAGATGATTTTTCAATCACTGAGATTTCCAGTAAATGTGCCTACGCTGATCACAGCGCTTTTTGCCGTAAATTCAAAGAAATGACCACAATGACACCCAGCCAATTTAAACGAATGCGTTCAAAAATCGATAAACAAAAGATATTGACGTGATCGGGTATCATATTGTTAATCTGTTTTCCTCAACGTGAATAAATCCATTCCATTTAATTTCATTAAATGCTTTTAGTTAATTATTCAAATAGTTTGAATGATTTTTTTACTAAAATAACACGGCTATATTCCTTGGTTATTTTCTAACTTAAGATAGCTCTTATTGCAGACATCAATCAATCGGGTATTGATATATCCCAAAGCTGCATCATTGTGCAGTGACGAGAAAGGAACACTCAATGACCATTTACGATCTGAAACCTAAATTTCAAGATCTGCTTCGTCCAATTGTTCATAAGTTATTTAGTGTGGGAGTTACCGCCAACCAAGTCACTTTGGCGGCTTTACTTTTATCCGTGATCAGCGGAATGCTATTACTGTTCATTCCAAATCCGCACCTGTTTATTTTATTACCTTTCGTTCTGTTTATTCGTATGGCACTCAATGCGATTGATGGCATGTTAGCAAGAGAACACAACCAGAAAAGCCATCTGGGTGCAATATTGAATGAGCTTGGTGATGTCATTTCAGATGTCGCACTCTACTTACCATTTGCCGTTATTTTCCCTCAAGCATTTTGGCTTATTTTATTAATTCTATTTCTTGCGTTACTCACTGAGTTTATTGGCGTTATCGCTCAATCAATTGGTGCATCTCGGCGCTATGACGGCCCTATTGGTAAAAGTGATCGAGCCTTTATTTTTGGTACGCTAGGACTGCTCGTTAGCATTTTTCCACAGATTATCTTTTCTAGTTGGGTAAATTATCTGTTTATCCTTTTAACTTTGTTGCTGTTTTATACTTGCTATAACCGTATTCGCCGTGCTCTTTGTGAATTATCTACACCTGCGAATAATAATTAAGGAAGAATTATGAACGTTCAGACAGATTATCTGACGCAACGTCCCGTTATTGAGTCTCAATTTACCACCAGTGACCATACTTCTCTTTTTTATCGACATTGGCCAACGGAGACTCCGACCAACAAAGCGATTATTTTATTTCATCGAGGCCATGAACATTCCGGCCGAGTCGCCCATTTAGTCGATGAACTCAATTTACCTGACTATGCTATGTTTGCATGGGATGCCCGTGGCCATGGTAGAAATGATGGCCCTCGAGGTTATAGCCCTTCACTAAGCACATCCATCAATGATGTCGATGAGTTTGTGCGTTACATTTCCGCTGAATATAATATTCCGTTAGAAAATATCATTGTCATTGGGCAAAGTGTTGGTGCCGTTCTTGTCTCCGCTTGGGTTCATGACTACGCCCCCAAAATTCGAGGGATGGTACTCGCCTCCCCTGCATTTAAAGTTAAATTGTATGTTCCATTTGCCCGAACAGGGCTTGCTTTAATGCAAAAGGCTCGAGGCTTGTTCTATGTAAATTCGTATGTTAAAGCTAAATTTCTCACTCACGATGCACAACGAATTGATTCGTTTAATCGCGACCCATTGATCACTCGCCCTATTGCCGTCAATATTTTACTTGAGCTGTATAAAACGGCTGATCGCATCGTTGCTGATGCGGGTGCAATTACTTTGCCCACTCAACTATTTATTTCGGGTAGCGACCACGTTGTTCACCACCGGCCTCAACATCAGTTTTTTGAAAAATTAAACACCCCAATAAAAGAAAAGCATATATTACCCGGTTTTTATCATGACACTTTAGGTGAAAAAGAACGCCATATCCCACTTGAGAAAATCCGTGAGTTTATTGGCAAATTATTCGCCTTACCGTGCTACCAACATAATTATCAATATGAAGATACGTGGAGTGTCAGCGCTGAAAAATATCGTTCACTCATGACTCCATTACCTAAATGGTGCCCCAAAAATCTTGCTTATAAAATTATGAGCAAATCAATGAGCACACTTGGCAAAGCTTCTGAAGGTATTCGTATTGGTTATGATAAAGGGTTTGATTCAGGTTCGACCCTTGATTACGTATATCGCGATAAAGCGCAGGGGAAAGGCTTGTTTGGCCGTGTGATTGATAGGCAATATCTCAACAGTATTGGCTGGCAAGGAATACGCCAACGCAAAGTCAATATTGAAAACATCATTCGGCAGGCTATTCGTGACCTAACAGAGAAAGGGACTCCCGTGCGAATTATGGATATTGCCGCAGGCCAAGGTCGTTATATTTTTGATGCGATTAATGACTATGGAAAAGTCGAGTCCGTCCTGCTAAGAGACTATAGCCCTATCAATGTTGAGCAAGGGCGATTACATATAAAAGAACGTTACCTTGAAGACAAAATCCAATTTACTGAAGGTAATGCTTTTGATGCCGATGATCTAGCTGCGGTTTCACCATCGCCAACAATTGGCATCGTCAGTGGTTTGTATGAGCTGTTCCCCAATAATGAAATGATAAAGGCTTCATTAAATGGGCTTTCTCGGGCAATTCCATCTGGCGGGCTATTAATTTATACCTGTCAACCATGGCACCCTCAAGTTGAAATGATTGCCCGGGTACTCCCAAGCCACCAAAGTGGGCAAGCATGGGTTATGCGTTGCCGTAGCCAAGGCGAAATGGATGCTTTAGTTGAAGAAGCGGGCTTTGAAAAACTAAACCAATCTATTGATAACTGGGGCATATTCAGCGTATCTATAGCTAGACGACGTTAATCTATTTATTCCTCCAGAGTGATTGATGACACATTATTGACATCAATCACTAACATCAACTTTAGATGATAGCCGTTGTTTATTGTTAGCAAAGCACCTATGCTGCTTAGCGTTATTTGTTTTCCCAATCATTTACTAATATCACCACCAGTTCGTTGACATTTAAGGAATAGGATAAAGGATGATAACTGCAACCCGCGAACCTCAACAGGTTGTACCTCGACGCAAAATAATACTGTCTGGTTTGCTATGGTTAGTTTTTCTAGCACCTTTTTTCTTCTTAACTTATGGCCAAGTCAATACCTATACCGCAACGTTAGACCAGGTTCCCTCTATCGTTTTTTCTTGGGAAACACATATCCCATTTCTTCCTTGGACTATCATTCCCTATTGGAGCATTGACTTATTCTATGGGTTATCATTATTTATTTGCACGACCCGTAAAGAACAAACCATCCACGGCTTACGGCTGATCACGGCTTCTCTTGTTGCTTGTATTGGTTTTTTGCTATTTCCACTAAAGTTTAGTTTCCCTCGACCAAGCACTGATGGCCTATTTGGCTGGATGTTTAACAGCCTAGAGCTATTTGATCTCCCCTTTAACCAAGCCCCTTCATTACATATTATTTTATTGTGGATCCTATGGTTACGTTTTCGAGCACATACACCAACAAAATGGCGCTGGTTGCTTCATAGTTGGTCTGTTTTAATTTTAATTTCAGTTCTAACCACATGGCAACACCACTTTATTGATGTCATCACTGGCTTTGTCGTTGGCCTATTAATTAGCTATTTACTTCCTATACAAACCCATTGGCAATGGCATTACACAGGTTCTCCTCGCAGTTTTAAAATGAGTAAAAACTATGGAGCCGGTTCTCTTGCTTGTTTTATTCTTGCTTTTACCTTCCAAGGGTTCGCTTGGTTACTATTATGGCCTGCTATTGCCCTCTTTTTTATTACCCTTGGCTACTTAGGAGCCGGAGCCAGCGTTTTCCAAAAAACACCGGAAGGTAATATTTCCCCTTCGGCTGCTATTTTATTGCTGCCATACCGGCTGATTGCTTGGGGAACCTATCATTACTTCGCTAAGCACTGCGCACAACCCAGTATTGTCAGTAAACATATTGTTTTGGGAGGGCGCCCGCTTTACGCTTTGCAAACTCAAGCTGTTTTAGATATGACTTGCGAATGGCCTCGTAATTCTTACAGTAAAGGGCTGAAATATTGTAGCCAACCGCAAATTGATTTGTTACCTCTAAGCGCGGAAGATATCGAAAAGTCAGTCCATACTATGGATGAGCTGGTAAAACACGGTGCGGTATATATTCATTGCAAATTAGGTTACTCACGAAGTGCGACTGTGGCTGTTGCATGGCTGGTACATCATGGTGATGCTAAAAATATAGAAGGGGCCGTAGTATTAGTTGAGCAAACTCGCCCACAAGTGATTTTAAATACAGCAACGATAGAGCAGCTGAATTATTGGTATACCCATTACCACCTAAACCGAGTGAAAAAATGAATATATTGATGAATAAACAACAAAGTGAAGTCATCACTATTTTGACTCATAGTTGGCGTTATTTTACTGTAGGGTCTGTATTAGCATTATTTTGCCAATTAAGTTTATTTTTGGGTTCTAATTACCCTAAATATATTTTATTTGTCAATGTGATTATATTTATAATTTGCCAGTATTATATATATCGCCTATGGCTAGATAATCATTTCTTTAAAATTATCTACACACATAATGAAACAGAACATTTTGATAATGCTTTAAATTTTTTATTTCCAAGCAAAATCAAACATCATACGATGCAGCAAAGGTGGTCTGGGACTAAACGTCTTTTCATACGTGCTCTTGGGCTAGTACTACTGCAATGGATAGGATTATTGGTAGCAATCATAACAATTTAGCCATTATACGTGTTGACTAATTATTTATTTATAATGATTTATAATTACTACTTAAAAAATAAAATTACGCTTACATCATTCACATATATAGTCTAAAAAAGAAAAATAGCCATATAAAATGTACTCTAACTATTTTTCTTTATAATATAACGGTTTTTTACTTTTGTTACTGAAAACGTTATGATAATTGCAGATTCATTGATACATAACAGATTTTTTTTAGATTGCTAAGCGTATCCTTATAGGTACATCTTTCGTTTATTTTTCACCCTGTTATTTGGTAGGGTATAATGAGTACAAAAAAAATTAATAGGTTGCGCCCTTTTAGTGCGCTAATAGATTCTTGTTGGAAAGAAAAATATACGGCTACCCGCTTTATTAAGGATTTAATCGCGGGTATTACCGTGGGTATTATCGCTATCCCCCTCGCAATGGCTTTGGCTATCGCTAGCGGTGTTCCGCCTCAATATGGGCTTTATACTGCCGCGATTGCTGGGATCGTCATCGCGGTAACTGGTGGGTCACGCTATAGCGTTTCAGGCCCCACAGCGGCTTTTGTGGTGATCCTCTATCCTGTCTCTCAACAATTTGGGTTAAGTGGGTTATTAGTCGCCACATTGATGTCGGGTGTCATACTTCTTGCGATGGGGTTTGCTCGCTTTGGTAAGTTTATTGAATACATACCCGTTTCTGTCACCTTAGGCTTTACTTCGGGAATTGCTATCACCATTGCTACCATGCAAATTAAAGATTTCTTTGGCTTGCAAATGGCGCATGTCCCAGAAAACTATGTTGATAAGCTCATTGCTATTGGCAATACCTTCCCCACTTTTCAGTACAGTGACACACTAATTGGTCTTTCAACCCTTTTGGTGCTTATCTTCTGGCCTAAACTAAAATTAAAACTTCCCGGCCATTTGCCAGCCCTTATTGTCGGGACTTTCGTCATGTGGGTACTTTCATTATTTGGTATGGAAGTCGCGACTATCGGTTCTGAATTTAGCTATTTATTGCCTGATGGTACTGAAGGTAATGGTATTCCCCCTATCCTACCGCAGTTTATTTTGCCATGGGAACTCCCCGGAAGTGCGCCAATCAACTGGGCGATGATCACCGCATTAATGCCTGCAGCATTTTCTATGGCGGTACTTGGCGCAATTGAGTCACTGTTATGTGCTGTAGTATTGGACAACATGACAGGAACCAAGCACCATTCCAATAGTGAACTTATTGGCCAAGGTGTGGGGAACATTGCGGCGCCTTTTTTTGGTGGGATCACAGCAACCGCTGCAATAGCACGCTCTGCAGCTAACGTCCGTGCAGGTGCTACATCCCCCATTTCTGCGATTATTCACTCAATACTGGTGATACTTACATTATTAGTTCTTGCACCAATGCTCTCTTATCTGCCATTAGCCGCAATGTCTGCATTACTATTGATTGTGGCTTGGAACATGAGTGCTGCGGGCAAAGTCGTTTACCTGATTAAACGCGCGCCAAAAGATGACATTATTGTATTAGTACTATGTATGTCTCTAACTGTTCTATTTGATATGGTCATTGCTATCACTGTCGGGATTGTTCTCGCGTCATTATTGTTCATGCGGCGTATTGCCAATATGACCCGTTCAACACAACTCGCAGAAACAGACGAAGAGCGAAGCCGTTTAGTCGTAAGAATAAATGGCCCGTTATTTTTCGCTGCTGCTGAGCGTATTTTCGATGAATTGCGCGTCAAAAGCGCAGGTTATGAAACCATTATTATGCAATGGGACGCAGTGCCGGTTTTAGATGCAGGTGGTTTAGAAGCTTTCGAAAAATTCATAGATGCCGTACGCAAAGATACCCATGTCTTAGTTTGTGACATTCCGTTCCAGCCATTAAAAACTTTGGCAAGAGCGAAAGTGACACCTATTGAAGGCGTATTGAGCTTTTATAATTCAATGGATCATGCACTTGAAGCCGTTAAAGCTATCGAACAGGCAGGTTCTATCGACACAGAAAAACCAACAACAACGCCTTAACTTAGGTATCAAAGCAAACCGCCATGCTATTTCACATGGCGGTTTAGCTATCACTCACTAAAACAAAACATCTCATTCCCTGCATTTTTTCCTTTTTCGCAGGCTATTTCCCTTAATTTTTTTGCTTTAACTTGGTCGATGGTCACCGTTCCTGTGTTATCTTCAGAAAATCTAAACGCAGCCATCCACTCTGCATAGCCTGGATAAGTCATCTCATTTGCTTTATCAAACCATTGCTGTGCTTTCTTTTCGTCTTTTGCAACGCCTTTGCCATCTAAATAGATAACACCAAGTAAAATTGGAGCAATAAAATAATCCGGGTTATTTAACGCATTAACTTCATTAAGAAGTTCTATAGATTGTTGATAATCCGTTTTGCCTGCAATTGGATTTATCAATGACTCTGCTAAACTGATTTTTCCGCGCGTACTGCCCATTTCAACCGCTTTTGTCGCGTATTTACGGGCATCAGCCAATTCCTGCGAAAAGTAACTATCACTTAATAGATTGATATCCGCCAATAATGCATAACCATCCGCATTACCGTTTTTTGCCGCTTCATTTGCCCATAAACGCGCACTATTAAAATTTTGTAGGACACCTAAACCGGAAAAATACATTTGAGCAAGTTGGTACTGAGCAAG
Source organism: Providencia sp. PROV156 (assembly GCF_028480905.1). Lineage (NCBI taxonomy): Bacteria > Pseudomonadati > Pseudomonadota > Gammaproteobacteria > Enterobacterales > Morganellaceae > Providencia > Providencia sp. PROV156. Next base: position 106,466 of record NZ_JAMPPE010000015.1, on the reverse strand, counting down.
GGCATCTTTCTTGACTGCTTTTTGGTGAGTTTGTACAAATTTTTGTTTATCTTCAGGAGTAATATCAAGTTGAGCAGCAGCTTGAAAAGAAAACGTAATTAGAGATGAAACGATAATAGCTTTATAAAAATTTGATTTCATAGTTGTTCTCATTAAAGAAGTCAAAGCGCGGAGCCTTGCCCTCCCCATTTTAAGAAATATTGATATAAATTATTCATTCCCACCCAATGATTTTCACACCAGTTCGGGGCGAGCAAAGTTGGCTTTCTTGCACTTGCACTGATACGATGGTAGACAATGTCAGTCGGAGTATGACGTACCATTTCACCAGCAGTTTGGGTATATTCATCAAGAGAAAGCGTTGCCAAGCGCCCTGCTCGCCAACTTTTGGCCATCACACTGCCTTCAACAATATGTAACGGATGTAATTTGATACCATCCGTTCCGCATTCAAGCACTTTATCAAGTGTTTCCATGTTCATTTGGCCATTTTCCCCGGGTAATCCACAAATCAAATGCGTACACACTTTTAATCCAAGGCTACGGGCTTTTTGCGTTGTTTGTCGGTATGCATCAAAACCATGGCCACGATTAATACGATGTAGTGTTTTATCATGAGCACTTTGTAAACCTAGCTCAAGCCATATTTCATAGCCTTTCTGTTGATACTGGCCTAACAAAGACAAAACGGATTCAGGGACACAGTCAGGGCGAGTTCCTACACATAAACCAACAATATCGGCTTGCAGTAAGGCTTCTTCATAAAGTTGTTTTAATAGGCTCACTTCGGCATAAGTGCTGGTATAGGCTTGAAAATAAGCTAAATAACGTTTTGCGCGGGAAATTCGGGTGATCTGTTGGTGAATTTGTTCACTAATAGTTTGAGATGACTGACTTTCATCAGCAAAAGAGGCCACATTACAAAAAGTGCAGCCTCCTCGCCCAAGGGTGCCATCACGGTTCGGGCAATTAAAGCCACCATGTAAGGTGATTTTATAGATTTTTTCACCATATCGGCGCTGTAAATCAGCGCCGAACATAGAAACGACTTCAGTGAGTTGCATAAACCGCCTAACTTAGCGACTTGTATCTAACTCTGGGAAGCTTTTTACAACTTCGTCAATTGCTTTCATTTGTTTCAGGAATGGTTCCAGCTTATCTAATGGCAGTGCTGATGGGCCATCGCAACGTGCGTTGTCTGGGTCTGGATGCGCTTCAAGGAATAAACCTGCTATTCCAACCGCCATTCCAGCTCTTGCCAACTCAGCAACTTGGCCACGACGGCCACCAGATGCTGCACCGAACGGGTCGCGGCATTGCAGTGCATGGGTTACGTCGAAAATGACAGGACAGCCTTTTGATGCTTGGACCATGACATTAAAGCCAAGCATATCAACCACTAGATTGTCATAACCAAAGTTCGCACCGCGGTCGCAAAGAATAATTTTATCATTACCGCCTTCGATAAATTTCTCGACGATATTCCCCATTTGCCCTGGGCTGATAAACTGTGGTTTTTTAATATTAATTACTGCATCTGTTTTAGCCATTGCCGCAACTAAATCTGTTTGGCGAGCTAAAAACGCTGGTAATTGGATAACATCAACGACTTCAGCAACAGGGGCGGCCTGTGCTGGCTCATGAACATCCGTAATGATTTTTACGCCAAATGTTTGTTTCAACTCTTGGAATATTTTCATTCCTTCTTCAAGACCAGGGCCACGATAAGAGTGGATTGATGAGCGATTTGCTTTATCAAATGACGCTTTAAAAACATAAGGAATTCCCAGCTTTTGTGTCACCGTGACATAATGCTCACACACTTTCATCGCCATATCGCGGGATTCTAATACATTCATTCCACCAAATAACACAAACGGCAAGTCGTTCGCGACATTGATATCACCAATATTGACTACTTTCTGTTGCATACTCTTACCTTAAATATTAAAACAGGGGATAGGCCTGTATGTTAATTAATGTAATACGACCGGATGGTTATCCAGCGAATAAATTTGTATTTTAATCATTTCAGAAACAGGGTCTTCTGGGCAATGCTCAATAAAATAATTGAGATCGCTCAATGCCACATGATTACAGTCTAAATGTGCCAGAATTAACCCTCGGTCACGAATTTCGTAAGGGTCTTCAGGGTCAAGAGTCAGAAGCGTTTCACAAACCCGCAACGCTAATTCCATCTTTTTCTCTTCCATTAATGACGCTTTTAATGTGTCAAAAATTTTACGAATGACAACGCTGTTTTCTGCTACATCCAGTTGGTCATGGTAAAATTCAGAAAAAGGATCAACTGTTCCTTTGAGCCATAAATTTAATGTGTGTAATGATAAAGACTCGCCATTAACAGGGTTAATTACCCATTGGCTGCCATCATTTCTTTCACTGATAAATAATAATTGCGTAGGAAAAATAGCGGGATAAATCGCAATACCAAGGCGTTCGGCAACATACAAGAAGATAGCACCGAGTGTCACTGGCGTACCTTGCTTAGATGACAATACTTTATCTAACCACAGCATATCCGATAACAAATAAATTCCTTCAGCTGGACCAAACGACCATTCTTGGTAGAAAAGTGAAGTCAATTGCTGAATTTTTGTTTCATTATCAGCAGTTAAATCGATACAAGACTTGGCTGATGATACTAAGCTATCTAACTGAGCTTGCACTTTCATCAGCGGGAAATCATGACGGATACATTGTGACACAGTCATGATCCCTTCACTTAAAGGGAGTTGATTAAACTCTATATTCGCTATGGTTTTCATTACATTCCCACTGCTACGCCACTTAACCATTCCATTGACCGAGTGAAATTCGCTCTCTTCCACCATAATCAAGACAAGTCTCAATTTTGGTGTACCCATGTACTTTAAATAAATCACGCACCGCAAGACCTTGTGTCCAGCCATGCTCAAGAAGCAACCACCCTTGATTTTTAAGATACTTTTTAGATTCTTTAATGATATGCATTAAATCAGCTAAGCCTTCATCCTTCGCCACTAGAGCGGTTAACGGCTCAAATCGCACATCACCTTCACTGAGGTGCATATCATTTTCATCAATATAGGGTGGATTACTGATAATCATATCAAATTGTTGAATTGATAGTGAAGAAAACCAATTACTTTGTATAAATTTGACATTTGAAATATTCAAACGCTGCTGATTTCGTTGTGCTAAAGCAACTGCATCAGGGTTAAAATCAACACCAATAACCTGACTTTGTTGCATCTCTGACGCCAAAGCCAATGCAATCGCCCCTGTCCCAGTGCCTAAATCTAAAATTTGATTTTTTTGCTCTGTTAGCCTAGATAATGCTTGTTCAATAATGCATTCGGTATCTGGCCTAGGTATTAGTGTTGCAGGAGAGACATAAAGAGGAAGAGACCAGAACTCACGTTCACCGATAATATAGGCGATAGGCTCACCTTTCTCACGGCGTTGTAAAAGTAATTCAGCTTGTTGGAATTCTTCGGCTTTGAGTTCCGTTTCACCAAAAGCAAAAAGATAGGTACGACTGCGGCCTGTGACATGTTCCAGTAAAATTTCAGCATCTCGCTTCGCACTGTCACTTGCAGACAGCCGATTCGCTGCCTGCTTGACCCATTCGATATATTGCATTATTCCTGCTCAGACAACGCAGAAAGTTGGTCTGCTTGGTATTCATTGATGATAGGTTGGATAAGTGAATCCAGCTTTCCTTCCATTACTTCATCCAAACGGTATAACGTTAAGTTGATACGGTGGTCAGTCACTCGGCCTTGAGGGAAATTATAGGTACGAATACGGTCAGAACGGTCACCAGAACCCAACAGGTTACGACGTTCAGAGGCTTCCGCGGCTTGGCGTTTATCCATTTCTGCTTGGCGAATACGCGCACCTAACACAGACATCGCTTTCGCTTTGTTTTTATGTTGTGAACGTTCATCTTGGCACTCAACAACGATACCTGTTGGAATATGGGTAATACGAATTGCAGAATCTGTGGTGTTAACGTGCTGACCACCCGCTCCCGATGAACGGAAGGTATCAATACGTAAGTCCGCAGGGCTGATTTCAGGTAACTCAGCTTCTGGCAGTTCAGGTAAAATAGCCACAGTACAAGCAGAAGTGTGGATACGGCCTTGAGATTCAGTTTCAGGGACACGTTGAACACGATGACCGCCTGACTCAAACTTCAAGCGACCATAAACGCTATCACCGGAAATTTTCGCGATAACTTCTTTAAAACCGCCATGTTCACCATCACTCGTGCTCATTAATTCAACGCGCCAGCGGTTGTTTTCTGCATAGCGGCTATACATACGGAATAAATCACCCGCAAAAATTGCCGCTTCGTCTCCCCCTGCTCCCGCACGGATTTCAACGAAGCAGTTATATTCATCATCAGGATCTTTCGGAAGCAATAACAATTGTAATTGCTGTTCGAGCTCTTCATTGCGCGCTTTGGCTTCTTTAAGCTCTTCTTGAGCCATTTCTTTCATTTCAGGATCGTCTAACAACATTTCAGCTGTTTCGATGTCATCCTGTACTGTGCGCCATGCGCTAAAGCATTTAGCGACATCAGACAATTGAGCATATTCTTTTGATAAAGCACGAAAACGGTCTTGATCGGCAATTACACCTGCATCAGCAAGGTGCGCTTCAATTTCTTCGTAGCGTTCTTGTAATGCTTCTAGTTTTGCGACAATAGAAGGCTTCATTCGTTATATAAGACCTATGATTAAAATGTGGTTATTGATGGTCCAGCCCTAAGCTGTCCCTAAGTAGATTTAGACGCTCTACATCCCCATTTCCTGCAGCTTGCTGCAAAGATTTGGTTGGAGCGTGAATAAGGCGGTTGGTTAATTGTTGCGATAATTGCATGATCACTTGCTCAGGGTCTGCACCTTGACGGATAGCCGTCAACGCTTTTTCAGTCATATTTGCCCGAATGGCCTCAGCTTGTTCTCTGTAATCGCGAATTGTAGACACTGCCGCTTGTGAGCGCAACCAATCCATAAAGTGGCTACTTTCTTGCTCAACAATGTATTCAGCTTCAACGGCTGCGGCTTTTCGCTGAGCAAGGTTCTGTGCAATGATAGATTCCAAATCATCCACAGTATAGAGATAAACATCTCTTAATTTTTCAACATCTTGTTCGATATCACGAGGAACGGCAATATCAATTAATAACATCGGCTTACTACGACGTATTTTCATAGCACGCTCGACCATCCCTTTCCCTATAATGGGTAAAGGACTCGCCGTTGAACTAATGACAATATCCGCTTCAGCTAAACGGTTATCAATATCCGATAACGAAATAACTTGTGCATTCACCTCATTGGCCAATAGCTCCGCACGTTCACGTGTTCGGTTAGCTATCATCATTTTTTGTACGCCGTGTTCGCGCAAATGACGAGCCACAAGTTCAATAGTTTCCCCTGCGCCAACTAACAAAATATTTAAATGCTTAAGTGATTCAAATATTTGACGAGCAAGTGTACAAGCAGCAAATGCCACAGAAACTGCATTCGCTCCAATATCGGTTTCTGTACGCACACGTTTTGCAACAGAAAATGATTTTTGGAAAAGACGCTCAAGTTCGCTTGATAACGAATGGTTACCTTGCGAAAGTGCAAACGCCTTTTTTACTTGCCCTAATATTTGTGGCTCTCCCAAAACTAATGAATCCAAGCCACTCGCCACACGCATTAAGTGGCTCACCGCTCGGTCGTCTTGGTGCCAATATAAACTTGGCTGTAAATCTTTTTGGGTTATACCATGAAAATCACACAACCATTTTACTAGCTGTTCTTGAGCTCGTTCTTGTGATTCAAGGCTCAAGTAAAGCTCAGTTCTATTACAGGTAGACAGCACAACGCCACCATTCACTTGAGGCTGTTTGAGAAGTTCCTCAAGTGCATGGTCAATTTTTTCAGGACCAAATGTCACCCGCTCACGCAGGGCTACTGGTGCTGTTTTATGGTTGATGCCTAAGGCTAATAAGGTCATTGTGCTTTACGACTTGCTCACATTGCTTACAGTGCTAATTATTTTCAGTTATGCTCGATGGGTATTTCCTACCAATTTAGCAATACTGTTATTTATATTGTTCTATTGTAGATGATCCGCGTCTCTCTTTCTACGGTTTACATAAGCCTATCCTTCAGAAAGATGACCCACGCCAAAAAATAAGCCGAAATAACAGACGTAATAGCGATTTTATCAGTCAAAACTGATCGTAATTTTATCGTTTATTTATACTATATAAAACTGATTATCAGCCATATCATTATTAACAATGATAAATTAACTGCGATAAGATGCATAGAGGATGCAATTATTTCGCACAGAAAACAAATGGTGACGAGCTTGGATTGGTTTAATAGCCACTTTAGAAAACCATTCCCGCTGTCAATGCACTATGTTATTTGTATACAAACAGTAAATCACTTACAGATTTTTATCGGTTAGGTATATCATCGAGTGCAATAGATGACTCAGATAGCCATATCGCGCTAAACTAAACCTCTTTAAATGCAAGTAACTCAATAGAGACTGCTATCAGCGCCCAATACAACTTTGAGATTTGATATGCAATTAACTCAAGCTTTACCGTTTATGCACATAAATAAGCACTTTTTTCGCCTCTTACCACTTTCATGCGTCTTGCTAACTGCTTGCGTGACAACGTCACAAACAACCACGAAAGGAACCAGCTCCGCATCGGATGCTAAGTGGAAAGCACATCAACAAGAATTAAGTCAGTTACGTGACTACCAAACCCGTGGATCATTTGCCTATAACGGCGGAGAAACAAAAACGTATGCTAAGTTTTTCTGGCAACAATATACACCTGAAAAGTACCGTTTGTTGCTGACCAACCCATTAGGTAGCCGCGAACTTGAGCTTACCGTTGAACCTGATTTAGCTCGATTAACTACCAAAGATGGTCAAACCCATATGAGTGACGTGCCGAGCGAGTTGATTTATCAGCTCACTGGTATGGAAATCCCAATTGATGACCTAACCGCTTGGTTAACTGGCTCGCCCGGACGTGCAACAGATTTCACCTTAGATGAAAACCACTTGCTAAAAAGTGTTACGTTTAAAAGCAATGGTGAAACATGGCAGCTCAACTATATTTCCTATGACAGCAAAACAACACCAATGCTGCCAAACTATCTCGAGTTACGCCAAGGGGATAGACTTATCAAATTGAAAATGGATAGTTGGACACTGAAAAAATGACGTTAACATGGCCTTCTCCGGCAAAATTAAATCTTTTTTTGTACATCACCGGCCAACGCCCTGATGGCTATCACGAGTTACAAACTCTATTTCAATTTGTCGATTATGGCGATGAAATCACTATCACAACACGTGATGACGACCAACTGAATTTATTGACTGACATGCAAGGGGTTCCCCCCGAAAAAAACCTAATTTTACGGGCAGCTAAATTATTACAATCCTATTGCCGCGATACCTTACAGCACGATGGCCCATTAGGGGCTGATATTTGTATTCATAAAGTATTGCCCATGGGCGGTGGTATTGGTGGGGGCTCATCAAACGCAGCAACAACCTTAATTGCGCTTAACGAACATTGGAAAACACAGGTTTCTGATGAAGTCCTTGCAGAATTAGGTGCATCATTAGGTGCTGATGTTCCAGTGTTTGTTCGTGGACATGCCGCTTTCGCTGAAGGGATTGGTGATATTTTAACCAAAGCTTCCCCTGAAGAGAAATGGTATCTCGTCACTCATCCCGGAATTGAAATATCAACCCCGATGATCTTCACAGATCCACAATTAAATCGAAATTCTCCAAAACGCTCCCTAGCCGCATTATTACTGGCTCCGTACGCAAATGACTGTGAACCAATCGCAAGAAAACGTTTTCGTGAGGTTGAACAGCTTGTTTCTTGGCTGTTAGAATATGCTCCGTCTCGCCTTACAGGAACAGGCGCATGTGTTTTTTCTGAATTTGAAACACAAGCGGATGCCCTGCAGGTGTTAAATAAAGCCCCATCGTGGGTGCAAGGGTTCGTCGCTCAAGGCGTTAACGTTTCCCCACTGCACAAGTTCCGCGCTGGGATAACCCGTGTATTGCACCAATAAGCCTTGTCGCTATTGGTCAACAATATCTCTCTGGACGCAAGCCTGAGGTTTTTCTCGTGCCCGATATGAAGCTTTTTGCTGGTAACGCTACACCGGAACTAGCACAACGTGTTGCTAACCGCCTTTACACTAATCTTGGAGACGCGGCTGTTGGTCGTTTTAGCGACGGCGAAGTCAGTGTTCAAATTAATGAAAATGTTCGCGGTGGTGATATTTTTATCATCCAGTCAACTTGTGCACCAACCAATGATAACCTGATGGAACTGGTTGTTATGGTCGATGCGCTACGCCGTGCATCTGCTGGTCGTATTACCGCTGTTATCCCTTACTTCGGTTATGCAAGACAGGATCGTCGCGTACGTTCTGCCCGTGTACCAATCACCGCTAAAGTTGTTGCCGATTTTCTGTCAAGTGTAGGTGTAGACCGTGTGCTCACTGTCGATTTACACGCAGAGCAGATCCAGGGCTTCTTTGATGTTCCTGTGGATAATGTATTTGGTAGCCCTATTCTTCTGGAAGATATGTTACAGAAGAATTTGGAAAACCCAATCGTTGTATCTCCAGACATCGGCGGCGTGGTACGTGCTAGAGCTATCGCAAAACTCCTGAATGACACTGATATGGCCATTATTGACAAACGCCGCCCACGTGCGAACGTTTCTCAAGTTATGCATATCATTGGTGATGTTTCAGGTCGTGATTGCATCTTAGTGGACGATATGATTGATACCGGTGGTACTCTGTGTAAAGCAGCTGAAGCACTGAAAGAACGTGGTGCTAAACGTGTATTTGCATACGCAACACACCCGATTTTCTCAGGTAATGCTGTAGACAACATCAAAAATTCAGTCATTGATGAAGTCATTGTTTGTGACACTATTCCTCTTTCTCCTGAAATCAAAGCGCTGAGCAATGTTCGCACCTTAACGCTTTCAGGTATGTTAGCTGAAGCTATCCGTCGTATTAGCAACGAAGAGTCAATTTCAGCAATGTTTGAGCACTAATTCTCCAATATTGGGTTTTAGCGTTCAACCATAATGAAAAAGTCACAATAAAAAATATAAGCCCCTGCAATGTCATTTGCAGGGGCTTTATGATTTTGGCAGGAAAGAAACCATCGATGCCTATGTTTATATTCTATCGCCAATCATAGTGGTGATTTCACGTAATAAAACGATAAAAATAGCCATCTAAAATAACTCACAATCTTCACGACAAAAGAGCAAAATTCATTGGAATTTCACTCTTCTTAATGCCTAATTATCAAACTTGTTCACCATTATCAGCAATTAATTGCTCTAGGCTATTTATGGATAGCGGTGATTATCTCTGCGTGAATGATATTGTTGTTTTAACTGCCAGTAACGGTCTGCAACTTTTTCACGGCCGCCGATCCTTGCACCGACTAACCATACCATCGCACCGATAAAAATGCCGAATAAGGAACCATTGGTAATAAGTTCTGAAAGGCCTAAGTTAACAATATGAGAGAATAAGTTGACACCAATACTCCCGATCATCAACACCATTCCGATTCCCATGAAGACATTACCAAGAAGATGAGCGCTTTTCCGTTTCATATATACCTCCAGTACCAGTAAACTGATAAGCAAGCATGTGTAAATAAATTCGGTCATACTTTATATTTATGTAATGATTATAGCGCATTAAGTAAAATTTTTTGCGATAGACATCACAAGGAAGGAAGTTAGCAAGAATATCTGTACAAAAAGTGCTTTTTATCAAAAACCCAGAAAATCCGAATAGTTTATTCGGTAATTATAATCATAGTTACTTTTATCTATCACAATTTTGTACATCCTGTATTTCACAAGGTAAACTAAGGCATTATTTCATAACTGATAGTGAAATCATCGTCGTGAGCAAAATTAAGTTAATTGTTGGACTTGCCAATCCAGGTGCTGAATATGCACAAACGCGCCATAATGCAGGTGCATGGTATGTTGATTTACTGGCTGAGCGCCATAATCAGCCATTGAAAGAAGAAGCTAAATTTTTTGGTTATACCGCTCGCATTAATATGAATGGTAACGATATCCGTCTGCTGGTTCCAACCACCTTTATGAATCTAAGTGGTAAATCTGTTGCCGCTATAGCTAATTTTTATCGCATCAATCTCGATGAGATCTTAGTCGCCCATGATGAGCTCGATTTACCACCAGGTGTGGCTAAAATGAAGTTAGGTGGCAGTAATGGCGGGCACAATGGGTTGAAAGATATTCAAAGCAAATTCGCCAATAACCCGAATTTTTATCGTTTACGCATTGGTATTGGTCATCCGGGTGATAAAAATAAAGTTGTTGGTTTTGTTTTGGGCAAACCGCCTTTATCTGAACAAAAGCTCATTGATGATGCGATTGATGAAGCAGCTAGGTGCACAGATATTCTCCTGGCTGATGGGATGGACAAAGCCATCAATCGTTTACATGGTTTTAAAGCAACCTCATAAGAGTTCATTTCATCCGAATCAACTTTTTGTGTATAATCAGCGCCAATTTCTAAACATTGGGTGCAGCGTGAGGCTGCCCCTTGCTATTAAGGTGAGAAACATATGGGTTTTAAATGCGGTATCGTTGGTCTGCCTAACGTGGGTAAATCCACCCTATTTAATGCATTGACCAAAGCCGGCATCGAAGCAGCCAACTTCCCTTTCTGTACAATTGAACCAAACACGGGTGTTGTGCCAATGCCAGACCCACGTCTTGATCAATTAGCTGAAATTGTGAAGCCACAGCGTATATTACCAACGACTATGGAATTCGTTGATATCGCGGGCTTAGTGAAAGGTGCATCCAAAGGTGAAGGCCTAGGTAACCAATTTTTAACGAATATCCGTGAAACCGAAGCCATTGGTCATGTTGTTCGTTGTTTTGAAAACGACAATATCATTCACGTTGCAGGCCAAGTTGACCCTGCCGCAGATATTGAAGTCATTAATACTGAATTAGCACTTGCTGACCTTGATACTTGTGAGCGCGCTATTCATCGTGTCCAAAAACGTGCAAAAGGCGGCGATAAAGACGCAAAAGCGGAATTAGAAGCATTAGAGAAATGTTTGCCGCACTTAGAGCAAGCAGGCATGTTACGCACATTAGATTTATCTAATGAAGATAAAGCGGCTATCCGCTACTTGAGCTTCTTAACATTAAAGCCAACCATGTACATTGCTAACGTTAATGAAGATGGTTTTGAAAATAACCCGTTCTTAGATGTGGTGTATAAAATCGCAGAAGCCGAAGGCTCTGTAGTTGTTCCTGTCTGCGCAGCGATTGAGTCTGATATCGCAGAACTTGAAGACGAAGAACGCGATGAATTTATGGCGGATTTAGGCATTGAAGAGCCGGGTCTTAACCGTGTTATTCGTGCTGGATATCAGTTATTAAACCTGCAAACCTATTTTACTGCCGGTGTTAAAGAAGTGCGTGCGTGGACTATCCCTGTTGGTGCAACTGCACCACAAGCTGCGGGTAAAATTCATACTGACTTCGAAAAAGGCTTTATTCGCGCGCAAACTATCGCATTTGATGACTTTATCCAATACCGTGGCGAACAAGGTGCTAAAGAAGCAGGTAAAATGCGCGCAGAAGGAAAAGATTACATCGTGAAAGACGGCGATGTACTCAACTTTTTGTTTAATGTGTAAGCCTATATTTTAGATTTGCACCCAACTAAAAAGTATCATTAATCAAAAACAGCATAATATTTAATTTATAAATATAATACTATGCTGTTTTCCCTCCTGTTATATCATAAAAACTCACTATTGGTTCTCCTTCTCTTTCTAAATAAATAGAATCTAGCTTACTTTCATAACAATTTGAATTTACAGGCTAACAAAGCCAAGTTAAAAAATATCAGACTAATGACCGCCCTAAGTCATATCTTAAAATAAAACATTATGGTAAAAAAACGACACATATCCGTACTTGTTTACTACTCTGCAGTAACTCTCTTACTAGATATGAAGTAAGCTAGAAGAGCCCGTAACAAAAAATTTAAGCAGATAGAACCCTATAGTGTCTCGGCTATGGAGGTATAAATATTTAGATAAGTAAGGCTATTGATGTAATGATAAGAAGCCACACATCATCTCTGCTAGCTACTATAATGATTTAATTGTATTTTTTTGTAGATTTTTACTCCAAATGAGAGTATTAATTAATCACTTGATTTTACTGTCTTTTTTCTAAAGTCTTTCGTTTTTCAAATTACATAATCACTCCTTATGTGTGTGTTTTTGATTGAAATCAAGTTATTTTGTTACAATCTAAGAGGATTTATTAAAATTTGTTAATTTCAGATAAAAATACTTTTTTTTATGTCAAACCAAGCCTAATAAACTAACAAGCTAACTTCTAAATTTGATTTTAAAAAAATTGTTAAAAACTTTAAATGTTTATAACTTATTGTTAGATAAGAAAAACAACTGAATTGTAAAAAGTGTAAATATAGCCAATTAAATAGACTCTATTCTTTTTCGTGGTTTGATTTAAAAAATACTACTCATTATAATTGTAAGCACTTAAAGGGAATATATAAGAGCACAACAAATTATAAATTATTAAACTGAGACCTTGTTATTAATTATGAGTAAAGTTAATAGAGTCATATCCAAATATGAAACACAAGATAATCTATTTTCTATTTACTGTGGATTAGTTATAAGAAAAATACGTAAAGAGAATGGTATTTCTGCTTGTGAACTAGCAAAACAAGTAAATGTTTCACAGCAACAAATGTCACGTTATGAACGTGGAATAAATAAAATTAGTATTGATATGTTATTTAATTTAAGCGTAGCACTCGATTGTCCATTTGAAAGAGTCATTAAGCTTATTATTGCTGAAGTTCAAAAATCCCCTTCGGATGATGTAATTTCTTTAAAAAATAAGATATCAGCCTCTGATACAATTTATTTTTATTAGTCCATTTAAATATATTTTATTTAAATATTTTTTATTAAAAAAATGCATATAAATATTTATATGTATATCTATACTTATCGTTTGAGGAAAAAATGAAAAAAATTATTTTAGCAACTATGATTTCTGGTTTAATGAGTACATCTGCTTTAGCTGTTGATGCAGGGAGTGGTACGGTAACATTTTCTGGTTCTATTATTGAAGCGCCATGCTCTATTGCTCCTGGTGAAGAGAATCAAGAAGTTCCATTAGGCCAAGTATCTAATGTGACTTTAGATAACGGTGGTGAATCATCAGCACAACCATTTCAGATTAAATTAGAAGGCTGTAACCTAAAAGGTGATAATCAAGTTGCGGTAACTTTCAAGGGAACTGAAGCGGGGAAAGATACAGGTTATTTACAGATTACAGGTGATGCTACTGGTGCCGCAGTGAAGATTATGAATTCATCGGGTACTCAAATTAAAGTTAACTCTGGCGCAAAACAAAATTATGTTGAAGGGAATAACACATTAAAATTCCAAGCATCATTAATTGGACTTCAGCTAGTTGATTCGCAAAGCAAAGTTATTCCAGTAACACCAGGGAAATTCCAAGCAGTTACTAATTTTACATTAGCATATAATTAAATAAATTTTTATAAGATGCTATCTCACCACGGGGTTGATAGACCTCGTGGTGTATATTTTAATGGTTATAATATGATAACAAAGAAAAAAGAAGTTATTTTATCATTGTGTTTTTTTTTACTATTACCTTTTTTAAAAAGTGCTTCTGCAAATAACTCAATGGATCTGATAATGCAAGGTAGCATTATGGATACGGCATGTAGTATTGATACTGGTTCTTATGAACAATCCATTGATATGGGAATTTTACCACTATCATTAATACAGCAAAAAGGACAAGGACAAGCACATGATTTTTTTATTACATTAATTGGTTGCAAACTAACATCTTATACAGGTGAACCATGGAAAACATTTGAAGTTTCATTTGATGGGCCTGTTAATGGGGATTTTTTTTCAGTATCGGGGTCAGCACAAGGTATAGCACTATTATTAACTGATTCGAAAGGAGTACATATTTACCCAGGAAAAAAAACACTACCGAACGATATAAAAGCTGGGAAATATATTTTGAATTATCAGTTAAAAGTTATTTCAGATAAAACACCGTTACGTGCTGGGCAGTATCAAACATCACTGCGTTTTAAACTAGATTATTACTAAATAATAAATAAATTATTGTTAGATTTTAGGAATATTTTATGTCTTCGTTACCTATTTATACACCAAAATTAAAATGGTTAAGTATTCTTATTGGATTAACAATCAGTTGTGTGACTTTAACTATCAATGCAGATAATCATATTGAATTCAATACTGATGTTTTAGATTTAGAAGACAAAAATAACATTGATTTAAACCAATTCTCTCGTGCGGGTTATATTATGCCCGGAGTTTATAACTTTACGCTAAAAATCAATAACGAACAAATATCTGACATTAGCATCCCCTATTATTCTGGTGAGTATGATCCTGATAATAGTCAACCTTGTTTATCTCCAGAAATAGTTAAGCTACTCGGGCTTACTTCTGAGTCGCAAAAAAAATTAACATGGTGGCATGAAGGGCAGTGCCTTAATGAAAACAGCTTGCCGGGATTATTGCTGCGCGGTGATTTAGCTACGTCATCTCTATATGTCAGTATTCCACAAGCGTACCTAGAATACACATCAGAAAACTGGGATCCCCCTTCTCGCTGGGACAATGGAATATCAGCATTACTTATTGATTATAATGTGAATGCTAATGCCACTAATTCCTATAATGGAGGAGCAAATTCATCCTCAGTAAATAGTAACGGTGTCGCAGGTATCAATTTAGGTGCTTGGCGGTTTAGAGCTGATTGGCAAAGCCGCTATAACCACACAACAGGAAGCCAAGGACGTGACCAGTCTGATTTCACATGGAACCGTTTTTATGCATACCGAGCTCTATCTGAATTAAAGGCTAAACTCGTACTGGGTGAAGACTATTTGGCTTCAAATATTTTTGATGGCTTTAGATTTATTGGTGCAAGCTTGCAATCTGAATTAAGCATGATGCCACCAAACTTGCGTGGATATGCCCCTGAAATAACAGGGATAGCACAAAGTAATGCTACAGTGACGGTCATGCAACAAGGACGGATACTGTATGAAACACAAGTTGCGCCGGGTCCCTTTCGTATCCAAAATTTAAGTGATGCCATAACAGGAACTTTAAATGTTGCCATTAAAGAGCAAGATGGTTCAATTCAAGAGTTTCAAGTTGATACCGCAAATTTGCCATATTTAACAAGACCTGGGCAAGTTCAATATAAACTTGCGCTAGGCCAGCCAACGAATACCGAGCGCCAAAGTGAAGGAGAAAATTTCATTACAGGTGAATTTTCTTGGGGTATTAGTAATGGTTGGTCTTTAATTGGCGGTAGTTTGAATAGCCAAAATTATAATGCGCTATCAATGGGATTTGGGCGGGATTTACTCGCATTCGGTGCACTTTCATTTGATGTTACTCAGTCTATCGCCCGTTTATCCGGTGAAGGGACATTAAGTGGGAGCTCATACCGAGTTAACTATTCTAAACGATTTGAAGAGTTCGATAGCCAGATACAATTTGCAGGTTATCGTTTTTCAGAACGAAGTTATATGAGCATGAGTGATTTCTTAAATACCCAACGAACAGGGCTACGCAATTATGGAAGCAAAGAGCTATACACTATATCTGTAAATAAGAATTTCCAGGATATAGGGTTATCATTATATTTAAATTATAACCATCAGACGTATTGGGATAAAAAAGATAATGATTATTACAGTTTAATGCTATCGAAATATATGGATATCGGTCCAATAAAAAATATGAGTATTAGCTTATCTGCAAATCGTAGTTTTTATAATGGTGTGACCGATGATAGCGCTTATGTATCATTATCTTTCCCACTAAGTAATGGGGCAAATGTTGGTTATTCGATGAATACAAGCCGCTATGATACGACTAATCGTGTTTCTTATTATGACCGATTGGATGATAGAACAAATTATCAGGTAAGTGCAGGTGCAAATCGAAAAGGTGGAACCGCAAGTGCTTTTATTTCACATCAAGGGGATAATGCTCGTTGGTCAGCCAATGCGAATCATATAAATAACCAATATAGTGCTTTTGGCCTTTCCACTTCAGGTGGCTTGACCTTAACAGGGAAAGGTACGGTTGCACATAGAATAAATAATCTCGGGGGAGCACGTATATTAGTTGATACTGATGATGTTCCAAATATTACGATTCGTGGTATTGGTGTTCCTGTTGAATCAAACCGATTTGGGAAAGCAGTTATTTCAGATGTCAGTAGCTACTATCGAAATAAAGCGCAAATTGATTTAAATAAGCTACCTGATGATATAGATGCCCAACAATCTGTTATTCAAGCAACATTAACTGAAGGTGCTGTTGGATATCGTTCATTTTCGGTTATTTCAGGTCAGAAAATTATGGCTGTTATCGTACTTACTGATGGTACTCATCCACCATTAGGAGCTCAAGTAACAAATCATAAAAAGCAAAACGTAGGGATTGTAGGTGATTTAGGTAATACTTATATAAGCGGTGTTCATCCTTCAGAAATAATGAATGTCACATGGGGTAAAAATATGTCATGTGAAATAATTTTCCCCTCTGAATTAATGAATCGAGAAATTCAAGATAATTTATTACTTCCATGCAACGAGGTAGTAAAAGCAATAGTCAAATGATTATTTAGTTTAAATAGATAAAAGTAATATGAAAGGTAATAACCAAATGAATATCAAAAAGACATTAATGAGTATTTTTTTAGGGCCTTTAACCCTAAGTGCTTTTTCAGAGGCTGCGGTATCATTAGATAGAACAAGAGTCATCTTTGATGGAGAGAACAAGTCAATCTCTTTAAATATTAATAATAATAATAAGCAACTTCCTTATCTTGCTCAAGGTTGGATTGAAAATGAAGAAAGTAAAAAAATAACATCACCATTAATTGTATTACCACCAGTTCAACGATTAGAACCAGGAAAATCTAGTCAAATGAAAATTGAAGCTCTACCCGATGTAAAAAACTTACCTCAGGATAGAGAGTCTTTATTCTATTTTAATATGCGAGAGATTCCACCTAAGAGTGATAAACCAAATACTTTACAGATTGCATTACAAACAAAAATAAAATTATTTTATCGTCCAGAAGCAATTGCACCACAGCAAAACAGTGCGCCATGGCAAGAAAAAATGCAGCTTGAAAAGAAAGGAAATCTTGTTTTTGCCAAAAACCCAACGCCTTATTACATCACAATAATTAATGCAGGGGCCCATGCAAATACGGATGCGAAAAAATTTAATCCAATTATGATTGCGCCCTTTAGTGAGATCAATATTGGAATGACAAATGAGCAATTAGGTAATACCCCCGTGATTACTTATATTAATGATTATGGTGGTCGCCCAAAATTAACCTTTGATTGTAAAAATACAATCTGCTCTGTTATTACAAAAAATTTATTAAATAAATAGTAAAGGAATATAAAGCTAAATGGGGACATATTTATGAGCTCAAAAATATATCGTTGGTTACGTTCAAAATATATAGTCATTTCACTTTGCTTAGCCACAGTATTGCCGGCTGTTGCTGACAATAATAATCTATTCAGGCCTACAGATGGTTGGGAGGTTGATGGCCAGCATGGGGTTATCCATGTTTCAGGCTCTTTAACTGAAAACCCATGCGAATTAGCTATGAAATCTAGTAATCAATCCGTTTCGCTAGGAAATTTATCATTTAGTGATCTAAATTCTTCTGAGCAAGTGATGCAACCTATTCCATTCCAAATTGAGTTGTTAAATTGCTTGCAAGTTCAAACTGAACTTCAAAATTTCCAAACTGGAAAAACAGTATGGAGTAGCACACAGCCTGCGGTCAAAATCAAATTTTTAGCGGCAAGTGAACCTGAACATTCAAATATTATTCAAGTCAATGGGGCATACGGCTTTGGGTTGCAAGTAGCAAATTCAGCAGGAGAAATATTACCAATAGGTAAAGAAAGTAACCCAACGTTAATTGCATCGGGCCAAAATAGCCTAATTTATTATGTCTCAGCTATAAGAACGTCCGGTCCACTCATACCTGGTGCTTTTTCTGCTTTAATTGCTTTTGAAATGCTATATGATTAACGTCATAGCATCACGATAATAATTTATAAAATTGATAGGTAATAGCGTAATGCTAAAAAGTAAAAATATTTATTTTTTTAAAATAATGATGCTAGCTTTACTATTTATAATTAATA
Source organism: Providencia sp. PROV156 (assembly GCF_028480905.1). NCBI lineage: Bacteria > Pseudomonadati > Pseudomonadota > Gammaproteobacteria > Enterobacterales > Morganellaceae > Providencia > Providencia sp. PROV156. The sequence goes on along the minus strand of NZ_JAMPPE010000015.1, from coordinate 88,035 downwards.
ATAAAACTAGTGCAAGTCCATTAAATCCTAACAGTATATACACCACAAGTAAGTTACATAATCTTATTAATGATGCATACTATACTATACCAAAAACGTTAGGCCCTTATTTTTTATATATTCCAGATGAGATAAAAAACAGCACGAATACTGAGTGTAATATTACAGTTATTGCGACTGGTCGCTCATCGACAGGCTCTATAACCTCTATGGCAACACCAAGTATTTCTCTACTAGTTGGATTTAGTAGTATATATAATGTAGGTGTTGTTAAATACTATTCAGTTACACGAAACACACCTAAGCACTGTAGTGAAGTATTACCCGACTTCGGCGTTAAGTTTGGGCAGTTTGATGTTAGATATATAAATTTCTTCGATTACCATGCATCAGCAACAGGTTATGCTGATACATGCTTACAAATAATTGTGAATGGAAAAGATGTAGGAACAACCTGTTCAGTTAATGTCCCAGAGATCCCAGTATTGCCTTCTTGCAATGTATCTATGCCATTGACGATATCTCATGGCAATGTCAATTCAAATAATATAAATGGAAATATAGCAAAAATTGACGGAGACATATCGTGTACTGGCGATATGAGTGCCACATTTCAATTTTTACCTGAAAATGAAGTTGATTTATTACATGGTGTAAAAAGTCAATTAGATGTATGTGTCTCAGGAAAATGTATGTTGAATAATTTAGTTCAAGCGGATATTAAAAAAAATACAAACTTAACCTTTTCCGTTAGTTCAACTCTATCTTCATTAGGAAATCCCGAGCCAGGTTCGAGGGTAGGAAATGCTATTTTATCTATTGTAATTAATTAAAAAATTAAATCTAAGTTACTTGAAATTAATTTATTTGATTTATCGATTGGAGTATAAATCATTATGATATTTTTAACTCAAATAATAAAAAAAAGAACACTTTTACTATTTGTAATTCTCACTAACATACTGATTATTTTTTTTAGTAGCTTTTGTCTTGCCGAAACCTATACATTAACAATTAAAGTGGATGTGATTGAAAGCACTTGTGATGTGTATGGTGAAAATGGCCCTGGACAACCTATTGAAGTCTCATTTGGTGAAATAAATCTACACGGATTTACCAGTGAACGTTATACAAAAAACATTGACTATCATTTGGATTGCGGAAGTAAATCATCCAGTAATCCAAATCTTAAATTAAAACTTGAAAGCTCTAATGCAAGCTTTAATACAGATTTGCTTGAAACATCTAACCCTAATTTAGGACTAAAAATTCAAGCAGATAATACGCCTTTATTACCTAATGAATATCGTAATTTTACTTACTATGCACAGCCAGTATTAACTGTGTCCCCAGTTTTTCATGAAGGGAAAGAAATTGAACTAGGTTTATTTACCGCTTCTGGAATATTGAAAGTGGAATATCAGTAATAGTTTGTTTATCTTTCAAATGATTATGCTCGGTCGAAATTTTTATCGTGAAGGTAAGGTTTATCTACATCATCCCAAGCCAATCAAGTCAGCTTCACCTATAACGCTCTTTGGCATATTATCCAAAAAAAGGAAATACGACTTTATGTCACTTTATAGTAGTCATTGCGAAGTAAATTTTTTGTATAAAATTATTTAACTTTAATAAAAGTACGCTATTTTATTTGATGGATTTAATTAAATGAATATACCGCGAGTACAAAATAAACCATTAAATATAAAAATACTATAAATCAATAAAGCAAAATAACGGTTTAATATATAACACCACAACTTAATGTTAGATCGTTCTAAGTACCGTAAGATTATTGAAACAGCATAAAGTGTGGGTGGTTGCCTTGATTTTATGCTGTTTTTCTATTATTACCTTATCGCAAGACTAATTTGCGTTCCTATCTTCTATAATCATCGCTGCTGCGCGTTCTGCAATCATGATCGTTGGGGCATTTGTGTTTCCACTTGGAATTTCAGGCATCACAGAACAGTCCACGACACGTAAGTTTTCAATACCATGTACACGTAACCGCAAGTCAGTCACTGATGTTGTAGTATCCGTTCCCATACGGCAAGTTCCCACAGGATGGTAAACCGTTTTACAAAAATTTCGGACAAACTCTTCAAGTTGAGCTTCATCATGGCGCACCGACGCTGGCGGCATTAGAACTTCTTTGCTTAATACTTGTAATGACGGGCAATCCAATACTTCCAGTCCAAATTTAACTGCACGTTTGCAACCTTCCATATCTTCAGGTGACGCAAGATAATTAGCATGTATCTTTAGTGGTGCTTGTGGGTCTGCGCTGCGCAATAAAACTTCACCACGGGACTTAGGTTGCAGGTACCCGACCTTTAAAGAAAAGCCGTGGGCGGCGGGTAGAGGTTCGCCAGGAACATCATCCCAACTATCTAAAATAGGTAAAAAATGAATTTGTACATCAGGACGACCTTGGCTGCAACTGTCTTTAAATGCAGCGCCTTCTAAAACGTTAGAGGTGAGCAGCCCACTGCGAAATGCTATCCACTCTACCCCGTGTTTAATCGCATTTAGACCTTGGTCTGCGCCGAATAAGCTAATTGGTTGCTTAGTCGTGACGTTAATTGACATATGTAGGTGGTCATGAAAATTTTGGCCAACAGGCAGATTCACATGAGTATCAATCCCCAACGAAGATAGGTGCTCCTCTGGCCCGATCCCTGACAGCATCAATAATTTTGCAGAGCCCATCGCACCAGAACAAACCAATACTTCGCAACTAGCGAATGCCTCAACTTCATGGCCATTTTTCCCTTGATAAGCAACACCAATCGCGCGGCCATCGCGAATTATAATACGGTTCACTTGAGTGCCAAGCTTTAATGTCAACTTATCACTCTTTTCCACTGATTTTAAATAGGTTCTTGATGTGCTGGCTCTTTCTCCATTATGCGTTGTCGTCTGGTAAAAGCTTGTTCCTTGCTGGCTTTCTCCATTAAGATCATTGAGATAAGGAAGGCCATGCTCTTGTGCTGCACGAATAAATGCCATTGATAATGGGTGCCGATATCTATTTTCACTGACAGGAAGTGGGCCTTCTGTTCCATGATATTCCCCTGTCAGGCTTTCATTGTTCTCTGCTTTTTTAAACCATGGCAATACATCCGCATATCCCCAACCTTCACAACCATAGTTTAGAGCCCAATTATCATAATCTTGTTTCTGTCCTCGGATATAAATCATTCCATTGACAGAACTACTTCCCCCCAATACTTTCCCTTGGGCAATTTGCATTTTACGGTTATTAGCATGAGGCTCTGGCTCAGTTTCATAAGGCCAGCTTTTTTGGGCGATAATTTTCGCTACACCTGCAGGCATACGAATAAACAAATGGTTATCGTTATCGCCCGCTTCGATAAGTAATACTCTAGATTGCGTTTCTTGGATCAACCGAGCAGCAAGAACACAACCGGCAGAACCCGCACCTACAATAATATAATCATATTTTACTGCGCTCATTTGTCACCCCGCCAAATAAAATAAACAATTTATTTTCATTTGCTTAACAATAGCGCTTTTAATTCATTAATGTATGAACAATATTCCGCATATGTGATTTAAATCAAAAATAATTTCTTATGTAATTATTTTATAATCTCAATAGATTCTGTTTATTAAAGAAAATTTTTAATTAAGATTAATATTTAAACCTTAGCAATATTCATTAATAAATGAATGTTTTTGGGCTGTTTAATGCAAGACTTAGCAATACAGGACTAACTGCCTCATCTTGCCCTATTGGCCTTTAATATAGTTAACGCCAAATCATGCCATGCTTTGGCACGACGGCTTTGGTGGTGGTTTTTTACTGTCGCTAAAGCAATGTCGTAAGCCAATATTGGCTCAATAACTGGAATAACGGATAATCCCACTGAACTGGTATTCTGCCACATACTATCTGGTAGTAGCGTTACCCCTACCCCAGCTCTTACCATTGCAGTTACCAAATCTAAATGGCTACTGCGTCCGGAAATAGTGGGCTTTTTGCCATAAACACCGCAAGCACTGACAACCAGTTCATTAATTAGAAAGTCATCAGAAAAGAAAATAAAAGGCTCATCGACTATTTCACTAAATTTAACAAATTCACGGATCGCGAGTGGATGTTGTTTGCTGACTAATAGCATTAATCGGTCCGTTGAAAAGGGGTGTACTTCAAAGCGGTCATCAGCAAAAGGTAACATCACAGCGGCAGTTTCAACTTCACCATTTAACATTGCCTCACGCATTTTTCGGGTACCTAACTCAAGAATTTTCAGTTCCACCTGTGGGTAACGTTGGCTAAAAGCCATAATAATGTCAGCAAAATAGGTCGATGCTATCACGGGAGGTAGCCCAACAGGTAGCACACCAGATATAGGACCCGACCTTTCCTGTAACGCTTTTTTCATACTGCTAAACTGTGAAAGAATTTGCTTCGCATGAGCCAATAAAATGTCCCCTTCCTCCGTTAATTTAACGCCATCGACTTCCCTAATCAGCAAGGTATAACCAAGCTCATCTTCTAATTTTTTAATACTGCGGCTAATCGCCGGTTGCGTTACAAATAAACTTTCTGCCGCACGACTAAAACCATTGAGCTGTACGACTTCAACAAAATAACGTAATGAACGAATGTCCATTGCACCCCCTATGATTTTTAGTTATAGATAGAATGAGTTTAAGTGATTTCCTTTAAAGCACAATAAACGATAAAAATAATTCAATTTAGAATTATTAGCTAAGCAATTAATGGAGATCAGCATGATGAATAAGACGGTTATCGAATACGTATTGGACAGACTTTACCAAATCGGTATTCACGATATTTTTGGTGTTGCTGGTGACTACGCATTCCCTATTGAAGATGCAGTATGTGAAAGTGAAAATATGCGCTGGATTGGCAACTGCAATGAACTTAATGCTTCATATGCTGCAGATGGCTACGCCCGCGTGAAAGGTGCAGCGGCATTATCGACGACTTTTGGTGTCGGCGAACTTAGTGCTTTAAATGGTATTGCAGGCGCTTATGCCGAACATCTTCCCATTTTTCACCTTGTTGGTATGCCAGCAAGTGGGGTTCAAAAAAACCACCGTTTAGTTCACCACACTCTAGGAAATGGTGATTTCGATGTATTTTATCAAATGAGCCAACACTTAAGCTGTGCTCACGCTATTTTAACGCCTGAAAACTGTATTGCCGAGACAGAGCGCTTAATTACAAGCGCTTTACAAAAATCTCGACCCGTTTATTTAGGTTTCCCTTCTGACTACGCTGTTATGCCAATTAAAGCAGATAAAACATCTGAAACTATCACTATAAATAAAAGTCATAGCGAGTCATTATCAGCTGCCGTTACAGCTATTGTCGAAAAGCTCACATCGAGTACAAAAGCCTGCATTATTCCTGGAATTTTAACAGCACGTTTCGGCTTAACGACTGATGTTGAGGCTATTATTCAGAAAACTGGCCTACCCTATACCACTATGTTTATGGATAAAGGGGTCTTAAGCGAATCTAACTCTCGATATATGGGGATTTATAACGGAAAACTAATGAATCCTGAAGTGAGAGAATTTGTCGAGAGTTGTGACTGTGTTATGGGGATCGGTGCAGTATTAACGGACTTCAACTCCGGCAGCTTCACGGCAGCTATTGCCCCTGAAAGCTGTATTAACATTCTTTCTGACCACGTGAAAGTGGGCTCTGCTATCTATCCAAATGTATTGATGAAAGATGTGTTACATAAATTAAAAGAACTTGTGCCCTCACTGAACCATGTTGGGATCAAAGCCCAAGATTTAGGATCTCCACAACAAGGTGAAAATGGCCAAATTACTGCCTCATATTTGTACCCTCGCCTAGAAAAAATGTTCCGTAAGGACGATATTATTATTGCAGAAACGGGAACTGCATCCATGGGGTTAGGTTTTGCTTTATTACCTGAAAATGCACAGTTTCATAACCAAACCTTGTGGGGCTCTATCGGTTGGGCCACTCCTGCTGCATTTGGTGCAGCAATAGCTGAGCCACACAAACGGGTGATTTTAGTAACTGGAGAAGGTTCTCACCAACTCACTGCCCAAGAGATTAGCCAGTTTGCCCGTTTTGGCTTAAAACCCATTATTTTTGTCCTAAATAATGACGGCTATTTAATTGAGCGGCTTTTGTGTAAAAACCCTGAAGCCTATTACAACGACTTACCCCAGTGGAATTATGCACAGCTTCCCGCGGCATTAGGCTGTAAAGATTGGTATTGTCAGCGTGTTACCAACTGTATTGAATTAGACAATGCGATTAAACAAGCCGAGCTATCGAACCATGCGGCCTATATCGAAGTGATCATGGATAGATATGCGGCATCTGAGCTTGCTGAAAAGCTTGGTAAATCAGTAGCATCTTTATATTCATTTTAAATTGACAAATTATGGCAGCCATAGCGCTGCCAATGTATTTATGATTCAAATACCAGCCCTACATCGTCCCGTGATTGATGCAATATTTTTGAAACAATTAATGCTAATTCAAGCAATTCATTACATTTAGCATGGCTTTTAGTGCCAATTTGCTCACGAAAGAATGCAAACTCATAGACCATATGATTGATTGTTGTATCCCGAGATACGCTGGATATTTCCCCGTCAATGCAAACCTCGACTGACTGGCAAAGACTTGGAGCCCCCTTGATACAAATATACCCTTTGGTACCTTGAATAATAAAGTAACCAGGGCTCGCCGAATCTTTCGCTCCCACGCACGATGCAACTGAACGCCCAAAATGGGCGGTTAATATCCCTGATGTATCAATTCCATTAAACCCTTTATTACAAATATAATGGCTACTATCGGGTGCTCCCATCAAGGCCGATAACAAATAAATGTTATATAGATTAATATCATAGAGTGCACCGCCTGCTTGCTGTGGGTCAAAAGCGGCATGAATACGGCCTTGTAAATAGTCATTGTATCGACTTGAATATTGGGAGTAATTACCGTGAATCACTTTGATTTCACCAATTTTATCAATATGTTGTTTGATAAAATGAAATTCAGGAGTATGAATAGACGTAATGGCTTCAAACAAAAAAAGCCCTCTAGTCTGAGAAATGGAAATTAACACCTGCAATTGTTGCCAATTTGGTGTAAACGGTTTCTCGCATACCACATGTTTGTCGGCCATCAATGCATCAAAGGTATACTGAAAGTGCAAATGATTTGGCAAACCTATGTATATCACATCAACATCAGGGTCTTGCAGGAGTTCTTGATAATCAGTATACAACTTTGCTATACCAAATTGTTGGCAAATAACCTGCCCCTTTTCAATACTTTCCTCCCGAACACACAGTGCAACTAGCTCTATCCCCTGCACCTGTATTAAAGCATCAAGAGCCGACATGATTATTTTTCCAGAACCGACCAGCGCGAGTTTCATCTCTGTTATCCATTAAAGAAAGTGAATTTCATTCTGCCATAAGGCTCATTATTTAAGAAATACCTTCGATGCTTTTTTGATAACCTCTGCCATTTCCGAATTTTCCCCTTAAAAATTCAATAAAAACGACGATTTTTTTCGCTGGAGGTTCTTTTATTTATTGCTGGTGTACGAATCAATTTCACTAGGTGAACCAAATAACCGCCATAAATGACGATTAGCTTCCCATTTACAATCATTTCTATTCGCGTTGTCATCAAAACTTTCTTATTTTACATTTCCTATAACCAATTGTTTTATATTAAAAATACTCCACTTTCATTTTTATCACTGAAAAATACCTTTTTAAAACCCTAACTCACCTCACAATTTATTAACAACTTTCTTGAATCATTTTTTATTATTCTCCATGCTAATTTTATTAAATAAACCAATGGTTTACTGTATGAACCAGTCGAGGTTGATATGAAAGAAAATATTGTCACTGCCGTTGATGATGCTTTATTGTTATTGATGCTATTAGGTGAAAAAAACAATCTTGGGTTAAGTGAACTTGCACGCTTATCTGGCATGAATAAATCCAAGGTATACCGCTTATTATGCACATTGGAAAATCGCCATTTCGTACAAAAAAATGAAAATCCGGTTACCTATCATTTAGGCCATCAATTATTAAGCTTGGGGAATTGCGCTCGCCAACAAATTAACTATATTCAAGTCGCAGAGGTTGAAGCAGAGCAACTACGTCAACGTTTTGATGAAAATATTCAAATGCGTATACGTGACAACGATGAAATTTTACAAGTTCTTCATAAGCCATCAGGACAATCACTTCAAGTGCGCAGTGAAGCTGGTAATCGCCGACCGTTAGGATCTGGGGCTTCAGGCAGAGTGCTATTGGCTTACTCACCTAAAGATGTTCAAGCACATTTTATTGAAAAGAACCCCTCTATTGAAAAATCTATTGTAACCATACGCTCACAAGGTTTTGCAATTACCCGAGGTGAATTAACCGCAGGTATTGGTGCGATCGCCGCACCTATCTTTTCACAACATGGGGAATGCATTGCTTCACTGAGTATTAGCTTACCTCTAAGCCGTTTTTCTGATGAAAAAGAACAAGATATGACTGAGCAACTGCTTCTGTCTGCTTTACGTATATCGAGGCAGCTCGGTTACGACTCATAATTAATACAATAAAAGAGACAACATCATGCAACCAACAAACAGCACAATACAAAGCCCATCTTCACCACCAGGCTGGCAAATGAACCCGGTTTTAGTAATGTTAACTATAGTTATCATTGCCTTTTTAATGACTTATTTTGTTAATTCAGGCCAATATGAGCGTGATGGCAAAAAAGTCATTCCTGACTCTTACCAAACTATCACTAAAGACATTACGTTAGAGCAATTATTAGGCACTGAGAAATCGGAGGAAGGTACTGCCGCTCCTGTCAGTTTGCCTCAACTATTTAAAGCGATCCCCGAAGGAATTGTTAAGCAATCGCCACTTATATATATGGTGCTATTCATCGGAGGAATGTTTGGTATTCTCAATAAAACAGGGGCAATAGAATCAGGACTAGAGCGATTGCTCCATGTTACCCGAGGCAATATCTACTTGTTAATCCCTTTCTTAATGATTGTATTTTCCATGGGGAGTACCTTTATGGGGTTGGCCAAAGAGTATCTTTTGGTTATTCCCATGGTTATAGCCTTAGTGAAACGCGTTGGGTTGAATGAACTTATTGGGCTTGCCATTGTAGCTATTGCGGTTAAGGTAGGATACCTCGCCTCCATCACCAACCCATATGCACTTTCTATCGCACAACCGCTTGTTGGTTTACCCGTGTTTAGTGGTTTAAGTATGCGAATTGCGGCGTACCTTATTTTTATTACACTCGGTATTTTATTCGTTTTCTATAGCATTCGTAAAACGACACTCACAAACTATGTGGTTGAAGAACATAATCAAACCACACAATTAACCCATCGCCATAAACTTATGTTAATTGTCTTAGCTATCGGTGTTGCATTTTTAGTCTATGCCTCTAATCGCTGGCATTGGAAAAATAATGATTTATCTGCTTACTATTTATTCTTAAGTGTCATTTTAACTTGTTGTAGTGGTTTGACCGCAAGTGCCGCCGCTAATGCATTTGTCAGTGGAATGAAAAAAGTCCTCATCGCAGGGGTGTTAATTGGGTTAGCGACTGCTGTCGAAATTATTCTTTCTCAAGGTAAAATTCTTGATACCATTATTCATCAATTAGTTGGGCTTGTCGGTAATCACGGTCCTTATGTTTCATCATATAGCATGTTTATTTCCCAACTATTATTAGACATTGCTATTCCATCTACTTCTGGGCAAGCCGCTGTCACAATGCCAATTTTAGGCCCCGTTGGTGAAATTTCTGGTGTTTCCCCTCAAACAACGGTTTTTGCATTTTTAATGGGGAATGGGCTAACCAATATGATCACACCAACATCTAGTGGGTTATTGATCTTTTTAGCTACAGCCGGTGTCAGTTGGACCACCTGGGCAAAATACATTTTACCGCTTTTTATCATTTTTATGGCAATCAGCATTGGTTTATTGAGCATCGCCGTTACCATAGGGTATTAGTAAGATGGATATGAAGAATTACCGAATAGAAATGCGTGATGGAATAATGCTATCAACCGATATTTACTTTCCACAAACTCAATCAACTGCATCTTTTCCCGTTATTATAGAGCGAACCCCCTATGATAAAACCGCACCTTCTCGTTCGGAAAAAACGGTATCAGGCCAGCAAATAACACGCCAAGAAATGGCGAAATACTTCAATAAACATGGTTTTATTGTCGTGTATCAAGATTGCCGTGGACGTTATGAGTCCGAAGGAAAGTTCACAAAATATATTAATGAAGCTGAAGATGGTTTTGATACATTACAATGGATTATGGAACAACCCTGGTGTAATGGCAAAATAGGCTCAATGGGTCTCTCTTATGCCGCTCATACACAATTAGCGATGGCGTGTTTAAATCCACCAGGTTTACAGACGATGGTGCTGGATTCTGGCGGTTTTGCCAACGCCTACCAATGCGGGATCCGTCAAGGGGGGGCTTTTGAACTCAAACAAGCCACTTGGGCGTTTAAGCAAGCTAAACTAAGCCCACTCGCCCAACAATCTCCCGAAATTTTAGCCGCACTCGAACAAGAAAATATCCATGAATGGTTTACGACAATGCCATGGCATCAAGGACAAACATTGCTTAAACATGTTCCTGAATATGAATCATATTTATTTGAACAATGGGAAGAAGAGTGTTTTTCCGATTATTGGCAGAAAATAGGCATTTATGCCGAAGGCTATTATGACCAAATACCGGATATCCCAGTGTTATTTATGTCTAGCTGGTACGATGCCTATGTCAGTTCAACATTAGATAACTACTATGCATTTGTTACCAAAAAACAATCACCGCAAAAATTGATCATGGGGCCTTGGCTACATGGTGACCGTAATATCACGCATAGTGGCGACGCAGAGTTTGGTGATATCGCAGCATTTGACCACAATGTTAGTGAAAGTTGGTTATCTTGCCGTTTAAACTGGTTTGAAACTCACTTAAAGGATGAGAGCGCCAAAAACCATCGTGACGAAGTAACAATATTCATGATGGGTGGTGGAAGTGGTAAACGCAACCAACAAGGACGTATAGAGCATGGGGGAAAATGGCTTAGCCACCATCAGTGGCCTTTGCCAAATACTGAGAAAACTGCGTATTATCTGTGGCCAGATAACAAATTACATCATCAGCCCTACACTAAAACAACTACAATATCCTATTGTTATGACCCTAAGCACCCAGTGCCTACCATTGGCGGTGCCTTAACCTCAGGTCAGCCTATATTTTGGGGTGGGGCTTTCAATCAATGTGAATTACCAAAGTTTTTTGGTAGTAAGCATAATAACTTACCCCTTTCTGCCCGCTGTGATGTATTAGTATTCGAAACCGAAGAATTACAAGCAGATGTCTGTTTAGCAGGTGAAATTGAAGTGTCGCTTTGGATAAGCAGTGATGCATTAGATACAGATTTCACTGCAAAACTTATTGATGTTTACCCTCCCAGTGCCGATTACCCTCAAGGCTATGCCATGAATATTACTGATGGCATCATCCGTTGTCGTTTTCGGCATGGTTATGAACGGAAGGAATTATTAACCCCAAATGAAATTGTCGAAGTAAAAATTAAGCCGTTTGCCTGTGCAAACCGTTTCGCAAAAGGACATCGTATACGATTAGATATTTCTAGTAGCAATTTCCCTAAATATGACTTCAATACAAATACAGGTAAAACTATCGCGGGTGATAGAACCTGGAAAATAGCTTGTAATAGCCTACATATTTCTAGCGAATACCCGTCAAAAATCATTTTGCCCGTGCTCAACGAAACTTAAAAATAATATAATTAACCAATAAATTTGCCCGCTTTAACTGCCAACACCACTAAAGCGGGCTATATGAGAGGAAATTTATTCCGCTTGAACCCAAAATACACCATCCCCCTCTAGGGCAGTAAAGGTCTGGTGTAAATAATCGCTATCTGCCTGTGGGTCAAGGTCTGCAAACAACTCTGGGTGGATAAATTTTGCAATCGCTTCCACCGCAATAATGTTAAATGGCGTATCGTAGTATTGCTGGTATAACGCTAATACTTGCTTGTTTTTGTAAGCAGATAATGAACGAAACTTAGGGCGATCCATTAGCTTACTCAAGCGGGCTAAAGACTTTTGTTTATCCCCCGTATAACCTAACGGCACAGAAGCACTACCTTTACGGGTACTATCCCAATCAGCTGCGGTCATTAAATAATAGTCAGGGTTGCTGTGAATCAATTGTTCTTCACTGATTTCCCCACCCATTCCAATACTAAACCATTGTGAACCTAGGTTATTCCCGCCTGCCGTTTCAACAAATTCGCCAAAATTACCATTACCGAACGTTTTACAGCAATAATCTTCCCCTTGGATACCAGCAGCTCGTTCAATGAATACGCTTGGACGCTGCTCTTTGCTAAGTTTAGCCACTCTTGAACGGATTAAGTCTAACTTTTGTTGATAAAACTGATTAAATGCTTGCGCTTGTTGTTCCTCACCGAATACTTGGCCAAGTAATGCCATACTCGGCATGGTATTTTTTAATGGATATTGCCTAAAGTCGATAAAAATAACGGGTAAACCACTTTTTTCCAATAACGATAAGGTGCCACTTTCAGCAAGCTTACTTTTTAAGCCAATATCAAAAATTAACAAATCAGGTTGAGCGACTAAGGCTTTTTCAACACTAAAATCTGTCGTATAAGGGTTGGGAAAAACAGGTATTTGACTGAGTTGTGGAAATTTTTTGCTGTACGCAACACTCAAATCAGGCGCTTTTTTAATTAACGCATCATCCCAAGCAATAATCCCTTTTAATGGGTCTTGCGGATGTAATATATTTAACGCAACTAAAACACGGCTGTCCGCCAGCATCACTCGAGATACAGGGGCATTAACCGTCACATCCCTACCCGCAATATCCGTCACAGTGATAGGTGCCGCCAAACTATTAGTTGAAAATAGTAGGCTAACAGCACTAAGAATCAGCACGAATGCATTGATAAGTTTTCTCATTATCATTGTTCTGCCTTATTTTTATTAAAATTTTACGGATGCTTGAACATAGTAAGTTCTTGGCTGCCCCACATAGATACCATAATTGTTATCCGTAGAACGTGTAAAATAAGTTTGATCAAAAAGATTTTTAATACCAGCAGATAGCGTTAAATCAGACAAACTTTTTCCAAAATGGTACTCGCCTCGTGCGTCCCACACCATATAACCGGGGATTGTTCCGTATCGACCATCAGCACTTGGTTTTGTTACATAATGGCTTGATGTTCCTGGCGATTCTTGGGTAGATTGTGCATAAGTATTTAAGTTCCATACCCAATTACCAGTTTCATAACGGCTACCTGCGGTAAAGACTTGCCGTGAATAAAACGGTAAATCCTTATGAGCGAAATCCCCTTTTTTACTTACCGCTTTAGTGTAGGTATAAGTACTATACACACTTATACCATCCAATTTATCGCTCAGCTCAGACAGGTTATACCTTGCCGCCAATTCCACACCTTGATGAGTTGTGGCTCCCAAATTTGTCCAACCCGTTGTATTTTCAACGTAAAGTAATTGGTCATCGAAATCGATATAAAATAATGTCGCTTCAAGAGATAGCGCAGTATTATCGTATTTAGTCCCCACTTCATAGTTATGTGCTTTTTCTGCACTTAACCCATTTGCAGGTGAATTCCCTACCCCTTTCGTATTCAACTGAAAATACTGCAAACTGCCAAATGACGTACTGGCATTGGCAAATAGTTTCCATTCATCATCAATGTGATAGATCACCGCTAGCGCAGGAAGCGGTTCGCTATATCGCTTACTTCTGTTTTGGTTTTTAAAACTGTCATTTAAATGAATATTAATGTTCTCATAGCGGATCCCTGGGATCACCGTCCAATTACCAACATCAATGGTGTCATCAAGGTAAATAGCATGGGCTTCTGTTCCACCTGATGTGTGTTGGTAATAATCATTAGTACTCGGCCGCGAACTTTGAGTGCCGGCTTGGTACCAATTTGAACGGTAAGCTTTTTCGTCTGCGGTTTCATTTAAATAACGGTATCCCACCGTCACTTCATGTGAAATATCATTAAAACGGAATAATTGTGAATAACTCGGTTCAATTGCATACGCGGTATAGTGACGAGGGTAAGAAACTAACCGTCTTTCATTCGCTTTATCTTTATGGTCACTTTCTATATAACTCCCCCGATAACTTTTACTAAACCATGTCATTAACTCAAATTGTTTATCATCTTCTTCATGTTTATATTTCAATGACATGTCTTGTCGATTTCCTTCAAAACGGTCATAAGGCCGTGTTGATTGGAATGGGTCAGCCTTATATTGCGCTTGAGTTAGCCCACCTGGCATACCTGACATTGCATGATAATAATGAAAATTAGCCAGTAACTCGTCGTTATCGGTTATGGCATAACGTGTTTTTAAAATCAGGTCATCAATATCTGTATTATCATTGCTTTTACGGTAGCCCTGCCCATGTAACCCTGAATACAGCAGTATCGCTCCCGCAGAGTCATCGGCTTTTGAGCCCCCCACGGACGCATCGACTAGGGTTTTGAGCCCTCCTGTTTTAGCCCCTTGGGTTTGTAACGAAACACCACCAGAAAAGTCTTTCGGGATAGGTTTTGTCACAAAGTTAATGACGCCACCCACATTTTGTGGCCCATAACGTACGGAAGCTCCTCCGCGGATCACATCAATAGATTCAATACTCCCTAGTGATAATGGCGACATCGACAGCTGAGGTTGGCCATAAGGAGCTGCCGCTAGTGGCATACCGTCGAGTAAAATCGTTGAGCGAGGTGAAAGGCGTGAGGTTAACCCACGAACCCCAACATTCAAGGAAACATCGCTCCCACCTGTCCCGTTACTTTCTCGTACCTGCACACCGGGTATCCCTTTCAATGCATCAGCAATGGTTTCACTGCCTGATTCTTTAATTTGTTGCTGCGTTTTTACCGTTCGAGCACCTGGGTGATTAAATACCACCTCACCATCTTCAGTATTTTCAAGCCAATTGCCTGTAACTGTAATCTGATCATTTTTTGGATTATCAGCAGCAAATACATGATAAGGCGCTAATGCCGCTGAAATTGCTAATGGTATGAGTAGCTTGCTAGTTTTTAAATTCATAAGGAATAAGCAATAAAGGAGATTAAGAGAGATAATGATAATTATAATCATTACAAACAATCAACTTAATTTACTATTTATTTTGAAATTATTCTGTTTTAATTCCTTATTATATAAAGGGTTATTGAGAGTGAAGAAAGCTAAAAAAACCGAAGGGAGATTCCCCTCGGTTCATATTATTGGTAAACATTATATAATTAGAGGCAAATATCATTTTGCCTCTAAAGGCATTAACCACCCAGCGAGAAAAATACCACTCGGCCAACCCCCTCACCAACAAAAATACAGAGTGTTGCCAGTGACATAACAAGTGTTGCATTTACATTGTGCCCATTTTTTTGGCACAGTAAACGGCCAACAAACAAGACTCCTAATGCAATAAGTATGACTCTAACAATGCTTAAGTTCACTAAACCCTCAGGTAGTTCACGCGGCGTCATTCCCATATAAATAGGCTCTCCCATATTTCCGAGTAGAGATAATGCGCCCAGCAGCATAAGTAAGATCCCAATAACACCAATACCGAGTGTAATTTTAACCACTCGCTTTAATTGCTCTTCTTTATCATTGCGACGCAAAGAGCCTACCAGTAATAATGCCGCTATCACGCCACCAACCAGTAATACCGCCCCAAAGAAACTGGCGTAGGTAAATAAGCCATTCCAGAGATTAAACAAGGTGTTAGCATACAACGCTGACATTGCGTACATATAGATAATACCTGCTAACGCACTAAGCAACAGTAGCAGCGCGTTCGCTTTTTGTTTAAGCAATAGCAGCGCGACACTGAAAAATAATAGCGCCATATAAATTGCAGTCGCCCACACTTCGCGACTCATCCATGAGGTCGATACATGCAGCATGGTATAAAACATGTGTAGCGGGTTGCCCATATGAAATAATGAACCCAATAACCCAACACAGCCCAGCACAAAACTGGCTAAAATAGGCAGTTTAATAAACTGGATGCTTTGTAGGTTATTTCCGCCTTCAAGCACACGAAAATAGCATACCAATGAAACTAACAAGCATCCCACAGAAGCCTGCATAAATAAGGTGAAAATCACCAACGGAAATTCATGCATGATAATTCTCCTTATCCTTTTGTACCGACAACTAAGTTCGGTTTGGTAATACTTGAGCTAGGTAGCCCGGCAATATCTGCATTCGAGCCATATTTTTTACGTAATTCGCTAATTAGACCGAACTCAATCGCACGCATAGGGCAAGAATCAACACACATTGGATTTCCTCCTTTTTCACGGAGATCAAGGCAAGTATCGCACTTGGTCATCATACCAATACTGGCATCGAACTGAGGTGCCTCGTATGGACAAGCCCATGTGCAATAGCGGCAACCCACACATTTATCATGATCGACTAAGACAACGCCATCTTCCTCTCGTTTGTGCATTGCGGTGGTAGGACAATGACTTACACATTGCGGATCATCACAATGGTTACAGGCAATAGACAAGTGCCAAGTCCGAGGACGTGGATACTCCCCCACTTCAATATCATACACACGGCGAAAGTTGCGCCCGACTTCAAGGTCATTTTTGTCTTTACATGCAACAACACAGGTCTTACAACCAATGCAAGTGGCAACATTAATATAAAATCCGACTTGTTTATCCATTTCTTATTGCCCCCTAAAATATAATACGCTGTGGAATTGCTGCATCTGGAACTAACTGGTCACCATGCCATTTTTCGATATTACATAGCATCGTGTTCCACCCTGATGTACCAAGCCCTGTAGGGACTTGAATGGTTAGCGTATTGTCGGCTCCCGCCATATCTATCCCTGTTTTTTCGTCAACATTGGTCCAACTGCCATGGGGTAATGCGACCACGCCCGGCTTCATCGTTTGTGTCACCAATGCAGGACGCACAATCTTCCCTTGTGGGCTCGTTATCAACACAGTTTCACCGTGTTTAATACCTAAACGTTTCGCATCAGACGCGTTGATATAAATTGGGCTTGGCCACTGTTCACGTAACCAAGGCACATTATCAAGCGTACTATGAGAGCGACGTAAGTAGTGTGGATTATAGATTTGGAATGGGTAATCCCCTTTCTCCTTCTTCGAGAAATCACTAAAGCTAGCCTCGTAACCACTTGCAGATGGAATATACTCAGGAATTGGCGGTAATTTAGTCCAGCCACACTCATCCGCTTTTTCGACTAATGTTTGGCAGTAAATTTCAAATTTGCCACTTGGAGTAGGTCGTGGATTAGCCTGAGGGTCGCGAATGAAATCTTCATAAGCAATATAGCCATAGTTATCACCAGCAGTCCGTTTTACTTGGTATTTCCCAACAGTAAGAAATTCATTGAGAGTAATTCGCCCCTGTTGTGGCTTACCTGTTACTTGCCATTCATCAATATCCGCTTGAGTGATTGTGATTAATGGTTCTGTCGTCTTACCATCTTCACCAATGATTGTTGCACCATTGAGTTTATTGAAAAACTGTTGTTTTTCAGAAATAGGAAAAACTTCCTCGACATTAATACCTAGACGCTTACCTATTTCTTTGGCGATCCATTGGTCACTTCTCGCTTCATAAAGTGGTGGAGTTACATTCACCGCTGCTATCATAACTTCACGGTTACTTGGATTTAATATGGTTCCTTCACGTTCCCACTCCGTGGTTACGGGTAAGACGATATCCGAATATTTCGCACAAGTATGTGGAACATAGGCTGCAGTCACAACCAATTCCACATCTTTACGATAAGCTTCAACGCTTTGCGAAATATTGGCTCGTGTTTGTAACGTGGCATTGAATGGATGAATGATCATTTGGATATTTGTATCCACATCCCCCACACCACGTTGGCGGAATTTTTTCTCTAATAATGCACGGTTAAGCTCATTGTGATTGATTTTTAAACTAACCGGGTTTGGTACTGACGGCAAGCCACTTGCTCCCGCCATGACTAAGCGAGTTCCATTATTCCCCGCAGCATAGTGGCAGCTTACGCCAGTCATGCGGCCAGGCCTTCCCATATGGCCAGTCATAAATCCTAATGTTGAGAATGCTTGTACCCATCCTTCTCCATTATGAATTCGTGCAGGAGCCCAACCTGTAAGCAATGCAACCCGGTTGGTACCCCCGATTTCACGTGCCAAAGTGCGAATATCACTCACTGACAGCCCACAAATATTAGAGGCCCACTCAGGTGTTTTTGGCTCTCCCGTATAGGTGCCTAATAGATAATCTTTGAAACTCCCTTTCGGATCTGCGCCTGCGGGCATATTACTTTCATCAAAACCAACTGTACAACGGCGCAGGAAATCCCAATCAATCAATGGGTTGTCAGGGCTGTCCATTTCTAATAACGCAGACATAATACCCAGAGCTAAAGCATGGTCAGTACCTGGGTTGATGGGGTACCAATCTGCGTCCATTAATTCCGCTGTAGTCGTATAACTTGGGTCAATACTAATAAAGCGTGCCCCCGCTTTTTTCGCTTGATAGTAATTATAGGTTGGGCTGCCTGGGCTACTCCATGCAGGGTTAGCTCCCCACATCACAATTAACTGGGAGTTACGCATATCAAAACGGTCATTGGTACCAAAGGTATAAAACCCTTCAAGTAATCCTAAATGAGCTGGCGTTTCAAACCATGCGCCCCATGAGGTTGTTCCCCAATCGCCAACAAATCCACCAGCCTTTGCATAAACGCTTTGGATTTCAACGCCGTTACCACCAGTGATCCAAATAGACTCGTTACCATATTTTTCTTTAATACGTTTCGATTCTGATGCCACAATATCTAATGCTTCATCCCAACTGATGCGCACCCATTGGTCTCGTCCTCGTAAGCTTTTATCCCCACCACCGGGAGCCCAACCTTTACGCTTCATTGGGTATTTCAGACGATCCGCCCCAAAGACTTGTTTACGTTGTGAACGACCACGTAAACAACCTCGCTGTTGTGGGAAATCAGGAGAATCTGCAACCACATCATCTGTTTTTTGTCTAACAACGACACCATCGACCACCAATGCTTTATTAACACAGCGGCCACCACAGTTATGCCAACAGGCTACGGGTTTCCATTTCCCTTGAGTCACTGCATCAGTGGCTTGTGCAACCGCTTTTTCTTCCTCTGGTGTTGCCGCATATAATTGCTTACTCAGCGGTAACGTAGCCATTACTGATGCCGCTGATGTCCAAGCTATAAATGAACGGCGACTTAAGGCTATTTTCTGTCTTTCTGACATTGCTCTTACCTCTTCATTTTGTTTTATTATTATAAATTGACTAATTCATTGATTTTTTTAATATCATTGCGTAAAAAAAGCTCAAGTAATGAACTTAATTGACGATAAAATACGGTTTCTGCATGGTTATGCATTGAGCGGCAAAATGGCGTAATAAAAGCCAATAAATGGGTATTCAGGAATGTCGCAGACCCGAGCAATAATGCGTTTACTTTAGTCCAATCAACGTTTTCAGTTTCGCTATCAATAATTTCAGTAATACGCAGACTTAAATGCCACATAAAATCTAACTCATAACCAATATGGTCAGCGGCTTCCATATCACCTTCTGGCAAGTGAACGCCATACCGTTCATAAAAAGACTTCACCGCTAAGGTACTTTCTTGAAATAACAATTTGTCACGAGAAACATACGTTGATTCCCATGGAGCTGCCGGCGGGGCTTCTGGGCCAATAAATAAGCGAGTAAAATCCCAATGCAAATTTTCGAAATCTTCGGTATTGGCTTGTAGCCGCCTATTGTTTAGGTCTTTATGCATTTCATTTATCGCATTTTTCATTGCAGGTAATGCTTCATCACAGGGGAATAACAACAACCCTGAATCTCTTAAATAACTTAATAATTCTGGCGTCGGCTCTTCCATAAACAAGCGCCGTAATACGTCATAAGCAAATTGACGCGCATAAAGAAAATCTAAAATTTGGTCATCATTGGTCATAAATGTTTCCCTACAGGTCAGTCAATAAAAATTCAGTGGGTGTGGTGAGTTCAACTCGCACTTCTTTAATTAAAGGATTGCCCTGTTCATCGGGCTCAATAATGTGGGAAGTCAATGCAATAGGCAGTTTGGCTAGCGGGGTTAATAAACAAATTGCTTCAGGATTAAACTGTAAAAATCCATGCAACAATTCTTGATGATAAGAAACGCCTGCGTTTTTCAATAAAACCGCCACTTTTTCACAATCGTCACCAAAAACTTTGGCGCTTTTAAAAAAATAATCCCGAGAGGAAAAAATATAATGCTTTCCTATTATTTGTTCATTGTGTTCAAAAAAAGCATTGCTTTGGTACACTTGCCCAGTATGCTTATTTTCTAAAGAGCAGTAATGCACCCCAATAGATAACTGATTTTCTAGTGCAAATTTAAGAACACGGAGACAGGCTAGTTCACTCTGTGCGACAGCTAATCCACCTGCATACCAATAGTTGTAATACACCTCATAAGGTGGGTTTTTAAGCATGTACCCGCGAGTTTGATAAGCTTCGCTATTTGTTAATGGAAAGCAAAACTCTAATAAATTGATACCATCAATACCAATATCATCAAGCTGAGTAAGTAACTGATACATCTCCGGTTCTGTACCGGGGATCACGGGCATTTCCACCATTACAGTTGGGATAATTTCGCGAGCTAAAGCAATGCGATGTAAAACTTTACTAATCCGTTCTTTAGGATCATCAATTTTGATACTAAAGCGGATTTCTTGTAGACCGGCTTTAGCTAGAGCTAATGCCGTATTACGGTCTAATGGATCACCTGCTGTATATAAACGGCTATGAGCCAGAGGTAATTTCTGTTGGACTGTTTGGAAAAACAAAATGCTTTCTTGGCGAAAAAGTAGAGGTTCCCCTCCTGTTAATGCGATATGAGTAAGTGGATAACCTTGTTCTGCTATCGCATCAACCTCACCAATAGCATCGCGCATTTCCTCTTGAAATTCATGATAGTTTTCTTGATTTGGATTAAAACAAAAGTAACAATCGCGGTGGCATTTTAAGGATAAAAATGTCGTGTGGCTCCCTTCCCCTGTACGGCATTGTACACAAGCACTTGATAGCCAATTACAATGTATACTCTTTCCATTATTCGCAAAAATTGCGCCTTTGCTTTTTAAATCTAGTTTGAGTTGTTCAATCTCATGTTGCTGTGCAAAAGCGGTTTCAAAATTAAGTCCATATTCGATAATTGCCTGCTGTGTTTGCTGTTCAATATCCAAATAACGAATAGCATAACGCTTAAACTTTTGGTTATTTACTGTAGAGATTGCTCTATCTGTAATAGGATAGATCATAAATTTACCTTCAATTTATGAGCAAATGGTTTCTATTATTCGTTGAATTTTCAATTGGACTCAGATCGCAAATAATCAATTAATAGACGGGTATAACAATACCTGTGACAATTAGAAAAATGCTTATAAAGACTCACATCATTACCGATTAAATTGAAAATATTTTTTAAATAAGAAATATTCGCATTATTTTATTTTGATTTAGTATTAATTGCAGTATAAGTTAGTGGCATTATATGATGTTGCGCAAGATCAAAAAAACTTTCCTTTCATTATTTAGATATCAAACAATTAGCTGATACTGCTAGCACAGCCAAATTATTACTCAGCAACGTTCTCATTATATGAGAATAATCTCATCAAATAAATCGCTATATAAAAACCAAATAACCAATTAGATAACTCTCAGAAATAAAATAAAACTAACCTGTTAACATTAAAATAATCATAACAATATTTCAATTTGTAAAATTAAAATTCAAAAAATGTTCATCTATTCATTTTTGTATTATTATTTATTTTTATCTTATAAAAATAAATCTCTCTAACAAATAAAGCATAGTGACTATTTATCCTTTTTATCATATTTAATTTATATAATTAAAATTAATCGTTAAGCATTTTCAATTTGTCACTATCGCTCTATTAGCTATTATCATCAAAGTGGTAAAGCATAAGTAACCTTAACCGTTTCCATTGGTACCTCCGTCTTAATACTTTGAATACTGCTAATTTGTGTTAAATGATCCGCATGGAAACGACGATATGACGCTAAGTCTTCCGTCACAATACGGATCAGTGCATCACATTCCCCCGCCATTAGATGGCATTCGACAACTTCAGGCATCTGTTTAATGTCTTCAACGAATTGGTTGATAGTTTTAGCATCCTGTGTTTTAAACCAAATACGAGCAAATAAAGAAAGGCCCGCTCCAATTTTACTGCCATCCAACACCGCCACATAACGTTTGATAACCCCAGCCTCTTCAAGTAATTTCACGCGACGTAGGCAAGGTGACGGGGAAAGCCCCACTTCTTTAGCTAATTCAATATTCTGAATTTTTCCATCTCTTTGTAATACTTGTAAGATGTGCCTATCAATGGCATCCAGTTTTAGCCTACTTTCTTTCATTGGTATTCAACCTCAATTTTATATTAATTAATGATATTAAATACCAATTATTGTTTGTTTTAAAGCAATAAAAAAATCCAATATCATTGGATTATCGCTATAATTTTATCGCTACTGGCCAGTTGCGTAAAAATAACAATGAACAATAATGAGGAATTGAAATGGAGTTACAGAGCTTACTCTTATTTAGCGCAACCGTGATCCCTTTAGTCTGTACACCAGGCCCAGACATTCTATTTATTTCCGCACAAGGATTATCGGGAGGAACCTCAGCGGCCTTGAAAGCGAATTTAGGTATTATATTGGGTTATGTGGCACATGCGATTCTAGCCGCACTTGGTTTAGCGGCGATTGTTGCAGCTTCACCCATGATTTTCCACACCATTAAATGGGTTGGGGTCGCTTATGTCACTTACCTTGCTATTCGCATGGTGTTATCTGCGATGAAAGCTGGAGACTTAAAAATTCAAACTGTGTCAACAAAGGCAGTCGTGGGTAAAGCATTTTTAACTAGCTTTCTTAACCCCAAAGGGTTACTGGTGTATTTTGCTATTTTACCGAATTTCATTAAGCTAACAGAAAGCGTCGCTGTCCAATCCTTAATACTTTCAGCCACTTTTATAATTTCGTGTGTCGTGATCTACGGCGTAATAGGTGCATTATTTGCATCCATGCATAATAAACAAGCTTATAATGATAAAAAACGTCGTATAACCGAAGGTGTTGCCGGTGGAATGCTAACGCTAGCCGCTATCGGTTTAGCAACCAGTTAGCGGGGTAATAACTCAATCCAGATTAACTTGCTATCGGTGCTAAGTGGTTTTATATCTCCTTCACCGATATCAGGTAACCACCACGCTCCTTGTCCTTGCGCCATATGATGGCAATTTGCCCCTGAAATTTCCCATTCGCCATTGAGCACGTAGACTAACCCCGCTTGGTTGGCGGGTAATCTACAATCTTCAGTGATGAAATAGTTTATAGCCACCCACCTATCATCTCGAAAAATAAAATTCATTAACTTAACTGATGGCTCTGAGACTTTTACCGCGCAAAATTGCTGAGCTGAAAATTGGGCGTGATCACCTGCGCGCTCTAGGCGATGCTCAAACGCTTTGGTATCGGTTAAAAGAAGCGGCTGGTCATTCAACAATACCACCAGCCTTTCCCCTTCTGCATAGCGCTTTAAATAGCTATCTTGGTTAATGGTTGCAATGCTTGCGCGTAATGAATAATCCGATGCAACCGGCCAGCAAAACACTTCTTGGCTGGCCCCCGCACCATCATTCCAATCAAGGATAGGTAATTCCATTATGTCAAAACATTTTATTTTCACATTACCTCCCGTCTGTTGCTGCTAACACATTTAGATTTATACCTAGATTGGCAAAGTTAATCTTTCAGGGCAATGAATTAACGATGATAATGTGACTAATCACGCCTCTCATTGATTAAAAAGTGACATAAACGACCTAAAGTTTTCATTGCTTCCTCCACCCTCTCATTCCATGTAAACGATGCATTAAGACGAAATGCATGATTAAACTGGTCACTTGTGGAAAACATGCTCCCCGGCGCGATACTGATACCTTCTTTTAGTGCGAGTTGATACAACCGAATTGCATTAAACGGCGGTTCAAACTCTAGCCATAAAAAATACCCACCTTTTGGTGTATTAACTTTTACTGACTGAGGCATGTATTTTGCTATTGCACTCAACATTTGGTGCTGACGCTGTTCCATCGTTAAACGCAGTTTACGAAGGTGGCTGTCATATCCCCCTAATGATAAGTACTCCGCAATAGCTAATTGCGTGGGAACGCTGGCAGAAACTGTACTCATCATTTGTAAATGTTGAATTTTTGTCGCGTGTTGGCCTGCAGCCACCCAACCCACACGATACCCCGGTGCTAAACATTTCGAAAATGAAGAACAATGAAAGAAATTACCTTTAGTATCAAGTGCCTTTGCGGATATTGGCTGTTTGCTACCAAAATAAAGTTCCCCATAAACATCGTCCTCAATTAAAGTAATTTGATGCTTATTAAGGATATCGACCAGACGTCTTTTGTTTGTTTGCGGCATCGTTCCGCCTAATGGATTTTGATAATGCGTCATTAGCCAACAGGCTTTAATTGGATATTTGCTCGCAATATCCTCTAATGCGTCAAGATCAATACCAAATAACGGGTCTGTTTTAATGGCAATGGCCTTAAGTTTTAACCGCTCAATTGCCTGAAGTGAACCATAAAATGCAGGAGATTCGATAACGACCCAATCCCCGGGCTGAGTCACCGATTGTAAACTCAGAACTAAAGATTCCATTGCCCCTGCTGTAATCACGATTTCATCCGGAGCGACATGGATCCCTTGGGTTGCATAACGCTGAGCAATGTTACGACGCAGTTGTTCATTGCCAGGAGGCAAGTTAGCCGGGGTATTAAATTTCGATAAGCGCCTAGCGACAGACGCGAGTGATTTCGCAAGTTTTGGATCATCCAACAAGGCAGGTTCTGGAAATGCAGAGCCAAATGGGATAATATTCGGGTCCTTACAAGCTTGTAGGACACCAAAGATAGAGGCGTTAATCTCTACATTTTCATTCAAATGTAGCCCTTTTCCTCCTTTTGCGGCAGCAAATGCGTTATTGCGGTTTGCCACGTAATAGCCTGATTGCGGGCGAGCAACGACCCATCCTTGGCTTTCAAGTAACTGATATGCTTGCACAACAGTCATTAAACTCAAACCAGACTGCTTAACACTTTCCCTCAATGAAGGTAATCTGTCGCCCACTTGCCAGATATTGTCTTCAATTTGCTGACGAATTTGCGCTGCTAATTGTTCATATCTCGTCATAGCCGCCTCAACTGTTATAGTTAATATCTCAATAATTGTTACTATTATAGTTTATCGTCTCATGTTCTACTTATCCACACATTCACCTGACTTTTTTTTAACTATAAGCACAAAACATTTTTCGTTGAATTGCGGTTATTTTGCATTCAGGTGTGAGCAATTCCTTTTGCTAGGGATTAGCGCCTCAATTGCTCTCATCAAAACGTTAAATATTGCGTGCCATTAACATATCCACTCAGGGGTCAATATGTTTGGACTAACTGCGCTGGAACTTGCCCGTATACAATTTGCTTTTACGGTCTCGTTTCATATTATTTTTCCAGCCATTACTATTGGGCTAGCAAGTTACCTTGCGGTGCTACAAGGCCTATGGCTTAAAACTCGTGACGAGGACTATATAAAACTGTTCCACTTTTGGTCGAAAGTTTTTGCGGTTAATTTCGGAATGGGCGTTGTTTCTGGATTGGTGATGGCATACCAATTTGGTACCAACTGGAGTTTCTTTTCAGATTTTGCGGGTGGAATTACCGGCCCATTACTCACGTATGAGGTGTTAACCGCGTTCTTCTTAGAAGCTGGTTTCCTTGGTGTCATGCTGTTTGGTATGAACCGAGTGGGTGAAAAACTGCACTTTTTTGCCACCTGCATGGTTGCATTAGGTACCATCATTTCCACTTTCTGGATTTTGGCATCCAACAGTTTTATGCAAACACCGCAAGGCTTTGAAATTATTGATGGGCGCATTGTTCCCGTTGATTGGTTTGCGGTTATTTTCAACCCCTCTTTCCCTTATCGGTTATTGCATATGACTACAGCTGCTTTCCTGGCTGCAGCATTTTTTATTGGTGCTTCTGCGGCATGGCATTTGCTCAAAGGCAACAAATCCAGTGCCATGAAAAAAATGTTTTCCATGTCCCTGTGGTTGATTTTGGTCTTAGCCCCTGTCCAAGCTTTAATTGGCGATGCTCACGGCCTAAATACACTTAAACATCAACCAGTTAAAGTTGCCGCAATGGAAGGTCACTGGGAAAACAAACCTGGGGAAGCCACTCCACTAATCTTGTTTGGTATTCCAAACCAAGAGAAAGAAAAAACCGAATATGCCATCGAAATTCCGTATCTTGCGAGCCTGATATTAACCCACAGTATTGATAAACAAGTGCCTGCATTAAAAGAATACGCGCCAGAAGACAGGCCGAACGTGTTTATGGTGTTCTGGTCGTTCCGTGTAATGGTCGGGCTTGGCTTATTAATGATAGCGGCTGGAGTCTGGGGTTTATGGCTGCGTTACCGTAAAAATTTGTATGAATCCAAAACCTTCCTGCGCTTTATGTTCCTCATGGCCCCCTCTGGTTTAATTGCCATTTTAGCGGGTTGGTTTACAACAGAAATAGGCCGCCAGCCATGGGTTGTTTATGGGCTACAACGAACCTCTGATGCGGTCAGTGCACATGGTGAAATGCACATGAGCATCAGTTTAATTGCCTTTTTTGTCGTTTATGGTGGTGTTTTCGGGATTGGCTACATGTACATGATGAAATTAATTCGTAAAGGTATCGCGGAGGACGCAGCTCATGGGCATTGATTTACCTCTCATTTGGTTTGTCATCATCGTATTTAGTATGTTGATGTATATTGTTATGGATGGGTTCGATTTAGGCATTGGGATCCTTTACCCTGCGCTAAAAGATAGCCAAGACCGTGATCTGATGATGAATAGTGTTGCTCCTGTGTGGGATGGCAATGAAACTTGGTTGGTTCTAGGTGGAGCCGCTTTATTTGGCGCCTTTCCTCTCGCTTATGCGATTGTCCTTGATGCACTGTCAATTCCGTTAACTTTCATGTTACTGGCCTTGATTTTCCGTGGTGTCGCCTTTGAGTTTCGTTTTAGAGCGGACGAATCGCACCGCCGCCATTGGGATCACGCCTTTATTTGGGGTTCAATTTTTGCCACCTTTGTTCAAGGTGTGGTAGTTGGTGCCTTTATCCAAGGCTTCCATGTGGAAAACCGTGTTTACATGGGGGGGTATTTCGATTGGTTCGCACCTTTCCCACTATTTTGCGGGTTTGGCCTCGTGGTCGCTTATGCGCTACTAGCGTGTGGTTGGTTAATTATGAAAACTGAAGGCCACTTACGTAGCACAATGTATCGCGTTCTAAAACCATTAACATTACTGATGTTAGCGGTCATTGCGGTAATCAGCTTCTGGACCCCAATGTTAAATGAGGCAATCTTTGAGCGTTGGTTCTCACTGCCGAACCTGTTCTTCTTTTTACCTGTTCCGTTACTGGTATTAGCCTGTACTTGGTTGATCCTAAAAAACGCTAAGCGCCAACAACATGACAGCGTGCCATTCTTAGCGGCTTTAATGTTAATTTTCCTTGGGTTTACTGGTCTAGGTATCAGCATCTGGCCAACGCTCATTCCACCTGCAATAAGTTTCCGTGATGCCGCAGGCCCATCCGAAAGTTTAGGCTTTATGTTAGTGGGTGCGTTATTCATTATTCCTGTTATTTTGGTTTATACCTATTGGAGTTACTATGTCTTCAGAGGAAAAATTACCCCAGAACAAGGCTACCACTGATAACGTGGCAGCCTCCCCTTGGTGGAAAAAACTCGGTTGGATGGCCATTATCTGGTTCGGAAGTGTACTTGCTTTATTTGCATTTTCGTCAGTGTTTAAATTGATGATGACCGCCGCTGGGATGAAAGTGAAGTAATCAACTTACTGAATGCCGCATAAATTTTTACGCGGCATTTTTAGACTTTTCAGGAAAGGCACTGTCGGGTGTGATGAATTTGACCGCCGCAAAAAAGACGCCTCGGCTAATTTATCCAAATCATTATACTTCCCATTATACACTTCAACCATATTATCGATATCTACCATGGTAATTTTATTTTCACCCAGTATTTCACTATTTTTTGTTTCAAGATAGCTTCCAATATTACTCCAATTTAAATCTTGAGCTAAATATTTACCTTTGCTATTCCAGTCAGCTATTTTTGTTTTTAAGAGGTCGTTATAGTCTTCTTTTTTACATACAATATTTGCCCATGGATCAATATTATAATCTTGCCCATTGATAGCAATTTGACAAAAAGCATGATCAAAACGTTTATTTTTCACATCTATTAACCAGACAAAATTTGGATTAAGACCAGCATGACATGATAAAACATAACAAATTTCCGCTAATTCACCGCAATTCCCCGTTTTAGATTGAATGGCTGCGAGTAAAAAAGCTTTTTTATCTTTAATGGCTCTATTTTTGCTTAACTGTTCTAAACAATTTTGATGTTGTTGAACAGTACGATTTAACCTGATTTTATTTGCTGATTTATTAGGACTTCCCTTAAAATAAGAACGTGTTTGCAACAGGCAATCATCCGCTTTTTTTAATAATGTGATGTGTTTCTTATCGCTATCAGCCTTATATAATGAGTTTAATGAAGGTAGTGATGATAAATTTTTAATATTAACAATATGTGATTCAATTCTCGTCTCATTTCTGGGTGATAATTGTGAAAAACAGATATCCTGTGTTCTTTGTTTATTTATTCTCATGACGATTGTCTCTTATAATAGTGAATAACTGATACGCAGCATAAATCTATCACGCCTATTTGTATTTAAAGAAACGACACAAGACACTGCGATATATTTACCATAAGAACCGCTGATAGCACTAAACTCGCTCAAGTTCGTAGCCATCATTTATCAGCTGCAATCAGTGTTTCCCTCTTGCAACCTTTTAATTTATTCATGATAATGATAATAATTACCAAATAATAAAATTATCATTAACACATAGGAGAACGTCCGTGGCTACTGAACAGACAGTTGAAAAGAATATCTATCGCCCGGCTCCACCACAGCTCATTCAAGTCAAATCCATAACCGATATCAGCCCATCTATTCGTAGTATTACTTTCACCGGTGAAAGACTCAATACATACCCAACAGATTGTGAAGGTGGGCACCTGAAAATATTTTTAGCCCCTGATTTAATCAGCCAGCCCGCACTCCCTATCCTAAGTAAAGAAGGCCGTAGCTGGCCAGAAGACAAACCTCGCCCATTTGTTCGTACCTATACCGTCAGAGCCATCCGTCCAGAAGTTAGCGAGATAGATATTGAATTTGCTATGCATGATGGCGCAACTGGCCCTGCATATCTATTTGCTCGGGATGCAAAACCAGGAAATTGGATGGGAATTACCAATCCAGGTGGCCCAGACCCATTATTACCTGCCAGACAACATTACTTCATGGCTGGTGATTCAAGTTCCCTACCCGCTATCGCCGCATTATTAGAAAAAATGCCAGCGAATGCCCAAGGCAAAGTTGTACTACGATTAGATAACCCAAAAGACGTAAGAGAACTAAAAAAACCTGAACAAGTTGAGGTGATTTGGGTTTGTGGTGATATCACCAAAACCGCTGAATTAATTAGCACATTTAAGTCTTGGGACATCCCAAGCAGCGACTGCGCTTTCTGGATTGCGGGTGAAGACCAAATTATTCGTGATTTGCGTCGTTATATTCGTCGTGAAAAAGGTTTTGGTCGTGATGATATCTATGCGATCCCTTACTGGCGATATGGCTATGATGAGGAAGGTTACCATCATGAGCGCCATGCTGTAATGGATAATCCTGACGATTAACTTCACTTCAAATATTTAGTTCGCTTATTGGTTTATAAATTCTAATAAGCGAACTCATTTCCTGATCTTGCCTGTCTTCATCAAGTTGTTAACCATTATATTCCTCAACAATAAACTCCCTAAAATACTTTTCATATCCATAAATGTTATGTTATAACATAATAGTTTTTATGGTCGTTATATTCACTACAAAAATAGGAAAACCACTGTGTACAAAATGGCAATTTTAAAAACTAGTCTTTATATTGCATTAGCTCTCACTAGCTATACTGCTGCTGCTCATGGCTCACATAGTCACTCCCATCCACAATCAGAGAAAGCGCTACAAGCTTCAAAAGGGATTTTTGAAGATACTGACGTCAAAGATAGATCTCTTAGTGACTGGCAAGGCATCTGGGAATCTGTTAATCCATTGCTATTAAATGGAAAACTTGATGAGGTTCTAGAAAGTAAAGCGAAGAAAAATAAAGACAAAACTGTTGAAGAGTATCGTGAATATTATAAAAAAGGTTATGCCACTGATGTTGACAGTATTGGTATTGAAAACGATGTTATTGAGTTTACTCAAAATGGTACTGTAAGTAGCTGTAAATATGACTACGCCGGTTACAAAATTCTTCATTATACTTCAGGAAAAAAAGGCGTTCGTTACTTATTTGAATGCAAAGATGCAAACTCAAAAGCGCCTAAATTTATCCAGTTTAGTGACCATATTATTGAACCACAAGCCTCGGGGCATTTCCACCTATACATGGGAAATGAATCTCAGGAAAAATTATTAAGTCAGCTAGAAAATTGGCCAACTTATTACCCATATACCCTCACAGATGAGCAAATCGTACATGAGATGCTCTATCACTAATCGGCTTCCTATATAGGAGTCTAACCTATGCCCCGTGGGTAAATCGCGGGGCATATAGTTAATAGCAATGCTAATTAGTGGTTATAAGCCAATAATGCCTTATGGCATAATTGTGATCTCACACAATCCTCTATAGTAAAATTCACCATTGAAACCATTTCATCACTACTAAAACGTTGTAATGCATCAGCTAACCCTGAAGACACACCTTCTGGTAAATCACACTGGGTCACATCACCATTGACTATCACCGTCACATTTTCACCAAGCCGAGTTAAAAACATTTTCATTTGAGTGACTGTGACATTCTGAGCCTCATCTAATATCACGACGGCATTTTCAAATGTTCGGCCTCGCATATAAGCAAATGGGGCTATTTCCACTTTAGCAATTTCGGGACGCAAACAATATTGCAAAAAAGATGCGCCGAGCCTTTTCACCAAGACGTCATAGACTGGGCGAAAGTAAGGCGCAAACTTTTCTGACATATCCCCCGGTAAAAAACCGAGATCTTCCTCCGCTTGAAGAACGGGCCTTGTCACAATGATCTTATTGATATCTTTATGAATTAACGCATCAGCCGCAAGTGCAGTACTGATGTAAGTTTTACCACATCCCGCTTCACCATTCGCAAAAATTAATTGCTTATGTTTAATGGAATTAATATAGAGTTTTTGAGCTTCATTTCTGGGCAATATAGGGGATTCATCACGCCGTTCTTTTGCCATACCGATAGCTTCAATGCCAGTAAATTCAGCAAATGATGCGACGTTATTGATATCAAAACGACCTGAGCGATCTTTGCGTGATGAACGTTTCATTTCACGGCGTGCCTTTGTTGCAGCTTTCTGTCTACTCATAGTATTAACCCTTCCAGGTATCAGTGATGTCAATTCAAATGACGGACTATTCAAAACAGAGGCGAGCTCCCTTCAAGCTCAAAGTTAATATCAAATATCTATTATGTGGCTGTAACTCCATGCCATAACTCGGCTAATAAAAAAACCGGTTACCAATCTCACCATGGAAATCTCATGATGGAGTGGTAACCGGCTTTGTATTCTCGTGTATAAACACTTATTTCCCATTAGTTTCTCCTGTAACAGCGATACTTTTAAACTAATGAATCTATGTGACAGTAATATGACGAACTGCAATATTTTTTGTGCCCCAATGAGTCCATGTTTTTATTGCAGTTTTCACTGCTTTAAATATAGCGTCATTTTTTTTGATAAAGCAACATTTTTCTAACAAAATTTTGGGCGTTTATTAAATTTTTTCGTTATCACACATAAAAACAAAAAAAGTAAAACCACAATAATCAGCTAGTTAACTATTGTGGTTTGAAAGGATAATTAGCGTATTTTACAATTTCCCGCTAACTCAAAACCTGCGGCTTTAGCCGATTGCTCGTCAGTGAAGATGACGGCATTTTTATCAGCGATGGTATTGAAGCTAGCGCAATGTGAAAAATGATATTTTTTAGAATTACGATTACCTTTAATTTCAACCGCATCTGATACAATAGATTTATCTTCTATTACTTGAGGCTGATTTAAGGGTGAGACTGGTGAAATATTAACTCCCTCTGCGCTATTTTTATGATTTAAATTCCATTTTTTCTCCCCTGTCACAAATGGGTTATGATGCCCCATTACCTTAGCGATTCGATTATCTCGCTTGATTTCCCAAGAGGTTGGAGGATATTTATTATCCCAAGCCATCAATAACTGTTGTTGTTGACGTGACATAGACAAGTTATAGCGGTCATGCATATAAAAATATACTCGGGCTACCTGCCCTTTGGCTTCATCTCTTGGCTCAAAGACTTTTTGTTTAAAATCAACTCGGCTACGGCACATTCCGTATGGATACGGTGTATTAGTGGATAATTGCCCAAAACTAAAATTGCTTCTATCACCATTCACTTCACCAATAGAAGGCGCTAAATTATGCATATCTGCTTCCATTCGGCCAAAAATAGGGTCACTAGACACACAGTTTTTCCGCCCCCCTTTTTGCCAGCATTGCCTTTGATGACCAAACACCCATGCTGGAACAATATGCTCCCATTCAATACGCTCAGCTCGGTTCTGTTGTTTACGCACTTGGTAGCCACAAGAGGCTAAGTCAACCTTTCCCCCGCTTTTTCCTACCCATTCCCACTGGCAACCACAATATATTGTTCCCTCTCCTTGATGATTTTGATCTGCATAAACCTGCGTTTTACTTAGCACTTTAGCTTCTGTAAACGAATTTGGTGCGGAAAATGAAAAAGCAGAGAAAAGAAATAATAGAATCGAAAAAATGAATTGATAATATTTGGACAAGCTAAATTGTTTCAAAATAACACCACTAATAAGAATATATGCGAAGAATTAATATAAATGCATTAGTTTTTCCTCTAACACATTAATGCATAAGAAGAAATATCACATATTCTAATCAAATAGTAGCATAAATGATATCAGAGATGACCCAATTTTATGGCTCACCATCCATATCGGAATTTATGCAGCTTTAATAGGATATCTAAATCTTATTAGTAAAAAGTAAAGTATGACTTACTCACATAACGAGAATGCCAGTAAGCCACACCATTAAAAATTACACGCTTGGTCTTTTGCGATATAACCATAAACCAGGTAAAGAAATACCAATAGACAAGGCTCCAACAATGAAAGAGGCTTTTAAAAAATTAGTCACTAAAACCTCAACTAATTCAGGGTTATAGCCAAATTGAGATATTTTCACGACTGAAATCATTGCAATATAGGCACTAATACCTGGGAACATCGGGATCACGGCAGCAACAGTAAACACTTTAGGATGAGCTAACCACCAACGCGACCACTGAATACCGATAATACCGATTAAAATTGCAGCAAGAAAACTTGCCCACTCAATTTGCAATCCTAATGTCATCAGTATCATTCTAAAGCCATAGCCAATAGCACCCAATAAGGCACAATATTTCAATGCCCTTACAGGCACATTAAATACCATAGCAAACCCTGCTGCCGGTATAGCGGCTAATAGCATTTTCTCACATAAAGAGAATAGAAATTCTATGCCCATTCTTTTAAACCCCAGATTGTCATTGCTAACACAACCCCAATACAGGTAGCCAAAGTGAGAAGGCTCGCCATTGTCCAACGCGCTAATCCTGTATTAACATGCCCTTTAAACATATCAGCGACTGCATTAATTAATGGAAAGCCGGGAACTAAAAGCAATACACTGGCAGCCATCGAAATTGTTTCAGTCACAGCCAAATACGGTATTTTCAATAATAAACCTGAGACCGTGGTAGCAACAAAGGCAGTAATACAAAAATTAATTAACGGATTCATTTGATGGGAAGTTAACACTTGCCGCACATACATTGCACAACCGCTAGCTAAAAATGTAATTAACGCACTCTCCCATCCACCTCCATTCAACCTACTAAAACAAGCACAAGATAGTGCCACCATCAGCACCATTAACCATCGAGGATAACGCAACGGTTTAATTGATAATAATTTCTTTTTTAATTGTTTTCGGTCTAACAAATGATGTTCGACTAGGATGACTGCATGCTGAACTTCAGTAACAACATGCATATTTATACCGCGGTCAATAATGCGTCGTGTTGACGTTAAGCAGCGACCATCAATTATAGTGGTTAAAACTAATGAATTAGATGAAATAGCACTATCGACTTGGCTTGCTCCAAGTGCAATACCCAAACGGGTCGTCAATTGTTCAACGAGCATACTTTCAGCGCCATGTTGCAATAACAATAAACCACACTCAATACATAGCCGAGTTACCTCACGTTGCTGATTAACAGGATCATCTTGGTCTGTTTTTTGCTCATTTAATACATGCTCTGTCATCTTGCCCCCAACATTGTGACAACCATTCAGATATCTACCTAAACATGTTAATCTTTATAAATATCATAAAGACAAATATCAGCTTAAATGATGATCTCTTTCAGGTAAATCTGTGATTGAGGTAACGTGATTTAAACTATTTCGTAAAATTTGTTATGTTATTTTCTTATTGAAGACAAATTGTAGGATTAACCATTCATGAATAGCCCTCTAACAGCTAAAACCCCAAAAGGCCAACGTCGGCATCAGGCGTTGATCACTGCAGCAACTGAAATTTTTCTGCAATATGGGTTTGAAGGCGCAACTCTGGATATGATTATTGAACGTGCTGGGGGCTCTCGCTCAACCTTATATAAAAATTTTGGTGATAAAGAAGGGTTATTTGCTGCGGTTATTGCATCAATGATTGATGATATTTTTCAAGAGCCCGACGAAAAAACACCACCACTGGATACGATTGAGTCCATACTTTCTTTTTATGGTTCTCGATTTTTATTGAATGTGCTTAAGCCTGAATCCATTGGGTTATACCGGTTAATTTTAGGTGAATACAACCGTTTCCCAGAAATAACTCACGCATTTTTTGAGCAAGGTCCAGTAAAAAGCTATCGTCTGTTGACACAAAAATTGGCTTTGCTTCCTGACGTTAAAGTGGATGAAAAAACATTGTTAAGCATTTCTTCACGCTACCTAGAAATGCTAAAAGCAGATGTGTTTATCACCACTTTCTGTATTGCTGATTTCAAGCCCAGCGATGAATTTATTCAACAGCAAATTGCTATGTCTGTCGATATCATCGCCAGTTATATCCGTAAAATCAGTAAAACCACAGCCGACTAAGCTAGAACTGATTGGGCTTGTTCTTTGGCTGCCATGGAATTATTTGCGATTAAAACTTGAGGGCCGTACAACGCAGACAGCATGGGTGCCATTCGTTCCATTTCTTCTTGATCTCGCCCGTCAGGTTGTAGGGTAACAACCAGAGCACGACAATGTTGCTCCATCGCTTCTTTTGCATCTTTCAACCAACGACGTATATATTTCATGCTTTCCATATCTTCTAAGGATGGTTTTTCTTTTTTAACCACCGGAGGATATATCAATACAAACTCATTTCTTCTTGCCAATAGCATATCCATTTCCTCTAACCATAAACGGGTTTCATCCATCGTTGAAGGAAATACATTCATCTCACAGATTGGCCAGCTTTCTGTTTCTATCATCTTTTTGTTCATCATAATCATCTCTTTTGTCATCATTATTCAAAGTGTACTCAAATGTACACTTTTACATTGCACTCAGTCAAGAATGATTATCATTTGTGTTTTGCAAATTATGCTATTACCGCGAGTTACTAACAGGAATACTCTCAATATGCAGTAAAAATTTATCAATTAAAAACATTCACGTGTTCGAGTGATGCGTTTTTGAATATGGGATGTTATTCTGACGATATTATGAATTTTAAAAGCGAAAATATGATGAAAAAAACTCTTCCAATTGCATTTAGCCTTTTAATGGCTTTCGCTGCATTTAATGCAAATGCAGGTGCTACCTGTGATACTTATTTCAAAGAAATGAACGACCTTGTTAAGCAAGCTGAAGAACAATATAAAGATGAAGCCAATGCAGGTGAACAAATTGCATTAATGAAGTCACAATTAGAGGAAGCGAAAAAAGCCCTTGCTAGCTACCCTGATGATGCACAAGAGCAAGCTTGTAGCCAAGCACTTAAAGCAATTGAGCAAGCCAAAGAAGCAGTTAAAACCCCCTAGATTTGTTCGCTTTTAATAGACAAAAAATAGCCTGCTGAGCAGGCTATTTTATTTTATCGAACCACAAGAACCGAAATCTTAGCATAGGAAACAATCCCAGAAGCATTTGAACCTAATAAATGCGTTGAAATACTTGGATTGCGTGAACCGATAACAATAAGATCAGCATCAATAGCTTCAGCTTCTGATAAAACTTTGTCTCTTGGTGAACCAAACTCAACCTTATAAGAGATTTTGTCTGACGGATAATCAATTTTTTCAATAATTTCTTTTAACTGTTCTTCTGAACGTTCAAGTGCTTTTTTAGCAAATGAGGACAATAAATCATAATGATAACTGTAGCTCATTGAAAATCTTGAAACATCCGGAACTGAGTGAAATAAGTGAATTTTCGCATCTGAAATTTTTGCTAAATAAATAGCATGTTTTAATGCATTATCTGTTAGTACATCTTCAGATATATCCACAGGAACCAAAATTGTTTTATACATATGATGCCCCTTATTAGTTATGTTTACATTTTTATTCAAGCTGTATTGTTGTGTATTTTTACAACTTGGTTATTAGGCGTAGCGGGTGAATATTGTCCTTTTAGTCTTCTAAGTATAGTCTTACTACACTAAAAAAAGCTGTGAAGCCCCTTACTATTACAACAAAAATTATTCTTCTAAATGCCATTTATGCAAAACGCGATGAATAAAAGGAGTTACGATTAATCCAATACTGATAATAAAAACGCTTTGTAAAAATAGACCATAAATAGCAATAAAGAAACGACCTCCTCGTGTAATAGGAGCCGGCTCAATAGCTTGTCCACTCAACATAGACAACGCATTAAGCATTGACTCAACAACTGAGTGACCTTCAATAAAATAAAAACCAACTATACCGGGTAATAAGCCAAGAAAAAAAATCAAAAGTGCGAGTAAATAAAAACGCAAAACTCTCAGAACAAAGTGTTCAACACGCAGTAATTCTTGCGAAAACTTTTCCATATTGACTCAAACTCACCTTGTTATAAGTAAGATCAATTAACTTGAGTACTAAAATTAATTAAATTGGCAATATAAATAATCAAATAACAAAGAACCCACCCGATAAGCAGGTTCTTCTCTAATTATTAACGTACAACCAGTACTGATGTTTCCGCGTAGCGCACTATTCCCGCGGCTGTTGACCCTAAAAGATGAGTTGTAATATTTGGACGACGAGAACCAATAACAATAATATCTGCATTAATGTCTTTTGCTGTATTAATCACTTCATCTCGCGGGGAACCAAACGTTATAGTATAACTAACATCATCATGAGGTAAATCAATTGAATCCATTAACATTTTCATGTCTTCTTCCGCTTTCACCGTCGCA
Organism: Providencia sp. PROV156; assembly: GCF_028480905.1. Lineage (NCBI taxonomy): Bacteria > Pseudomonadati > Pseudomonadota > Gammaproteobacteria > Enterobacterales > Morganellaceae > Providencia > Providencia sp. PROV156. The sequence goes on along the minus strand of NZ_JAMPPE010000015.1, from coordinate 49,935 downwards.
CGGTCTTTGATTTCCATGTAACCTAAGGCGTACGCATTAATAATTGCTGAAGAAATGGGTAAAACATGAATAAGATGAATTTTAGCACCGGATTGCTTTGCAAGATTAACCGCGTGACGGACTGCTTTACTGGTTAATTCATCTTCTGTTAAGTCGATAGGGACCAGAATCGTTTTATACATAACCCCTCCTAAAATAGTTAAAATGAAGTTCTACAACAAAATTATAAACAATTACTAATAAATGTCTCTTATCCACAAAGATAAATGAGATCTCTAACTACAAATAAAAACAAGCTATTCCCTTAGCCATGGCGTTACAGTTAAACCAACTAACATACCTTCAGGACTTAATAACCTTGTGACTGTTTGCCCCCAAGGTTCCATTCGGTTATTAACTAATAAGACATAACCTTCTTTAAGGCAAATTTTTGTAATTTTTTCAATGTCTGAAACCTCAAACTCCATCCAGCTTTGCGGGGTAGGTATGTTTTTAGGCCATTCACCTTGACCAAAACACGATTGAGCGGCTTGCTCTATAGGCCAAAGTGCAAAATGTTTGACACCTTCTAGCCCTTCTTGCTCACAAGTTAAATATTGGCTCCCTTCTTCAATTGGTTTTAAAGGTAGCTTTAACAACTCAAGATAAAAAGAGTGACTTTTTTTATAATCTGTAACTATTGGTCCAAATCCTGCAACAAACAATACATCAGAGCTATCTTGTAAATGTATCATCTCGCGTTCCTATAAAGTAATGAGATACTAAAAATTTACTGTTTAATAAAATAGATAATGACTTTTAACATAGAAGATAATTAATCACTGATTGTATTCGCTGTAGATATCATCTTTTCAACCATTCTTTGAGCCTTCAAGCCCTCTTCGCCACTGACCAACGGTTGAGTTTGATTTGAAACAGAATCAATAAAATGGCGAATTGCACCATCAAAGCCGCGTTGAACTAAAATCGAATCCCAATTAGCCGGTTTTCTCTCGCTAATCCCAATGGCATTTTCGTTCCACCAATGGTTCATATTGGTTATTTGGTGAATACTGTCTTCAGCCACCACAATAAGTTGCTCTTGTTGGCTTCCTGCTTTGCGATGCATCGATGTTGTTAGGCAACTTTGGCCAGCTTGCATATGGTGCTCTGCATAAAATAGCTCACCAGCATTTGTGTTATGAATACTACCACTGATTAATTCTACATTTTTTTGCGCTATCCACATTACAGTATCAACAACATGCAAATAATCATCTAATAACGTAAATCTAGCGTCATTCGGCCCTACGCTGTTCATACGGTGCTTATCCATACGAATAGACGTGATATTTTTAATATCCTGTTTAACTGCCAAATAAAATGGCGAGAAGCGGCGGTTAAACCCAACCATTAACATTTTCTGGCGTCGCGCTGCAAACTCAATTAATTGCTCGGATTGTTCAGTTAATTCAGTCAATGGCTTATCAACATAGATATCGACGTTTGCCTCTAATAGCCGCTTGATTACTTCAAAATGGCTTTTCGTCGCACTATGAACAAAAATAGCATCACATTGCTGTGCTAGTGCGTCAATATTGCTAAACAGGGGGATTCGATAACTATCACAAACTAATTTTGCCTTTGATTGATTAGGAGAAAAAGCGCCAACTAACTCCCAATTTTCTTCTTTCGTTAAAACCGGTAAATACGCTTTTTGTGCAATAGAACCTAAGCCAACTACACCTAACTTTAATTTTCGCATCGTAAACACGCCTATTAATGATTAATCTGAGCAAGAATAATCTCATTAATATCAATTAAAAAATTTTTTTTGGGGTAATAACGTAATTTTAATTAGAAATAAATATACAACATTTTGTTTTTTATAAATAAAAAACAAAATCAAGTGAAGAATGAGAATGAGTAACTACATAAAAAAAAGGGTTGATTTCTTAAATGAGAATGGTTATCTTTTACCTCGTGAATACTTGAGTAAATCACTCAGGTTTATCACAAACGACATTGCTCACATTGCTTCCAGTTTAGCAGGCCAACTTTATATGTTGGCCTTTTTTTTGTTTAAAATTACACACTATTTTCTGCGTATTGCACTACTAAAGCTCCATGATTTCAAATGCCCAACATACGCTAGACGCTGGGTTGGCATGAAAGTTGGCACATCACCTGTACGCATATGTAATATATCCGCAGGTGTTATCCACGATGAGTTACCTTCAAATAAGGGAATACCTGCATATTTATAAGCATCGAGGACAAACTGTGAACAAAAGAAACCATTAGCTTGGTCTATATCATCGCCTAATTGAACTTTAGCTAAAGTTTTTAAGCAAAAATTACGTATCGTTTCACCAATTAATGGAAGCTCACATACCCTTTTTGTGATCATCCAAGGCGCTATCATCACAATACCTTTATAATTATATTTATTTCCATTATTTTGAACTGAAAACTCGCGTAATTTTTCTGCATGCAATGATGTTAAGCCTGTTTGCCTCAGCACTACCATGTTGTTAGAGTCTCTCACTGCTTGGTCTAATGTAATGATCCTAACGCCACTTCCAACAGACTCAGCTACTTCCCCCAACCCCAAGTAAATAGATGCGTGACTTACCCCACTAATACTAAATAACCGAATTCCCCATGAATTTAACCCTGTAGCAGAAGATAAAAGAATATCGCCTGGCAACATGTCAGAAACCGCCAACGGCTCAACAGAATCCTTGATAGGAATCGTGTTTGCGTGTTGAATATTAAAATTTAAGCGATTAGTTTCTTCATCTGATTTGAATTGAGTTGAACACCCTGAAAGAGAAAAACAAAATAAAAATAGCAGGAAACAATAAAATTTCATTCAATAACACCCGATAGTCATCTTTCTTTTTAGTTTTTAATTAATGAAGATAATATCGCTTAATCTATTTTATGACTACTGTTTATTTCTATAATAGAAGAGTTAGAATATTACTCATATGAGTGGTGCATATTGAAATGAGCTAACGTAATCTAATGAAAAATTAGTTTTAACAACTTAAATTTAACCCTCTAGTAAACACTAGAGGGTTACATACATTCAATTAACTAATAACATATTCTGGGTAAAAAACGGTTACTGAATGATATGTCTTCTTTTCTGTCGCTTTATTCTTTTGTACTGCAACTGTAGTATTATCTTTAGAACCAAGCGAAACACGTATGTTTTTTTTAGAGCGACTTAATTTATAAGGCATACCTAATAAACGACGTGCATTATTATTACTAACCATTATCGACTCCTTAAACTACTAAATTAAAATTCATTAAAAAATGAACATCAAAAAATATAGTCATCGTTGACCACAAAGGCTTTTTGTTTCATAAAATGACAAAACAAAATGTAACTCTTTTAGTATAGCACTAAATCACCAATATATAATCCAGTTTTATTTATTAATTTCTATAAGTTATCATTTTGCTGGTTACAGCTCTTCATAAAACAATCAAATTATAGTGCGTTAAAAATATTAGCATACGTCGTTCCCTACTCTAGTGGTGAAGCAGGACTTGAGCATTTATCTTTCCAAATTTGGTTAACCTGTTCAGGCAATAATATTTCATGTCCTCCATCAATAAATGGAATTGAAATATCCATGCGACCTTCATCATTAGTATAAGCTTTAACAATAAAACGCTTAAATCCGTCAGGCTTATCATTTTTATATCGATAAACCTCCCCACAAACATAACCTACCTTACCATTATCTGCAGTGTAACGAGAAAAATGATATTCAATATTTCTAAACTTTGCTGCTTGTGGGTACGCTAGAACGTCATAAACATTCTTTTTCACTTGCTCAACTAAACTTAATTGAGTTGGTTTCATATATAGTGCTCCTAACAAAAATGCAGCACCAAAAATGAGTATCGCAATGATTACTTTGAAAAAATTCATTTTTATTCTCGCCATATATGACCAACTTTTTAGAAAAAATATTTTTTACGATGATAACCAGATATCAATTAAAATCCATCTTTAAAACGTAAATGTTCTTATATTTATCCTTTTTTAATTTAAAATATGTTAAATATAAAAACCCTTCAAAAAGTAATGTTAAGTTGTGTTTAATATTACAACTGTTTTTTACTTTTAATCATCTAGAAAATTTTTCTCATACTATTGTGTTCTTTTAGAAACTATCAGTATAGTAAGGAAAACATTACAATAATAGGAACTAAAAAATGAAAACAATAGGCCTTATTGGCGGCATGAGTTGGGAATCAACGTTACTTTACTATCAACAGCTTAACGAAGGTATCAAACAACAACTAGGTGGCCTGCATTCGGCTAAAATTGTTTTATATAGCGTTGATTTTTCTGAAATAGAACAATATCAATCTAGCGGGCGATGGGATTTAGCCGGCCAGTGTTTAGCTGATGCAGGAGAGAGTTTAAAGCTTGCAGGTGCTGATTTCCTTGTTCTTTGCACAAATACCATGCATAAAGTTGCACCACAAATTGAATCTCAAACAGGTCTTCCTTTATTACATATTGCTGATGCGACGGGTGAACGCATTATACAATCAGGTATAAAAAAAATTGGACTCCTAGGTACCGCTTTTACTATGGAGCAACCCTTCTATAAGCAAAGATTAATTGAAAAATTTAACGTGGATGTACTAATACCTAACCAGCAAGATAGGAAAATAGTTCATAATATTATCTATAATGAACTATGTTTAGGGATAATAAATGACAAATCTAAAAAAGAATATCAGCGTATAATGGCATCCCTTGTAGAAAACGGGGCTGAAGGTATTATTTTAGGCTGTACCGAGATAACATTACTAGTTAATCAGAATGATACGACCGTAGGAATATTTGATACTACTGCCATTCATGCTCAAAAAACAGTAGAAGTCGCACTATCTGTTTAACCAACATTAAATCCTTTCTTTAGTAACTATTGTTAAATATAGTCATTGTTAAAGAATAGTATCAAAATTAACATATTATCTAGTGCAAAATTTCATTTAATACTATTAAAAAGAATTTTGCACCCATTAAACTTCATCTTTAGATCATAATGTATAATAATATCTTTCCCTGTTGTTAATTATACCTGAGCTAATCTTATAAATATCATTTATACTTATTCACCTTAGTTCATCTATCTTAAATTTACAGATTATTACCCATTGAATATTAATTTTCTTCTAAGATAATAAAAAAATTTATTATCGAATTGACAATGGATCACTATGAATAAAAATAATGTTGGTAATGCCGTGTTGGGCAAATTTATTAAACAAAAACGTATAGAGCATCAAATTACGACAAAAAAAATGGCAGAATTAATATCTATCTCTGAAAAGTCATACATAAAATATGAAGATGGGAGCCTTTCCATATTCATTGAACATCTTATGGTAATATCTAACACATTGAATGTAGATGTTAAAACATTATTTGATACCTACGTCAACGCACAACCATGTACATAAGTATATTTCACTATCGTGCAAATTGTGCTTTACATTGAAAGAGTAAGGTATAGGCCTCGACAAGCAAAAATAAGCTAGATAACATACAAACATAACTTCAACACGAGATAAGAAATCACTATGAGCCAATCAAAAGCGGAGAAACCTCCCTTCTAATATCAGTAACATTAACTTATTAGAAGGGAAAATTATGAATTATACTAAATTTAATATAGAGACATGGTTACGTAGAGAACATTACAATATTTACGAAAAAACCATAAATTGTGGGTTTAGTTTAACAACTAAGATAGATATCACAAACCTAAAAAGATATATAGATTCAAATGGTTATGAATTTTATCCATCAGTGATTTATTTATTATCACGGGTAGTTAATACCTATAAAGAATTTAGGTTTGCAAAAAAAAATGATGAACTAATTTTATGGGATGAAGTGCACCCTAGTTTTACTATCTTCCACAAAGATACCGAAACTTTTTCTTCATTATGGTGCAAGTATTCTTCAGAAATAACAACATTTATGGAGAACTACCACCAGCAATTAACGTTGCATAAAGATAATCTCGATTTGCACCCTCAACCACAGCAAGTTGAAAATGTCTTCTATGTGTCATCTTTGCCTTGGGTTTCATTCGACAGTTTTAATCTAAATATTGCAGATATTACTAATGTTTTTACCCCGATTTTCACTTTGGGAAAATACTATAGTGAGAATAATAAAATGTGGCTTCCTCTAGCTGTACAAGTGCATCATGCAGTTTGTGATGGCTTCCATGTAGGTCAGTTTTTAACTACTTTACAAAAGCTATGTGACGAATTAACCCATTAGCCTAGATTACTCTCAGTCATGAAGGAAGCTAGCCTTCCTTCATTTATAGGAAATTAACCTCGTTAAATGGATACTCTCATCATCTTTAATTCAAAAATAATAAGCTTATGTAAATGGCATCCCCAATAGCGTCACTTTGAATAAGATATTCCGTTGGAGTAATCACCATTTTAATGGTGTTGGCGAGTAAAGAAAAAATCAATTCAATAGGATCAGTTGCAGGCATGTTTCCTCCATATTTTTCTATACATTAAGTTCTCATTGGCGCTTATACAATAAGATAAAGGCTATAGCGAAGACACTATCCCCTAACAGATTTTCATCTTTTGATAAATCTCACTGATTAAAATTTAAGCATAGAATAATCATAACTTAAAAAACTGGGCCATTACCTATGGTAAGCTCCATTATATTAAATAATTATCAACCGAGGCTCTAGTTGGTACTCTTTACCTCAAAGATTTATAATACGTTCTATAATTAAAGATATTAATTTCGATGTATCAACGTCAGTAATAATTTTGCATTTAGCTTCATTATACTTAGCTTTTGGGTCATGATTAATGGAGGTAGATGTGTAAGCAAAACTATGACCGAATAATTTATTAGACTCATATTCGATAGTAATTGAACCGTCAATACCTGAAAAAATTTCAGGTTTAATGAGGTATGCAATAACGCAGGGATCATGGAGAAATGGGTCAAACTCTGCATATCTTCGACACATTTCTGCAACAGTCTGAGCGATAAGGCCACCTTTTTCCAAAGGACTACACAAACCAGCCCTTATATCAGCCTTACTTGTTACATCCAAACCAAGCATAGTAATATGGCGTGCACTATCAAAAACGATATGAGCAGCATGAGGATCCACATAAAAATTAAACTCAGCAGCTGGCGTTATATTCCCCTGTGTAAATGCAGCTCCGCCCATGACTACAATGTCTTTTACATTATCAACTAATTTTGGTTCTTTGATGATAGCGACTGCGATATTAGTAAGAGATGCTATTGTGCATAATGTTATTTCACCTGGATTTGACATTACCGTATCAATAATAAAATCTACGGCGTGACCAGAATAATTTGGATAATCTGATGCGGGAAGCAATACTCCAGCTAGACCATCAGTACCATGAACATGAGTTTTACTCCCACTTTTGGACATTAGTGGACGCTCACAACCTTTCGCTAGAGGAATATCCTGCCTATTTGCTAACGCAAGTAATTGTCGTGCATTATTGTGAACCTTTTCTAATTCTACATTACCTGCAACTGTGGTTATGCCTATTAATTCTATTTCTGGAGAAGCTAAGGCTAAAAAAATAGCCACAGCATCATCTACACCAGGGTCACAATCAATTATTATTTTGTTCATTCTATTACTCCTTGATTTATATGTTATACAAAAATACCAACAATAGTCGCTGATAAACAACTGACTAAAGTTGAGCCAACAATCAATCTAAAACTATTTGATGCAATCATTTTTCCATGTTCTCGGCTTATACTTGTAACGCAACCGATAATCATTCCGATAGAGCCAAAATTTGCAAATGATATTAAAAATACGGACATAATTGCATCCGTTCGTGGTGTAATGCTTGTTAATTTCATATAGTCAATCATAGCAACAAACTCATTCGATAAAATTTTAGTCGCAATAATTGTTCCAAAAGTAACACTTTCATCCCATGAACTACCCAAAATGAAAGCTAAAGGTGAAAAAATATAACCAAGAATTCCTTGAAAACTAATTCCTAAAATATTTAAAAAAACATCATTCAGCATACTAATTAAGGCGACAAAACCGATAATTATGGGAACAATTGCAAGAATAAGCTTAAAGGCATCCTGCATGTGATCTGTCAACACCTCAAAAAATGAGCCCCTTTCACCTTTATTTGCCCCCAAAGGACAAGTTGTGATATTTGTGGGTTCACTTGGATTAATAATAGAAACAATAATAAAAGTACTAAAAAAATTGAGACTAACACCAATAAAAACATAGCGTGGCTCAACCATTTGTGTATATGCGCCTAGTAATGCAATATCTACTGTTGAGACAGTACATGCAGCAATAGTATACATCTGTGCTTTAGATAGCCTTGGAATGTAATCTTTAATTGATACATAAGCAGGCATCATTCCGACTATCACAGCGCTAATAGCGGCAAAAGACTCTAATTTTCCAACTTTAGATATTTTGTTAATTAGAAAGCCTATAGTATTAATAATTAAATCTAGCGCACCGATATATTTAAATATTCCAATTATAGAGCAAATAAAAATCAAAGGTAAAAGAGCTACAACAACAAAAACCATAGAAGTTTTACTGCTTATATCTCCAAAAACAAAATCAATCCCCTTATTAGCATAATTAATTATATAATGAATACCTGATGCTATACCGTCAAGAGTAGCAAGCCCAATGGTAGTATTTAGCATGGTAGACGCGACAATAATCTCCAATGTTAACAATGTTAGTATCGATGGAAGTTTATGTTTTATGTTTTTTTTACTAAAACTAAGCAAATATGCTATAAGAAAAACAAAAATTAGACTAAAAAAGAATATAAGGTATTTCATAAATATCACCATGTTAATAGATTTTAATTATGATTAGTTGATTTAATGTCTCCTTAACCCACTAATTAAAAGCAAAAAAATAATTTTTAATTTCAATATATATGACCTTGCTTAAAAGGTACGATTTTAAGCATTTACATTCAATTTATAATTATATTTATAGTTCAAGCGCCAAACACCCAGGAACATAATAATTCAAATAAACTCTCATAGTTTGTATTTTTAAACATATAATTCTTAAAATGTGAATCATGTCGCACTTGTAAGCCATGCTTAAAATAAAGCTTTTTCTTTTCACAAATAACTCAGAGCGTTAGTTATCTTATAATTTTTTCAATATCTTATTGTTATTAAGCGTTAATTTCTAATGGTCCTACAATTATACATTCACTCTATCTCGCTCTCTTTACCACTGCACTGGAAAACTGGCTAAGTTTAAATAGAAGAATATGTTCTATCTAAATATTATAAACATAGGCTTTATAATGCCCATATAATTCTTACCGTGATTAACAATTTATTAAGTTACTAAAATTCCTAGTGACTACTAAAAATATAAAATAGCCAGTGGGATAAATATTTATTACTTATCTACCCTGCTTATACTAAATAAGAATAAGAAAGACTCAATACAGCTATATTATTTTAGCTCAAAAATATATACTTTAGCCCCTAAAAAATGGAAAGTAATAATTGAAAAATTTATTGGTTCTGTATCTAGGCATAAAAACAATAGTATTGTTAACTCACATCTGAATAAGGCAGCTATAATTAGATTTTCTGACCTAAAACTTGCAGATGTCATGATGAAAAAGCTCAAATACTCAAGGGACATTGGGTTTCATGCACGAAAATTTATATTGCAGTAAATACGTTAAAACACTCAATATTATTAATGAAGAAACACACGAATGCTTAGTGATTTTGGTTGATACATCATTGCAGGCTAAAATATCATCAGAGCACTTGAAAGTTTAAATCAGCTTCCACCGGAGGCATATCGTCAACAGTTAGAAAACTCTATGTTTGTGTGTCTCTATTAAAGTGGGGGGACACCAATTTTCACCTATTTTACCGAACTGGTATCACTCTTCCCTCATGTTCTGCTATCATGAGCCTCTTTTTATAACTCTCGCTGATTAGGCTTTAAGCATAAAACAATAATAATTTAAAAACCAAATGTACAATTATCCATCAGCAACATAAACCCCAGTAGCAGAACGTATAGAATGACGACCAATAAAGAACAGTACAACTTAAATAAGTTGCAAAAAAGAATTCGCCGCGATGTTGGCCAAGCAATCGCTGACTTTAATATGATTGAAGACGGTGACCGGATAATGGTTTGCTTATCTGGAGGTAAAGATAGTTACACACTACTTTCCATCCTGCAAAGCTTGCAAAAAAGCGCCCCAATCCAGTTCTCATTAATTGCGGTTAATTTAGATCAAAAGCAACCCGGGTTCCCTGAGCATATCTTACCTGCATACCTTGATAAACTTGGTGTAGAGTACAAAATTGTTGAAGAAAATACCTATGGGATCGTAAAAGAAAAAATTTCTGAAGGGAAAACAACCTGTTCACTGTGCTCGCGTTTACGTCGTGGGATTTTATATCGTACAGCTACTGAACTAGGTGCAACTAAAATTGCTCTTGGTCACCACCGTGATGATATTTTACAGACTATGTTCTTGAATATGTTTTACGGTGGTAAGTTAAAAGGTATGCCTCCTAAATTGATGAGTGATGACGGAAAACACATTGTCATTCGCCCGCTCGCTTACTGTCGAGAAAAAGATATAGAACGCTTTGCGCAGGCTAAAGATTTTCCAATTATTCCATGTAACCTATGTGGTTCTCAACCAAACCTGCAACGTCAAGTTATTAAAGAGATGCTACGTGATTGGGATAAGCGCTATCCCGGCCGTATCGAAACAATGTTCCGTGCTACTCAAAATATTGTACCGTCTCATTTATGTGATACCGAATTATTTGACTTCAAAAATATTTCTCATGGAGATGAAGTTATCAATGGCGGAGATCTTGCGTTTGACAAAGAGGAGCTACCGCTTCAACCTTTTATAGATGAAGATGATAAGCCCGACTTTACAGCAGAACGCCTTGATATTATTGAAGTTAAATAAACATTTATTAATAACCTCCTCGTATGGAGGTTATTTTTGCTCGGATTAGATGCAAAAAAAAGCCGATGTAAAATACATCGGCATTACAGTGGTCAATTATTCTGTATAAGAACTCAATATGAGAAAAACTACAATTATGGAGCACAACGTTCATCGCTCAACGTTGCATTCACCTGCAGGACTAATACTGCACTAAAACCTCAGTAGTTTTATTGATTTATCTCAAACTAGGTCCGGTTATCGCAAATAAGTCATCAATATTAGAGCCATCGGCTTTTTCTTAACCACCACAAAACGGTTCCAATTAAAACGGCTAATAAAACACAAAATACACTAAAGGCAAAACGGAACTCATTACCAGGGATCCCACCTAAATTCACACCAAACAGTCCCGTTAAAAAAGTTGTTGGTAGGAATATCATGGCCATTAATGACATTGTATAAATGCGCCGATTCATCATCTCAGTCATCATATTCGTTATCTCGTCAGAAATAATCGCTGTACGTGCAATAAAACCATCGAGATCTTCAATACAACGTCCTAATCGGTCAGAAATCTCTTGAATTCGACGACGATTGGTTTCATCTAACCAAAGCAATTTTTCTGTTGTTAAACGGGAAAACATATCTCGCTGTGGAGCCATATAACGGCGTATCACAATAATTTGTTTACGAAGTAATGCTAATTCCCCTCTCTCAGGAATTTGGCTATTTAATATGAAATCTTCCATATCAATTAAACGCTCATGCAAAGAATCCGTAAAATCACTTATTTCATCTGTAATAGAATCAGCAACCTCAACTAACCAGTCACCTGTACTTTGGGCCCCGACTCCCTGCTTTAAATCATCAATAATAGAATCTAAGGAATTTACTTTTCGATGACGACTAGAAATAATTATCCGATTATTAATAAATACCCTAAACGCAACTAATTGCTCAGGCCGCTGGCCAGCATTGGTATTTAATGTTTGCAATGTTAATAAAATACCATCGCCAACACGAATCAATCGCCAACGTCCTGAATGCCCAGATAAAGCAGACTTAACTTGGTCATTAAAGAGATCTGATTGCTGAATCCAATTAAAACTTTGTGGGTCCTTATAATCATAATGAAGCCAAAACGGTGATTGCTGGTTTGCGCTAGCATTCACGTCAATAGGAAGTAACCCACCGTCTCCATTTAACTGAAATGCATGTACAGGATTTGAATTTTGGAATAAAGAACCATAAATCAGTCCCATGCAATATCTCCCTTTTATAATCAATACGGTATTTTTAGTCGAATAGTGACATATTTGTCATTATTTCAAGAATCGTTCTCACGATACATAAAATAACAAAAAAAAGATTGAGATTAATATCTCATAAAAACAGACAATTTCCCATAAATCACAAAATATCGCCATTTTTGCTAAATAACACTACATAATTGACACAAACGAGCAATAAAGTTCATGATGATTTTTTTATTATGAAAAGGTAGTGTTTATTCCTTTTTTGGTCCTCCTTCCCATTCTCCAGAGGAAGGAGCTTTTTTTCTTTCCTTTAGAAAAAGCAGCCCGTACCTTGCACAGGCTGTATCCTATTTTAATGTTTAATGATATAAAAACTGTGGCTATAAGCGACATCTTCGGGGTTGTTTATCGGGTACCCCTTCAGCCAAGGCTTAATTAAGCGTGCATTGGTATATTGGTAAATAGGCGCGATTGGAGCTTCTTTTGCAATGATTGCTTCCGCATTATTATAATAACGGTTGCGTAATTGTGCATTCGTTTCAATACTCGCCGACTCAATAACGCTATCATATGCAGGGTTATTAAATTTTGGTATATTGCCAGTATGTTGAGATGTAAGCAGAGACAAGAATGTTGAAGGCTCATTAAAATCACCTATCCATGATGCACGTATAACATCAAAATTTCCTGTATTGCGGCTATCTATATAAGTTTTCCATTCTTGATTAACTAATTTGACTTCAGCGCCTAATTTTTTCTTCCACATAGAAGCAATTGCAATCGCAATTTTCTGATGATTTTCTGAACTGTTGTACAACAATGTTAATTCTAATGGGTGATTTGGACCAAAACCTGCTTGCTGTAATAACACTTTTGCTTGCTGGTCTAATTCTTTTTGTGAGTAGCTATTGTAAAGCCCTTTTTCAGGTTTAAAGCCATCGGTGACATCGGGAGTAAAATAATTTGCAGGTTTTTCCCCTGTACCTAATACTTTATTAGCAATTAATTGGCGGTCAATCGCCATGGATAAGGCTTTTCTAACACGAACGTCATCCGTCGGTGCGCGTTGGGTATTAAATGCATAGTAATAGGTCCCTAATTGGTCTGGTGTAAAGACTTCATTAGGAATATCTTTCAATAATTTTTGATAGCGTTGTTTTGGAAATGATTCGGTAATATCCAAGTCTCCCGCTAAATAACGATTAGTTGCATGAGACTCTTGGTTAATCGGGACAAAAGTGACTTTAGTTATCACTGTATTTTGATGATCCCAATAATTTTTGTTTGGAACTAAAACAATTTTTTCATTAACCACTCTGTCAGATAAAACAAAAGCGCCATTTCCGACTAAATTACCTACTTTTATCCAGTCATTACCAAACTTTTCAACGGTTCCTTGGTGAACAGGAAATAAACTAAAATTAGCTGCTAATGAAGGGAAATAAGGTACTGGTTTATTTAAAGTAATCTTTAATGTATGCGCATCAACCGCTTCAACACCTAGCTGTTCAACAGGCAGTTTTCCATCGATAATAGCTTGCGCATTGTTAATACCTGCTAATGCTGCAAACCAAGCAAATGGTGATGATGTTACCGGTGAAACCAGTCGTTGCCAGCTATAAACAAAATCTTGAGCCGTGACAGGGTCACCATTCGACCAACGAGCATCAGTCCTCAGTGTAAATGTCCAAATCCGGTTATCTGTTGTATTCCAATTTTGGGCTACACCTGGGATAGGCTTTCCATGGTCATCCTGGTTAACAAGCCCTTCAAATAAGTCACGCATGACTTGCGCTTCCGTTAACCCCACTGACTTTACCGGGTCCAAAGAAGCCGGCTCGTCTTTTAAATGACGCGTAACTTCTTGGTTTTCAGCTAAAACTGTGCCAGTGGGTATCACCGCACTAATAGCTTGTGTAGTAAAAATAACTGAAGAAATCAAAACAGCTAAAGATGTGAATGAATGTTTATGCATTTTATTTTCTATCTTGTTAGTATAAATAAAGTTAACTAAAAGCCTAGTTAAATGATTTCAAGTGAAGGTGCTATTGTTAGCAATATTACTGCATTTACGTCTTAAGTTTCATTTAGGTAAATTAATTATTGAAACATATTTCCGTATATCCATAAAAAACAATAGATTATAGAGCAAAAACTCACTCAGTTTAGATAATATCAAACAGCGATACACTTGAGTTATTCTGTAGTTTATCTTAATTTATCATATGCTGTCATATTTCAGAAATCTACATTTCTCTTGTAATCAATTGATTTACCTATCTAAATATACATAAACTAATACTCGCATTATACAATAATAGCTATGCCCATATCCTTGTCATTTTTCTGATCAGTAAATAATGACTAAAGAAATCAATACAGACAGATTTCCTTTTGTTACACTCCATAAGGCAATTTAAAAAGGTGCATAACAGAAAACGCAAGCATTGAAAAAGCTTAGCTGTTATATAATGATAATGCACCATACCCTAATAAAAAGTATGTAATATTACCTTACTTTGCCCCATGTAGAACTCAAAGTAAGTGATAAGGTTTCTGTATAAAATTTGGTCATTAGTAGAATGTAAAACTCAGCACTGTATAACTACTCATTAAAAAACCTTTAATCGCAAAGATTTTTTATTAGAAGTTAGATTAAGTTAACAGTGAATCACTTTATGAACGGGAGAAAAATTCATGTCGCAAACAGTTAAATTAAAAGGTAATGACATCACAGTTAATGGTGTTTTTTTACAAGCGGGTTCAAAAGCTAAGCCCCTTACCCTTGTCACCAAAGATCTCAGCGAAGCAACGCTGGAAACTTATGAAGGTAAAAGAAAAGTTTTAAATATTTTTCCAAGTGTAGACACTGGCGTATGCGCGGCATCAGTTCGCAAATTTAATAAGCTCGCAAACGAATTGGACAACACTGTTGTGTTATGCATTTCTGCTGACCTGCCTTTCGCACAAGCACGTTTTTGTGGTGCAGAAGGTTTAGATAATGTCGTTATGCTATCTTCTTTCCGTAGTGATTCATTTGCTAATGACTATGGTGTTGCTATCGCTAGTGGTCCATTAAAAGGCTTAAATGCACGTTCCGTTGTTGTCTTAGATGAAAATAATAACGTTATTTATAGCCAATTAGTTTCTGAAACTACTGAAGAACCTGATTACGACAGTGCATTAAACAGCCTTAAATAAGCTTTTTATATCATTTAACTCACTGTAATTAGTAATGAAGCGGGAATTTTCCGCTTCATTACTCAATATAAAAACCACACTAATCTACGTGAGCCCAGTACAATGGCTGATGGTTCTTCGCATTAACAACATTCGCAAATAACTTATTGTCACTCATTATAGAGATCAAAGTATGAGAAAGCGTACTCAATACTTTTAAGGCTTGATCCTGAGTGACAGGGCAACAAGATGTCAAAATATCAATAATAAGGTCTCGAGGCTTATAACCATTTTTCACCAATGCCTCCCACGTGAAACGATTTTTCTTCGTTAAATATTTTACTGCGGCTTTATTCATCAGATAAAGTTCGGCAGCTGAGGCAGCAGACTCAAACATATCATTTTTATAATGACTCTGGCTCATGTATTCGCGTAGCTTACGATTTACAATGAAATTAATAGTGAATTGGTCCATGGCAACTCCTTGTAGGCTGAAACCCATCAGATGAGATTACGATACCCTAAAACAGTAGCTGTCTTTGTTATATAGCAGGAAAATTCACCAATTAGCAATAGTATTAGTAAGGTTTTGCCATACTAAACACGAGCTAAAAAAGGTACGTCTTTAAAATAACATTGAATTAGTGCCCTATTCTCATAGATTTTACCGACTGTTCGTACTACAACATCTCGGCAATACTTATTCAAACCGTGGGTCGGTATTGCCGTTGCAATGCCAGAACCACTAAAAACAAACCTATTGCTGTTAACACATAGGTTATTCTTTTGTTCATTTAAATTAGTTTTGCTCTTTTTTCGTATTGAGACCATATTCTCTCAATTTATTGGCAATTGCCGTATGAGAAATATCCAAGCGTTTAGCTAATTTACGGGTACTTGGGTAATCACGATACAAGCGCGCTAATACTGACGCTTCATAGCGTTTAGTAATTTCATCTAGCGAACCATTGAGCGAATCTAAAGCCAGTGCGGGAGGATTTACTACATCAGGTAATTGGATACTCTCTGCATCTAATATATTGCCATTAAGTTGAGTTAACCCTTGATAAAGAGCATTTCTCAGTTGTCTGACATTACCCGGCCAATAATAACTGCTTAAAAATTCGATTAGCGAAGGCGCCAATTTAGGCTCTGCAATATGAAGCTCTTTGGAAAAGCTGGCTACAAATGTCTTGGTTAGCGGTAGAATATCTTCTTTACGTTCACGTAATGGAGGGATGGTTAATGTGAGTACATTTAAACGATAATAAAGGTCCTCTCTGAATTTTTTTTCTGCCACCAATTCAGGTAGATTTTTCTGTGTTGCACAAATTACACGGACATTAACCTTAACTTCTCGTTCCTCGCCAACACGCCTAAATGTTCCATCATTTAAAAAACGTAATAACTTAATTTGCATTTGAGGTGACATTTCAGCAATTTCATCAAGCAATACTGTTCCGCCATTTGCTTGTTCAAAAAAACCTTTTTTACCTTCAACTGCATTTGGATACGCCCCTGCTGCATAACCAAATAATTCACTTTCTACGACATCATCCGGCATCGAAGCACAATTTAAACCTAAAAACGGTTCTTTTCCTCGCGCACTATGCAAATGACAAGCTTTCGCTAAGATATCCTTCCCAGTCCCTGTTTCACCAACGAGTAATAATGGCTCATCCAGCATCGCAACACGTTTAGCCCGTTCAACCACATTTGCCATGACAGGGCTAACAGCAATAATTTGTTCAAAACCACTGCCATCTACCTCAATAACTTGTTTACGTTGCTTATCTAAAATTTCAGCCGATTTCAACAGCAACACAGCTCCTGTACAATGGAGTTTACCATTTTCATCTGCCAAAATAATAGGAGTCACTTGCATCAAATAGTCTTGGCCTTTAATGACGACTTTCTCTGTATAAGCTTCTGGTGACTCTCGTTCAAACCAACGTACCAGCCCTTGGCTACCGACTAACTGAGAAAAGGTTTTTTCTCGAATTTTTGCCTCATCATAACCAAATAATTGCAATGTCATTGGGTTAACCAACTCAATATTTAGCTTATTATCAATGGACAAAACAGGTTCTGGAAATGAGTTTAATAGCGCCCAAACAGCTTTATGCTCTCTTTCTGAAGGCATAAAATAAATTCGGCGAACATCAATAACACCATTGATACGCCGTATTTCTGCCATCAATGAGCTGAATACCTGAAAATCCACAGGTGTAAAATTTAGGTAAATCCTACGTTGAGGAGATATTTCAATACCTTTTAAATCAATATTTTGTAGGACTAAAAGATCAAGTAATTCACGCGTTAAACCGATACGGTCTTGGCAGGTCACTTCGAGGCGCATGGATAGGAACCTTCATCAAAAAAGCCGAGAGAATAAAGGTATTTTAGCCTTAAACATTAAGGGAATACAGTGTTTGTGTCACAAATTGTTGACAGCTTGTAAGCTTCATAGGTATTAACAAATAAAATCACTACTTTCCTTAATTTTTTAAGGCTTGAAATAACAATAAGCATATTAATCAACAAATGATGCTGCTGAGTGAGTGAAAACTGTCAACTCACTCTGCCAGCGATATTTCTTTACGCTTTATCTTTTTTACTGGGAATAACACTCTTTAATTGGCCAATTAGCTGATGACGAAAATCGGCTAAACGAGGCTTGTTTTCAATCCAAGGTAGTGGTCGGCATAATTCCATCGCCTTAATACCTAAACGTGCAGTTAACAAACCCGCACCAATACCTTGTGCTGCACGTGTTGATAACCGTGCGGTAATGTCTTGAGATAACCAATCCATCCCCACTTCACGAATTAATTCAGATGCACCTGCAAAGGCAATATTAATGAGCACCATACGAAATAGCCGAATTCGGCTGTAATAACCGAGTTCAATACCATAGATTGCCGCGATCCGATTAATTAGACGAATATTTCGCCAAGCAATAAATGCCATATCCACCAGTGCTAACGGGCTCACTGCAATCATAATGGCCGATTCAGCGGAACAACGACTAATTTCTTTACGAGCTTGTTCATCAAGAATGGGCTGAACCATTCGACTATATAATTCAACAACTTCTCTATCATTATGAGAATCATGGAGAGTGGCTTGCCAATTAACAATCGCAGGATGTTGCATTGATAACGCAGATTGTTTTGCCAATTTTTCACAAAAAACCTTTCCTTGCCCCATTCCATGACTGTGCAATAATTCGCGAGCAAAGTCTCGTTCCTCTGCTCGTTCTCTTAAGCGATACAACCGCCGCCATTCACCAACGACTGACCCTACACCCGCCACAACGATTAAACTACCCGCAGCAGCAACACCTAACGCAGTCCAATCTTGTGTTACCCATGATTGGTGGATCCAAACGCCCAGTTGAGCAACGACACTGACCCCAAAAATTCCCGCAGCCGTGCCAACTAATTTTCGCCAAAAACTCCGTTTTGGTTTTAACGCTTCGTTAATCAGGCTTTCAACCTCACCCTCTTGGCTATCTTGTTCTGCTTCCAAAGAAACTGGAGTGAATTTTTCGAGTTCTCGTTCATCAAAAACTTGGGCTTTTTTCAGCGATTCTTTCGTATCATTTTCACTACTTTCAGCGAAATCTAAACGCTGTTTTAAAGGTTCATTCATTTCAGTTTATCTCCCAACAAAAATTCAAGCGCACTGTCCATACGAATATGTGGCAATGGTTGATCCATTGGCGTTGGCCTTGGTCTGAAATCTTCAAATTGAAAACCTTGAGTTTGCCAGAATTGCTCATTTGGCAACCGTTTTGGGACTTCACCAGGATAAAACATTAGCGGTTGTCCATCACTTAACCGATTCCCTTTTAACGCAGGTAATTTTTCACCTTTATAATCCACTAGGCCACTTTCGGTTGCTTGTATTGATGCTAAACCAACACAATCCATGCTGATCCCTTCAAACGCAGCATGCTGCCATGCCTCTTGCACTAATTGTTGCAATAAAGCCACTAAATTTGCATGCTGGTCTGGTGTTACATGGTCTGACTTGCTCGCCGCAAAGAGTAATTTATCAATACAAGGTGAAAATAAACGCCTCAATAATGTGCGTTTACCATAATGAAAACTACGCATTAATTGGGTTAACGCCATTCTCATATCATTAAATGCATCAACACCGCTATTTAACGGTTGCAAACAATCAACTAAAACAATTTGGCGGTCAAAACGTTGGAAATAATCACGATAAAAACCCTTAACAACATGCTCACAATAGTATTGATAGCGTTGCTGTAATGCGCCAATATTGGTGTTTTTTCCTGCCGGTGCGAGCTTTTTATCACCGTATTTGGCTACATTTGGCCATGGGAAAAATTGGAGTGCGGGTGCTCCTGTTAATTCAGCCGGTAAAACGAAACGACCTGGTTGAATAAAATGTTGCCCTTGGGCCTTGCATTCAACTAAGTACTGGGTGTAGGCAGCAGCAATTTCAGCCAGCAAATTTTCGTCAACAGGCGCTAAAGGGTCACATTTTTCACACAATGCCAGCCATGGTTGGGCTAAATGTGCACGCTCTCCCTTTATTAAGGTGTTCATTTGTTCAGACCATGCTAGATAATTTAAATCTAGCATGGGTAAATCCAACAACCATTCGCCGGGATAATCCACAATCTCTAAATATAATGATGAGTTATCGACAAAATGGCGCAAAAAAGAGTCTTCTGAACGGTAATGCAATTTAAGGCGTATTTCACTGACCCCCCGTGTTGGTGTTGGCCATTGCGGTGGTTCCCCATAAAGGGATGCAATACCTTCATCATACGCAAAGCGTGGTACTGACAAATCACGGTGAGGTATCCGTTTCACCCCTAACAACCGCTTATCACGCGCGGCAGAAAATAAAGGGAGCCGTGCGCCCGCATTCACATTCAATAATTGGTTCACCAGTGAAGTAATAAATGCGGTTTTTCCACTACGGCTAAGCCCTGTTACTGCGAGCCTAACATGACGATCAACACTTCTATTCATCAAATCAGTTAATTCACTGTGCAGTCGTTTCATGCTCCTCCCAAGACTTATCCTTTCAATTTAAACTCATTTTACGTCATATTGCGTTCTATAATTTAGCATAAAACAAATTGTATTAGGTTAACCGTTTAATTAGTACATTAAGCAACCATTTACTTGTCAATAACTTAATAAGTTTACCTATGAACCCTGCTGGGCCATACGTCATGAGCAACACTGCGGCTAATCGAATACCTTTTCGTAGCAAAAGTTTCTTTGCAAATTTTTTAATTCGATAACGAACGTTGTTTGCCATATTTCACTCACTTTTTTATCAAAAACAAAAGGGATTTGGTTTTGAAACCTAATCCCTTATCATGTGATGGTGATGCGATTTATTATAGATTTCGAAATTTACTGTTCACTGTATAAGTATCTGACGTAACGTATCTTTCAATCTGGCGTAGCTTCATTTCACCTGATTTTAATTGTGTATCGATTTGGTTAATAAGACTACTGACTTCTGGGCCAATATCTTGCTGTGAACGGTAGCCACTTGGTGCCGTTTCTACGACAAAGCACATCACGATATACAAAATCAAAGTAATACCAAAACTGACAAATAGAGCCAATACGGCTAATGCTCTAACCAAAGCAACTGGAAGTTCTAAATACTCAGCAATACCCGAACACACACCACCGAACACACGTCTATCCGTTAAACGGTAAAGTTTGCGGTTGCGAAATTGAGTCATTATTTTTGCCTCCAATTTGGGTGTTCTGCATCCAAAATATCTTCAAGCGTTTTAATGCGTTGCTGCATCTGTGATGCTTGTTCTGCTAATTGCATCAAACGTTGTACTTCATTTTCAGTTAGCTGACTCCCCTGCCCACTGTTTTTTTTGCTGTAATGTAGCCACAGCCAAATAGGCAGAATAAAAATGAGAAAAATGATTAATACGAGAGACAGAAAAACGTAGCCCATCACATATCCTTATACATATGGTTAACCTATCTATGGCACTGATACGATATTACTAACGTACCAGTGCATCAAAATAACTGTTACTGATCTTTATTGATTTTAGCTTTAAGTGCCGCTAATTGCGCACTTATTTCGTCGTCTGCTTTTAACTCTGCAAACTGTTGATCCAGTGATTTTTGTTTCCCAATACCATAACTTTGGGCTTCACCTTCCATATGGTCTATACGGCGCTCAAACTGTTCAAAACGCGCCATTGCTTCATCCAGTTTGCCGCTATCCAGCTGACGACGTACATTACGACTAGATTGTGCGGCTTCCATACGAACAACCATTGATTGCTGTTTCGCACGAGTTTCTTGCAGTTTGTTTTCTAATTCAGTGATTTCACCTTTCAAGCGAGTCAAGGTTTCATCAACAATAATCAGCTCGTGTTTTAAGGTATCGACCATTGCACTCACTTTTTGCTTTTCAATCAGTGCCGCACGCGCTAAATCTTCTTTATCTTTCACCAGCGCTAATTCTGCTTTTTCTTGCCAATCAGCAACTTGTTTTTCGCCCATCTCAATGCGACGTTCTAAACCTTTCTTTTCTGCTAAAGTACGTGCTGATGTTGACCGGATTTCAACTAACATATCTTCCATTTCTTGAATCATCAGACGGATCATTTTTTGCGGATCTTCTGCTTTGTCTAACAAAGAAGCGATGTTTGCATTAATGATATCGGCAAAACGTGAAAAAATACCCATTGTTTATATCCCCTTGATGGATTTAATCATTCTGTAGCGCCTCGACCTGATTTGGCTTCCAACCCATACCTGACGCTCCGTAAGTCTAACAACAATTCGCATGTTGCTGTATTTAGCTATTGCTATTACATATTTCAAATAGCAATTCGCGTGCCAACTTTTAAATTAATTCATATTGATATGATTTTAAAGAGAATAATTATAAGCTTCCCCTGAAAATCATTTTAGTCTATAGTTCAAATATCGGCATTTTAAACCAACTATTGGTGAAAAAAACCATGAAAGAAACCAATGAACCTATTCTTGGCGTTTCAAGTAACTTTCTCGATGTACTCGAACAAGCCTCTGAACTCGCACAACTCAATAAACCTGTTTTAGTTATCGGTGAACGCGGCACGGGTAAAGAGCTTATCGCAGATAGACTCCATTATCTTTCCCCTCGCTGGCAAGAAGCTTTTATCTCTCTCAATTGCAGCGGACTCAATGAGAATTTGCTGGATTCTGAATTATTTGGACATGAAGCGGGGTCTTTTACGGGAGCCCAAAAACGCCATCAAGGGCGCTTTGAACGAGCTGACAAAGGTTCTCTTTTTCTTGACGAACTCGCGACTGCACCTATGTCAGTTCAAGAGAAACTCCTGCGTGTCATTGAATATGGCGAGCTTGAACGTGTCGGTGGAAGCCAAGCTTTACACGTAGATGTGCGTTTAATCTGTGCCACAAATGCCAATTTACCCGAACTAGCCAAACAAGGTCGTTTTCGAGCCGACCTCTTAGATAGACTGGCTTTTGATGTCATTCGCCTTCCCCCATTACGTGAACGGCAACCTGATATATTATTATTAGCAGAGCATTTTGCTATTTTAATGTGTGGTGAATTAAAACGTTCGCACTTTACAGGTTTTACACGACATGCCCAACAAGCCCTGCAAAACTACCCATGGCCAGGTAATGTACGCGAATTAAAAAATGTCATTGAGCGTTCAATATACCGCCATGGAAACCATGCTGAACCCGTTGATAATATTATTTTCAATCCATTTGGTGAAAAACTTGCTGAGCTGCATGAATCACCAAGCCCCCAACCCATACAGCCTTCCCAACAAGCAAATACCATTTTACCTTCACTACCTTGTGACTTACGTCAGTGGCAACAGCAATCTGAAAAAGCACTATTAGAACAAGCGCTAGCAGATTGTCATTTTAATCAGCGTAAAGCAGCACAACGGTTATCTCTAAGTTATGACCAACTGCGTGGTTTAATTAAAAAACATCAAATAAATATTGAAATTTAATAGTCATTAGTTCAAACAATCCAAATTTATTGTTTGAACTAATGCAATATACTTAGAGATAAAAAATTTAAATTTGAAAATCGTGGGCTTTATTATTACTAAATGTTTCCAATTTCATATTGCACTTTTAAATATTACTTATCACTTAATTACCAACAGCATTAGTAAAAAACCAAATAAAATAAAAACAATAAGTAACAATTAGTTAAAAGATAACTTCATCATAAAAAATTAAGCCAAATTACACTAAAAACCATTTTGACACCCCCAAAAAAAGTGATAATTAGTAATTTCCACTAGCTATTATATAAAAAATATAATTTTCTTTAGCACATTTAGTTAATTATATATAGATAATTCTATTTTAATATGATTAATGCTGTTTTATTATTTGTATTTACACCTTGTCATATTTAACTACTGTGCGAAATATATTTATATGATATCTCTATTAATATAATTCTTATTATATGAGGAGCCTATTATGAAAAATATAAATGTAATAGCGATCACCTTTTTTCTTCTAGGGTTATCTCCTACGGTTAATGCGCAATCATTGATGAAAACATTTTCTTACTGTGATGCCGCTTTCTTCAAGAAAATAAAAGATGACCCTGTTTTAAACGATATTTCTAATGCATTGAAAAATAACCAATTAGGCACCAATGAATACGTTTCTGTTAATCTCAATTTTTCACCAACCGGTATTGTGACTTTTAACCGTTTTTTTGTTAGTCATAGTAATTTTGATAAATATGATGGCTTCGCCTATTTAGGCTTGCGTGGTCAATACTATTTTTGGGGATTTGAAACAACACAAAGCCTTGAAGAGGTTGTCCGCTATACGTCATCAAGAATTGCGATTATAAAGGTAGGAAATACTTATATCTACTCACCGATGATCCGCCATAATTTGCAAAGTAAATGGGTATTTAACGAACACGCAACGCAAGATTACAACTTGGAACCAAATGCTGCTGAAAAAATGCTGATTATTGAAAAAGATGAGCAAAGAGGTGTTGTTCGTTTCTTATGTACCCTTCAAGGCAACGTAACCGATGAAGACTTACACTATGTGGGTTTAAAATAATAGCTAGAAATTAAGCTAAACAAGCTCATCTATTTTCCATAAAAAAAAAGCCAGCACCCAAGCTGGCTATCAAATAAAACACTGGAAGCAATGTGAGCAATGTCATGCCTTGTCTACATAAGCACTCGGCTTAAGTGACAAAACGAATGATAATCGTTATCAGTGTCATTTGTAAAGCTTTTTAATGAGATTTTTTCTCATTAAGACATACTTCAATGATTAATATAATAATTTAAGTTAATTATTATATTTACATCATCCCTTTTAGCTTAATTTTCATACGTTATGAGGCTAAATTTTGCTTATACCCTGTATCCCCATTTTTACGCTACAATAGGTCAATTCTCGTTAACGATGTCAGTGGTATGCGCCTATTAACTGTTTGGTTTTTATTTATCATTTCTGTGTCTGCACAAGCGCTTAATAACCAAGAGCGCTTTACCGATATTGTGGCTAACGAGGTCCCTGCAGATATACGCCAAAAAGGCTTTATTTACTGTGTAAATGGGGTCGTTACCACGTTTAACCCACAATTAGTTAGTAGTGGGCTAATTGTCGACCCTCTCGGTGCTCAAATTTATGATCGGCTATTAGATGTTGATCCGTTCACTTATCGCTTGGTTCCTGAACTGGCTGCTAGATGGGAAGTTTTAGATAACGGTGCAACTTACCGTTTATACTTGCGTAAAGATGTAAAATTCCAAAATACAACTTGGTTTACACCTACACGCAATATGAATGCTGATGATGTTGTGTTCAGCTTTTCCCGCATGTTTGAGGTGAATCACCCCTATCACTACATCAATGGGGGGCATTACCCTTATTTTGATAGCTTACAGTTCGCCAACAGCGTGCAAAGCATACGTAAAATTAATAACCATACAGTGGAGTTTCGTTTGAACTCTCCTGATGCGTCTTTTTTATGGCATTTGGCGACACATTATGCTCCTATTCTTTCATCCGAATATGCCGATTTCCTTTCAAGCATAAATCGCCAAGAGCTGATCGATTGGCGACCAATTGGTACGGGGCCATTTCATTTAGATGACTACCAAGCAGGGCAATTCGTTAGACTTCTTAGAAATGACAATTATTGGAAGGGCTTGCCTCGTATGGAAGAAGTGGTTGTTGACATGGGAGCAGGTGGAACTGGCCGTATTTCAAAATTACTCACTGGGGAATGTGACGTTTTAGCTTACCCTGCCGCAAGCCAGTTAAAGGTATTACGCGATGACCCGCGTTTACGAATTTCTATGCGTTCTGGGATGAATATTGCCTACCTCGCATTTAACACCAGCAAGCCACCATTAGATAAGCTAAAAGTACGTCAAGCAATTGCGTATGCAATTAATAATGAACGTCTAATGCAATCAATTTATTACGGCACGGCAGAAACAGCCGCATCTATTTTACCAAGAGCATCATGGGCTTATGACAATCAAGCAAAGATCACCGATTATAATCCCGAACTTTCTAAGCAAATGCTCAAAGAGATGGGATTAGAAAATCTAAAACTAGATTTATGGGTACCAATCGCCTCCCAATCATATAACCCAAGCCCACTTAAGATGGCAGAGCTTATCCAAGCTGATTTAGCGCAGGTCGGTATTGTGATGAATATCCGTTCTGTCGAAGGCCGTTTCCAAGAAAACCAATTAATGGATAGAAGCCATGATATGACATTAGCGGGTTGGACAACTGACAGTAATGACCCAGACAGTTTTTTCCGTCCGCTACTAAGTTGTGCAGCAATTGGTTCCCAAACCAATTTAAGCCATTGGTGTAACCCTGCCTTTGATGAAATCTTACATAAGGCACTATTGACACAGCAATTAGCCGCACGTATAGATTATTACCACCAAGCACAGCAAATTTTAGGGGAAGATTTACCCGTCTTACCCCTCGCCTATTCTTTACGTTTACAGGCCTACCGCTATGATATAAAAGGCCTAATGATCAGTGCGTTTGGTAATACCTCATTTGCTGGCGTGTATCGTGAAATGGAGCAGCCTGAAAAAGTTTCTCCGAAAAAACAGAGGCAGAAACCATGATTATTTATTCACTGCGTCGTTTTTTACTTTTATTAGTCACGGTGTTCTTCTTATCGCTAGTCAGCTTTAGTTTAAGCTATTTTACACCTAATGCGCCTTTGAGCGGCGCATCACTTATCGATGCCTATGTTTTTTATTTTGAAGGCTTACTCCATTTTGATTTTGGTGTTTCAAGTATCAACGGGGAACCCATAACCGAACAATTAAGGGACACATTCCCTGCAACCATGGAGTTATGCATTTTAGCGTTTATTTTTGCTTTAACGACAGGTATACCACTCGGCATCATTGCTGCATTTTGGCGTAACAAGCCTGCAGATATTGCTATCAGTGTCTTTGCTTTATTAGGATTTTCTGTCCCTGTATTTGTACTTGCACTGGTTTTAACTCTCTTTTTCTCATTACATCTAGGATGGCTTCCTGTATCTGGCCGAATTGACCTATTATATAATTTAAAAACGGTGACTGGCTTTGCCTTGGTTGATGCATGGCTTTCTGACTCCCCCTATCGTAACGATATGATTATCAATGTACTTGAGCACATGGTGTTACCTGTCCTCACTTTAGCACTCGCACCAACAACCGAGGTTATTCGGTTAGTACGTAATAGCACCGAAGAAATCGCCAGTGAAAATTATATCAAAGCAGCCGCTATTCGAGGGCTTTCACGGATTAAAATCATTCGCCGCCATATTTTTCATAATGCTATTCCACCGATTATTCCTAAGCTTGGCTTACAGTTTTCTACGATGTTAACACTGACCATGGTCACTGAACTCGTTTTTAACTGGCCGGGGCTTGGTCGTTGGTTGGTTACAGCAATCCGCCAAGAAGACTACTCTGCGATTTCTGCTGGGGTGATGCTAATTGGTGCGCTCGTGATTACTGTAAATGTGCTGTCTGATATTTTAGGTGCCATGATGGACCCATTAAAACATAAGGATTGGTATGTCCTCAGATAATTTTTATCGTGAACAAAAAATGCCATCCCCAACTCGAGTGGTATGGAATATCTTCTCATCAGATGTAACCTCTATGGTGGGGTTTGTTGGTGTGTTGGTTTTATTAATTTTATGTTTTGTTGGCTCTTATCTGGCACCTTATGCACTAGATCAACAGTTTCTAGGTTACCAACTAACGCCGCCGTCTTGGTCTCATTATGGCGAAGTGGCATTCTTCTTTGGTACAGACGATCTGGGCCGTGATATTCTAAGTCGGCTATTGATTGGTACTAAATCGACATTTGGTGCCGCTATTTTAGTCACACTGATTGCGACACTTATTGGATTAGTTCTCGGCTGCTTAGCTGGGATGACTCGTGGGTTAAAATCTGCAATTTTTAACCATATACTCGATACGTTACTGTCAATTCCTTCCTTATTACTGGCAATTATTGTTGTCGCCTTTATGGGCGCTAGCCTACAAAATGCAATGCTAGCTATTTGCCTTGCATTAATTCCACGAATGGTAAGAACTATCTATGTCGCTGTACATGATGAGTTAGATAAAGAATACATCGTTGCCGCACGCCTTGATGGCGCTTCAAACATTTTTATTTTATGGTATACCGTACTTCCTAACATTACCCCTATTCTCGTCACTGAACTGACTCGAGCACTTTCTATCGCTATTTTAGATATTGCTGCTTTAGGTTTTCTTGATTTAGGTGCACAACTTCCCTCTTCTGAATGGGGTGCTATGCTAGGTGATACTTTAGAGCTTATCTATGTGGCTCCTTGGACGGTTATCTTGCCAGGTGCTGCCATCATGATAAGCGTGCTTTTTGTTAACCTTTTAGGTGACGGGTTACATCGTGCCATCAACGCGGGGGTTGAATAATGCCACTTCTAGACATCCGCAATTTAACTATCGAATTTATGACTGCAAATGGCCCCGTCAAAGCGGTTGACCGCGTTTCAATGACGCTATCTGAGGGGGAAATAAGAGGTTTAGTTGGCGAATCAGGTTCCGGAAAAAGCCTTATTGCAAAAGCTATCTGTGGCGTGACTAAAGATAATATTCGAGTAAAAGCTGACCGTTTTCGCTTTCAAGACATTGACTTACTAAAACTCAGCCCACGTAAACGCCGCAAACTAATTGGCCATAATATCTCGATGATATTTCAAGAGCCACAATCTTGTCTCGATCCAGCTGCTGATATTGGTAAACAGCTTATCCAAGCTATCCCAGGGTGGACTTATAAAGGCCGCTGGTGGCAACGTTTTAATTGGCGTAAACGTCGTGCGATAGAGCTATTGCACCGTGTGGGGATAAAAGATCATAAAGATATCATGCGCAGTTATCCTTATGAATTAACCGATGGTGAATGTCAAAAAGTCATGATAGCGATTGCCATCGCTAACCAACCCCGGTTATTAATCGCTGATGAACCCACCAATGCGATGGAGTCAACTACTCAGGCTCAAATTTTCCGTTTATTGGATAAATTAAACCAAAACAATAATATGGGAATTTTACTCATTAGCCATGATATGGAAATGATGTCGAAACTTGTTGATCGCATCAATGTACTCTATTGCGGGCAAACAGTGGAAAGCGCAACTCCTGAGGATATTCTACAACGGCCACGCCACCCCTATACTCAAGCACTAATCCGCTCAATCCCTGATTTTGAAAGCCCTCTTCCCCATAAAGGGCGGTTAAATACGTTACCTGGTGCAATTCCTTCACTTGAACATTTGCCCATTGGTTGTCGCCTTGGACCTCGTTGCCCCTATGCACAACGAACTTGCATCAACGCGCCACAATTACGCAATATTAAAGGCCATCTCGTTGCTTGCCATTACCCGCTAAACACCGAGGAACAACCCTAAATGGAAACCTTACTTGAAGTCCGTAATCTCACAAAAACTTTCCGTTTTCGTGAAGGGTTATTTCATCGACACGAATTACAAGCCGTCAAACCCGTTAGCTTTAACTTACAGGCAGGCCAAACATTAGCTATTATTGGCGCCAATGGCTCAGGAAAATCAACCCTTGCGCGAATGTTATCAGGCGTTGTAGAACCCACCAGCGGCGATATTTTCATTCGTGGACAACGCCTGAATTTTGGCGATTATAGCTACCGTTGCCAACGTATTCGCATGATTTTCCAAGATCCAAGTACATCCCTAAACCCAAGGCAGCGTATTGGTCAAACCCTTGAGCTCCCTTTAAAATTAAACACTGACTTAACTGGCATAGAACGTGAAAGGCGTATTATTCAAACGCTTCGCCAAGTCGGGTTACTCGCCGACCACGCTGAATATTATCCACACATGTTAGCATCTGGGCAAAAACAACGTATTGCATTGGCAAGAGCACTTATTCTACAACCCGAAATTATTATTGCTGATGAAGCGTTAGCTTCGTTAGACATGTCCATGCGCTCGCAAATCATCAACTTGATGTTAGATTTACAAGCAAAACAAGATATTGCATTTATCTATGTTACCCAGCACTTGGGGATGATGAAACACGTCAGCGATAAAATGCTTGTCATGGATAAAGGCGAAGTTGTTGAGCGTGGTAATACCGCAGAGGTTTTAGCTGCCCCTCTTCACGACGTTACCCGCCGGTTAATTGAAAGTCACTTTGGTGAACCCCTGTCGATTGATGCTTGGCGACAAGACTTGTAACTGTTATTCAGTTGTCTGTGGGTAAACACCTTCACAGACAACAAATTAAACATCTTATTTAACGTGCTATCGTCACATTGGCTTTAATATGTTTAAGGTGAACGACTATCGTAAATGTGACAATCACCAACAGTGACCATGCTCCCCACTTACCTGCATGTACCATTGACCAAGCACCAATTTGGTTTGGATACTGCCAAACACCAAAAAATGTCCCAAAATTCTCAGCTAGCCAAATAAAAAAACCAATTAGCATAAATGCAAATAATAATGGCATTTTTCGCTCTTTATCTAGCGGAGTGTAAAAAACCATACTGCGCGCATACAACCCCATAATAAACGCTGCTAAATACCAACGATAATCATCAATATAATGGTGGCTAAAAAAATTAATATAAATAGCCAGTGCGACCAGTGTCGCCATCCAATAAGGTGGATAGTGTTCAATTCTTACTTTAAAAAATCGCCAAGATTGAATGATATAGCTCCCTACAGCGGCATACATAAAACCAGTAAATAGAGGAACTCCCCAAAGTTTCGTATAGGCCTCATCGGGATATTGCCAAGAACCTATCGTTGCTGAAGTTTTAAATAACTCCATCATAAAACCGACTAAATGGAAAACACAAATAGCCTTTAATTCATCCCAAGTTTCTAACTTTGACCACACTAACAAAGCTTGAAAAGCAACGGCAAAAATTAGTAACAGGTCATAGCGAGGGATACCTATTAATCCTTTAGCTGGGACTAAGAATAGTGCCAAAAAGAAAAAACCAGCGAATAAACAAGAACGAGCATTAATTAAACCGAAAAACCAAAACTCTAATAGAAAGCGTTTAATTCCATGGCTATTATTCGGCTGGTGAGCCATTAAAATTTGGTCTAACTTTCCTAAAAAATTCAATTTCTGACACAAACTGGTCATCTATTCACTCACCTATTCTTTTATTATTCGGTTTGTTTTCTTTCCGAAGATTAGGCGAGGAGTTTAGCAAAATCGAATTACTCTACATAAGGTAACTATCTTAAATTTATGCATTTTTATTATTTATAGCTTTAATCACTAGATTTACACTACCTATTAATATTGACGATACTTTCCATCCAATTATGGGTTTTATTGTTTAACTCGCACCTGATGGCAATTCGTTAATAGAAAGTAATGATATACTTAAGCAATATGTGTTTATTTGCTATATGAATGCCAACTCAACAATTTAGGAGTTCTATGATGAAATTATATTACGCTCCCGGTGCTTGCTCACTTTCTCCTCACATCATTCTACGTGAAACAGGTTTAGATTTCAGTATTGAACGAGTAAATATAAAAGAGAAAAAAACCGAGAAAGGTGAAGACTTTTTAGCAATAAACCCAAAAGGACAAGTACCCACTTTAGTGTTAGATAATGGCGAACAACTCACAGAAGGTGCTGTTATTGTCCAATATATTGCGGACCAAAAACCGGATCGTAACCTAATCGCACTTCCAGGTTCGATGAAACGTTATCACCAATTAGAAGCTTTAAACTTTATTTCGACAGAACTACATAAAAATTTCTCACCTTTATTCACTCCAGGAACACCAGAAGAGTATAAAGATACTGTCCGTAATGTATTGTTTAATAAGTTTGCGTATGTTGATAACGTGCTCGCTAAACAGGCTTTCTTTGCTGGAGATACTTTTAGTGTCGCAGATGCCTATTTATTCACTGTGAGTAATTGGGCAAAACACGTTGGGCTCGATTTGACTAGCCTGACCCACCTGCAAGATTACAGTGCTAAAATAGCTAAACGCCCTAATGTTCAAGATGCATTAAAAGCGGAAGGACTAATCTAATCTGTAAAATAGCACGCTTTCAGTAGTGCGCTGTAAAGTTGTTGATAATGCGGGATAAAACATAGTTTTTCCCGCTTTATGTTATCAACTAAAATTTTATCAGCTGAAAAGCAGCTTAATCTAATTGTGTTGCACAGAAGTTATGTTCTGGGTTAACCATTTTGTCTTGAGCAGCGACGAGTTGTAATTCGTACTCCCCCATCTCTTTGGTTTTTATCATCACTTCATATACTGCAGCAGCAACGTGCTCTAACCCCTTATCTAAAGGCTCACCTTTCAATAAGTTAACCAACATTAAACCACTGGTCAAGTCACCAACACCTACAGGTTGTTTTTCACCGAAGTCAACAAGAGGACGGCTAACATGCCAACTGTGCTCTGCTGTTACAAGGATCATTTCAAAACGATCTGCGCGATACCCTGCTCGGCTTAAATGTTTAACAAGAACTATTTTAGGGCCTTTGTGACACAATTCACGTGCAGCTTGGGTAGCTTCTTCAACATTTTTAATTGTTCTACCCGTTAATGTTTCTAATTCGAGTAAATTTGGTGCGATAACATCACTCGCGGCCAATGCACGCTCACAAAGGAATTCAGCAACTCCCGGAGCAACAATACAGCCTTTCTCCGGATGCCCCATTACTGGATCACAAAAATAGAGGGCTTGCGGATTAGCTACTTTGACCCTTTCCACGATAGCAAGAATATCATTTCCTTGCTCAGCTGAACCGATATAACCGCTTAATACAGCATCACAAATTTCTAATTTATGGATTTTAGCTAAACCATCAATGATGTCGGTTAAGTGTTGTGCGGGAAAAACACTTCCGGTCCATTGTGAATACTGTGTATGATTCGAAAACTGTACGGTATTGAGTGGCCACACATCTACGCCCATTCGGCACATAGGAAATGCGGCAGCACTGTTTCCTGCATGGCCGAAAACAACATGGGATTGAATTGATAATACGCTTTTCATTGAAAACCCAAAGAATTGTTATGTCGAATGAAGAGAAATCAGTGATTATCCGTTGCTAATATGGATATACTCCAAATAATTCTAATTACATGTAAGCGGCTTGAGAAAATAGCTCGAATTATATACATCGATATATAATTCGAAGAGCATAGCACAATTAACACTCATGCAACTTGAAGTATGACGAGTATAGCCCGGAAAATTCCGGGCTGATATTACAAAGGTTAGTCAGAGCTATTTCCAATTAATTAAACAGTCGTTTTTCTTACCACGACGGATCAAGGTATAACGACCAAACAAGCGATCTGCGTCAGAGAACACATACATTGGCTCTGTTTGTTTTTGGCCATTAATTGATACCGCGTTAGAACTAATTGCCGTTCTTGCTTGCCCACGAGAAGGCACTAACTCTGAATCAACTAAAGCTTGCTGTAAATCCGCACCTGCTTCCAAAGTGATACAAGGCATGCCATCTTGAGCCAATTGCTCAAAATCAGCTTCAGTTAAATCAGATACTGCACCAGAGAATAAGCTTTCTGTAATACGTTTCGCTGCTGCTAACCCTTCTTCGCCATGTACCAGTTTAGTGACTAACTCCGCTAATACATATTGAGCTCGAGGTGCCTTTCCACTGTTTTTATCTTCTTCTTCTAGCGCATTGATTTCATCTAGTTCCATGAATGTGAAGAATTTTAAGAAGCGATAAACATCCGCATCTGCAGTGTTGATCCAGAACTGATAGAATTTATACTGGCTGGTTTTCTTGGAGTCTAACCAAACTGCACCACCTTCAGTTTTACCAAATTTAGTGCCATCTGCTTTAGTAATCAGAGGAACCGTCATACCAAATACTTGGTTTTGGTGTAAGCGACGTGTTAAATCGATACCGGAAGTAATGTTACCCCATTGGTCAGAGCCACCAATTTGCAGCTCTACACCCATCTCTTTGTTCATATTTGCGAAGTCATAACCTTGTAAAAGGTTATAAGCAAACTCAGTAAAAGAGATACCAACGTCATCACGATTTAAACGTTGCTTAACAGACTCACGGTTAATCATTTGGTTAACCGAAAAATGTTTACCAATATCGCGCAAGAAAGTCAGCACATCCATTTTGCCAAACCAATCATAGTTATTAGCAAGGCGTGCACTGTTATCACCACAATCAAAGCTTAAAAACGGTGAAACTTGGTTACGGATTTTTTCTACCCACTCTTGAACGGTTTCTGTGGTGTTTAATTTACGCTCAGTAGCTTTAAAGCTCGGGTCGCCAATAAGGCCCGTTGCACCACCGACCAACGCCACAGGCTTGTGCCCGGCTAGTTGGAATCGTTTTAAACACAGCAAAGGAACCAGATGTCCCAAATGCAAGCTATCAGCGGTAGGATCGAAGCCACAATAGAGAGAGATAGGGCCCTGCGCCAGTCTCTCTGCTAACGCATCCTCATCCGTTACCTGGGCAACGAGGCCCCGCTCTTGCAATTGTTTAATCAGGTTATTGCTAGACATCAATGACTCCATCAGTTGTATTTTGTCTATCTATTTTGGTTTGAATGACCAGTAAGTTTGAGAGGCTTATCAAAAACTCACCAGTGTAATTTGTCAATTTACTTAAATGAGGCTATAGCATAAAGCGCATATCAATTAAGTGCCAGCTAAAAAACATGATCCTAAGGGGCTAATCTATCAATTTTCCAGCCATCACCTTCTCGCTGGTATAAAAAACGGTCGTGCAAACGGTGTGCACCGCCTTGCCAAAATTCAACACTATTAAATACCACTCGATATCCTCCCCAAAAACTAGGCAATGGGACGTCACCGTTCTTAAATTTTTGTTTTAGTTCTAAAAATTTCCCTTCTAAAATACCACGCGCTGAAATTTTAGAAGACTGTGCTGATGCCCATGCTGCAATTTGGCTATCTTTCGGCCTACTATGAAAATATTTTACAACTTCAATAGGGTTTAAACGCTCAGCAACCCCAGTGAAATTGACTTGGCGCTCTAATGGGTACCATGGGAAATGCAGGCTAATTTTATTATTTTTTTCTAAATGCTGTGCTTTTCGGCTACCTAAATTGGTATAAAATACAAGGCCTTTATCATCAAAATGTTTTAAAAGTACAATACGCTGGTAGGGTTGCCCGGTTTCATCCACAGTAGCAACACACATTGCTGTTGGGTCACTCAAGCGAGCTTCACACGCCTGCTTCATCCAGAGTTCGAAAAGCGTCAGTGGGTTTGGCGTTAAGTCATTACGTCTTAACCCACCTTTTGTGTATTCACGACGTACCGATGCAAGATCTATTTCACCTAGCTCGTTCATTTTTATGTCCTTTACCACAGTTATTTTTTATCGGTATTTTTAGGGTATATTGCCCCAAGCACAGTCTCTTTACTTGCCCCAGTAACAGAGGCTAAATTTCCAGGAAGACCAGATACCGTTCTAGCAGCTAGCCATGCAAAAGCCAAGGCTTCCATGTCATCACCACTTAAACCAAATTTATCACTTGGTGCCACTTCAATTCCCGGAAGCAAGGCTGCCATCCGTTGCATTAGAAAAGTATTCTTTGCCCCTCCACCACATACTATTAAGCGCTCACAACCGCCACACAGTAATACTTGTTCTGCGATAGAAGCTGCGGTTAATTCGCACAGAGTGGCTTGAACATCGTCAGCTGAAATTGATGGAAAATGAACTAAATGCTGCTCTAACCATTGTGTGTTGAAATACTCACGCCCCGTACTTTTCGGTGATGAACGTCTAAAGTATGGGTCACTTAGCATCGCTTTTAGTAATGCATGATCAACTTGACCTCGACTTGCCCATTCACCGTCTTTATCATATGCCTGTTGCTTTATACGCCAGCTCCACGTATCCATTAACATATTTCCCGGCCCTGTGTCATAACCCTTAACATAGGCACCAGGTAATAAAGCAGTGACATTAGCTATTCCACCAATATTTAGTACAATTCGTTTTTCTGTAGGATGCCCTAAAACAGCTAAGTGAAATGCAGGAACTAAAGGTGCTCCCTGTCCCCCATAAGCCATATCTCTTCGGCGAAAATCACCTACCGTCGCGATCCCTGTTAAAGCGGCAATACGGTTGTTGTCGCCTAACTGCATAGTAAAAGGCTGTTCGCCATCGGGCTCATGCCAAACAGTTTGCCCATGGCAACCGATAGCAATGATATCTTCAGATGTTAAACCAGTTTGAATAAGAAGTTGGTTTACCGCATCTGCATATAAAGAGCCTAACTCTCGATCAATTTTACCAACCTCTGATAGCGTTGTTGTTTGCCCTTGGCATATATCTAAAATTCTTTTTTTTAATTCAATGGGAAATGCAACACTCAAACTGGATTGCTCTGCGACAAATTTGTCACTAATTGCGGCAAGAACGACATCAACACCATCTAGGCTAGTTCCTGACATAACCCCTATGTAACGACCTGATTTCATCATTATTCTTGTTCCTTCAGAGTGCACATTAACTTTACAACGCTCAGCTACAAAAGATTGTGCTTTGATGATAAATTTTGTCAACAATTCGATGCAATTTCTCGGAGCGCTTCGCAGGAATAATAAATAAATGCACTAAAACTAAAAATTGCTAGACAACCTAACTAAAAAAGACGTTTTGTAATATCTGAAACTTTCATTTTCAATATAATGATACATAATACATTTATCAGCTCAGCATTACTGTTTAGTATTTCAGCTAAAGTTTTAACGCACTATTCTTTTAGCAACTGGTGCGAAATGATGCTCATAAGCTGACTACCCTATATGAATATTTAACAAAGAGTGCCTTATTGAATGAAATCATCTCGAATTTGAGATATTTTACCTAGTGTTTACACTCTATTTAAATCAAAATCGGTAATCTAACCATCGCTTTTTAATATCATTATTTTGATACTTGTTGTGTTTATGGTGAAAACAAATATACGATGCTATGTTAGTGCCACAGACAGCAAATCTCATAGGAGTTCTTATGCTTAAGAAAGTTTTTGTAGGTGTTGTAGCAGTTGCAGCTTTATCAGGCTGTGTCAATACCAGTACGCTTTCTGGTGATACTATTTCAGCCAAGGATGCGAAACAGGTACAGACTGTGACTTATGGTACTGTTCTGAATGCTCGCCCTGTGACTATTCAAGCTGGTGAAGACGGTAACGTGATTGGTGCAATTGGTGGTGCTGTTCTTGGTGGGTTATTAGGTAACACCATCGGTGGTGGTACAGGTAACACATTAGCAACTGCCGCAGGTGCTATTGCAGGTGGTTTAGCTGGTCAGGAAGCTCAAGGCGCATTAAATAGAAGCCAAGGTGTTCAATTAGAAATCCGCCTCGATAGCGGTAAAAACATTGTTGTTGTT
This sequence comes from Providencia sp. PROV156, assembly GCF_028480905.1. Taxonomy (NCBI): domain Bacteria; kingdom Pseudomonadati; phylum Pseudomonadota; class Gammaproteobacteria; order Enterobacterales; family Morganellaceae; genus Providencia; species Providencia sp. PROV156. The sequence continues at coordinate 12,477 of NZ_JAMPPE010000015.1, read as the reverse complement.
CAAAAACAAGACCCAAGCACCTTCCGTAATGGCCAACGTGTTATGATTGCGAATAGCGGAAATACTGTTACTGTGTCTCCTCGGTAATCATACAGTACTAAATTAGGCATGCTCACCGGCCATGGCCGGTGAGCATTACTTACAAATAGTATTGCTGAATGATATCGTTACTTTATGGTAGATAATCATATTTTTTATTTATTGTGCATGGCTTTTGAATGACACAATTTCTTGTTTACATATAAATGCCTTGCATTCAAATCAATAAATCTATTTTAGCCTATCTCCTTTAATAAAGTATTTATTAGTATCTACCGATAAATTAGCTAGCTAACAATTAAAAATGAAGGTATCACAGCGAAAAAAATAATTAATAGCCTTAACTATATTTCATAATAATAATGATTTAATGAAAATTATAACCAAGTGTAATTACTATTTCATTAAAAAATCATATGCTAAATTATTTTAAACACAAATTTAATAATTAATATGTCATTCATTAGCTAGGCATATTTTTTACATCAAGAGTCATTTTGTAGCCTCAAGATATTTTTTTCAAGTTTCATAAGTAACTGTGATAGCTGGTAAAGCTCATCTTTACTAATGTTGCTCAATATTTCTATACGTGTATTATTTATGACTTGGTCTACCGTTTTAATAAAGGGTTCAGACTCTTCCGTTAATTTTATTCTTTTAGCTCTCCTATCATTTGTACAAGTATGTCTAGAAATCAATTTTTTTTCCTCTAATTGATCTAGAGTCCTTACTAATGAAGGCTGTTCAATACCAATCGCTTTCGCTAACTGTATTTGAGATTGCTCAGGTGGTAGTTGACTTATATTATGCAATGTAACCCAATGTGTCTGTGTAAGCTTAAGAGGCTTCAAACGATAGTCGATTAATGCTCTCCACATGCGAACAACACGTGATAACTCTGTCCCAATTTGTGATTCCAATTTACCCTCCTTTATATAATTATAATGTCTAAAAAATATACCGTCCTCATATTATTTTTTGAATTATATATTAATTTCCTTTTATATTTACAGCTTTTTATTTATACATTAGCTATTAAATACCTATTCCTAGTTATAGTAGCTGTTTTATTATGCGATATATCTCTAATTAATACATCACTGATTCATCCATTATCTCAATCTAGGATTAATAAGATAACCTATCAATTATCTTATTAATAAGAATAGCCGCACTCTCCTTTTTGATCTATCTATTTTAGCTCTTATAGTAGCCATGAATAACAATAAAAAAAGTAACGCCAAATAATTCTTTAAAAAACAAATAAATATAGTTAATCTTAAAATCATGTTAATTACAGTCATTTTGATTCAACCTATACCTATTTTGAATAAATAAAATTTTATTGAAATATAAACCAAGAAATAAATATTTTGCTAATAATTCAACCTGAATTAGTTTACATTAGAAATAAAACATTTGATTTATTTTTATGATTATATTAAAAACTGTGAACTAAAAGAGTTGTTGTTGTGTATCTATGATTTTTTCTTGTTCTGTTTTTTTATTTAATATTCTTAAATAACGTTGACGGCATAAACGAAGTACATTTCGTTTTTCAGTATCAGAGAATTTTAGCCAATTAAAACGCTCATCACGAGTGCGATAGCAACCTCGACAATAGCCTTGTTCATTACTTTGGCAAATACCACGGCAAGGGCTGGGGATCTCAAAAAATTCAAGTTGTTCCGCCATAAGTTTCCCCTTCAAAAGAAAAAATCACTGATAAATGTATGATATACTCCTGAAAATGAGTATTACCATTATTTGTTCAAAAAACAAACTGTAATCATTGTATTTATTAATTTAAGCACGTTATATTAATAAGTAAATCGATTCAGGCTGATTCTAAGAGGTTTAAAAATGCGCTTACTCCATACTATGTTACGTGTTACTGATATGCAGCGTTCTATTGATTTTTACACGAAAGTGTTAGGCATGCGTTTATTAAGAACTAGTGAAAATACAGAGTATAAATATTCTCTCGCATTTGTTGGCTACAGCGATGAAAGTGAAGGCGCTGTAATCGAGTTGACCTATAACTGGGGGGTTGACCAATACGATATGGGTAACGCATATGGTCATATCGCCTTGGGCGTCGATGATGTTGCAAAAACATGCGATGATATACGTAGTGCAGGAGGTAACGTAACACGTGAAGCCGGCCCTGTTAAAGGTGGAACAACAGTGATTGCTTTTGTTGAAGACCCTGATGGCTATAAGATTGAGTTGATCGAAAACAAAAGCGCAAGTAAAGGCTTAGGCCATTAATTAGCTATATAATTTAAAAGTACTATATAATTTAAAGTTTAGGTGCCAAATCTAGCGCCTAAACTTTTATCACTGTTTACCTGCAAATTTTTACTGGTTTTGGCATAATGTTACCTAACCAGAAAACTAAAATTGAAAGTCCTAATGTCTGAAAAAAACAATCCAAATGCCCTAGTGAACCGTTTCAGGGGATACTATCCTGTCGTTATTGATGTTGAAACAGGCGGGTTCAATGCTAAAACTGACGGCCTATTAGAAATTGCTGCCATCACCTTAAAAATGGATAAAGACGGCTGGCTCTCCATGGATGAAACATTACATTTTCATGTAGAACCTTTTGAAGGTGCTAATCTTGAGCCATCTGCTCTTGCCTTCACAGGGATTGATCCAACAAACCCTCTACGCGGTGCTGTTAGTGAATATGAGGCTCTTCATGCGATATTCAAAGTCATTCGCAAAGGAATGAAAAATACAGATTGCAATCGTGCAATTATTGTCGCTCATAATGCAAATTTTGATCACAGTTTTGTGATGAATGCAGCCGAACGAGCAGGTTTAAAACGTAATCCTTTCCATCCATTTGCAACCTTCGATACTGCGGCACTGAGCGGCTTAGTATTCGGTCAAACAATTCTAGCAAAAGCTTGTGTTTCCGCAGGTATTCCATTTGATGGTAAACAAGCTCATGGCGCACTGTATGACACCAATCGAACGGCTCTGCTATTTTGTGAGATCGTTAATAAATGGAAAAAGCTGGGTGGTTGGCCAATTATTGAAGAACCCCAATAATTTTTTAATTAATCGCTATTACATAAAAAAACCGTGTTTGATAAAAAGTAATAAGTGCTTTCATCAAATACGGTTTTTACGTTTTTATCTATGGCTTAATTTAGTCTGTGCTAGCTTCATCTGCTGGACGATACTTATCAGCAGTTTCTTTAATTAGAGATTGGAGCTCACCACGCTGGAACATTTCCATGATGATATCACAGCCACCGACCAGCTCACCGTCAACCCATAGTTGAGGAAACGTTGGCCAATTTGCGTATTTTGGCAATTCAGCGCGGATATCTGGGTTTTGTAAGATATCGACATATGCAAAACGCTCACCACAAGAAGACAGAGCTTGTACTGCTTGAGCAGAAAAACCACAGCTCGGAAGTTTAGGAGAGCCTTTCATATATAATAAAATTGGGTTTTCTTTAATTTGGCGCTCAATTCTTTCAATAGTTGTCATTTTTTAACTTCCTTAAAACAAAGATGCAGGTTTTGCAGTCAGCCGGTAACTGAGAGTCTACCGCAACTTAACAGAATACATTGACTGATATAATAGGAAACTGAATTGTTTCATACAATATGCCAGTTTTATAGGGGCATTACTATAGCATTCCAAAAAACAAAAAGGCACCTTTTCTATCTTCTCTCTACTTAAGTCAAACAAGTAGCTATTTCTAGATAAAAACCGAAACTTAATATCTTTAGATTTTTCGATTACAATATCTATATGATTTTTATGTGTAATATCTCTATTTATTTGTTAACATCTTAGTAACGCCATTACCTTTATCTTTGTATGGTTTATCGTGTTATCATTAATGTATTAAGTATCATATCGCCAATAGGCGAAACTGTAATGATAAGCTGTCACATATTATTTCGCTCATTTTAAGAGCAAACACCCTAAGTATATTGATATAAAAGCAATCAAGGAGTACGCAATGTCATTTGAACTACCCGCTTTACCGTATGCAAAAGATGCTTTAGAACCTTATATCTCTGCTGAAACCTTAGAATATCACTATGGTAAGCACCACAACACTTACGTTGTTAATTTGAACAACCTCATCAAAGGCACTAACTTTGAAGGAAAATCTTTAGAAGAAATCATTAAAACTTCTGAAGCAGGCGTTTTTAACAACGCGGCACAAGTTTGGAATCACACTTTCTATTGGAATTGCTTAGCACCAAACGCTGGTGGCGAGCCAACAGGTAAAGTCGCTGAAGCTATCAATAAGGCATTCGGTTCTTTTGCTGAATTTAAAGCTCAATTTACTGATGCAGCAACCAAAAACTTCGGTGCGGGCTGGACTTGGTTAGTGAAAAAAGCAGATGGTAACCTTGCTATTGTAAATACATCCAATGCTGCAACACCTATTTCTGGTGATGATAAGCCTGTGTTAACTGTCGATATTTGGGAACATGCTTATTATATCGATTACCGTAACGCTCGCCCTAAATATTTAGAAAATTTCTGGGCGCTAGTTAACTGGAAATTTGTGGAAGAAAATTTAGCATAACAATTTCTGCTTATTGCTAGGTATAGATACAATAAGGGCGAGATATTCTCGCCCTTATTAAATTCACCCTATTCGAGGCTGAAATAAAATCAGAAAATATGTGCAGCAAGAAATATAATCAATGCTAATGAGCCCAACGCAGCAAGCAAACCATATTTAACATCTGTATCCATGAGTTCCTCTCATCCAAACGTAGTTAAACAACTAAGTAACCATACAAAAATCAATGTTATTCAGTATACATATCTAAAAAAGTAAAACTAGTGTCTATATCACATGTTATAACATCAATTATTTCTTTCGTTTTTGCGCTAGATCAGACAAAATCGACAACAAATCGCTAAATTATTGCCAGCAAAGGATCAATGCATCAATATGCAGGTAATTTTTTAACAAGAATTCTTATAGAGACCGGTTATTGGTCAGGAGTTTTTTTCCCCCATGGCAACGATTAAAGATGTGGCGAAACGCGCTGGCGTATCTACCACAACCGTATCCCATGTTATTAATAAAACGCGCTTTGTAGCTGATGACACTAAAGCTGCGGTTTGGGCTGCAATTAAAGAGCTCAATTATTCGCCAAGTGCGGTTGCCCGTAGTCTAAAAGTTAACAACACAAAGTCGATTGGGTTGTTGGCAACCTCATGTGAAGCTCCTTACTTCGCAGAGGTAATTGAATCAGTTGAAAATAGCTGTTATGAAAAAGGTTATACGCTAATCCTTTGTAATTCTCATAATAATTTGGGAAAACAAAAAGCGTATTTGCAGATGCTGGCACAAAAGCGTGTTGATGGTTTACTCGTAATGTGCTCCGAATATCCTGACCCCTTAATCAGTATGCTGGAAGATTACCGCAATATCCCAATGGTAGTGATGGACTGGGGAACTTCCCGTGGCGATTTTACCGATAGTATTATTGATAACTCATTCCACGGTGGCTATCTTGCAGGACGTTATTTGATTGATAGAGGGCATCGTGACATCGGAGCCATCCCTGGCTCTCTTGAAAGAAATACGGGTATTGGTCGATTAACTGGCTTTAAAAAAGCGATGGAAGAGGCCAAAATCACCATAAAAGATGAATGGATTGTTCAAGGGGACTTCGAGCCAGAATCTGGCTATAAGGCAATGATGCAAATTTTAAGCCATAAGCAACGCCCTACTGCCGTTTTCTGTGGCGGTGATATTATGGCAATGGGAGCAATTTGCGCCGCTGATGAGATGGGATTGCGTGTCCCACAAGACATTTCAATCATTGGCTATGATAACGTGCGAAATGCGCGCTATTTTACCCCGGCATTGACCACAATTCACCAACCAAAAGAGCGTTTAGGCCAAATGGCTTTCACAATGCTGCTCGATCGTATTGTAAATAAGCGCGAAGATGCTCAAACAATTGAAGTCCACCCTCGCCTTGTAGAACGCCGTTCCGTTGCTGACGGCCCATTTATCGATTATCGTCGATAATACGCATAATTAGTTTGAAAGCCACTCGGCATTGAGCGTTTCGTTATCGCCAAGGTAATCCAATAACCAATTCAACGCTGGTGATGTATTATTTTCCACCCAAGTTAGACAACAAGGACTGGGTGGAAATGGCTGTGCTAATGCTAGTTCAACTAATAAGCCTTTTTCGCAAAACGAAGCCGCACGATGCTCTGGCACCATTCCGACACACAACCCGTTAACCAAACAAGCTAGACCATTTTCCCAAGAAGGTACGACAAGACGACGTTGATTATCAAGAGCCCATGTATCACGTTTTGGTAGATTACGAGAAGTGTCTTCGAGACATAAACTTGGAAACTCGCGCATTTGGTCGTCTGTTAGCTTGCCGCTTATATTCGCTAATGGGTGTTTAGGACTCGCCACACACATCCATGACATAAAACCCATATCACGGAAACTATATCTTTCACCAATCGGTGAGGCTCGAGTAGCTCCAATAGCAACATCAACACGCCCATCAGCAAGTGCATCCCAAACACCATTAAATACCTCAGGATGAATGAAAAGTTCAATATCTGGAAAGTGACGATAAAAATCCAGTATCAATTGCTCTGCTCTCTGTGGTTTTACAATGCAATCAACGGCAATACTAAATTGCCCCCGCCAACCATTAGCAACCTGCTGGCATTGATGCCTTGTATCTGTCATTTTTTTGATAACAGAACGACTTTCCTTAATAAATATCGTTCCAGCTTCTGTAAGAACAACATCGCGATGTCGACGCTCAAATAGGGGAACCGCAAGCCATTCTTCAACTTGCTTGACGGTATAACTGATTGCAGAAGGTACACGGTGTAACTCTTCAGCAGCACCACTAAAGCTCCCAGTTCGGGCAACAGCATCAATCACTTCGAGTGCATGCGCAGACCACATAACCTCTCCTTTCAAAAATTTTGATAGCAAGATCCAAATATTACCGTTTCACAACCTAAAAAAATAGCCTATACAATGGCATCATCATTAACATTTTTTTTAAATATCAGATAAGTAATAATTATGTCGAATACTGTGAAAAAAAATTCCCCTGGATTTATGGTTTACCTTGCAGGACTTAGCATGCTGGGGTTTTTAGCTATTGATATGTATTTACCTGCATTCGGTGCTATGCAAGACACCCTGCATACATCAGAAGGCGCTATCAGTGCTTCTCTCAGTATATTTTTAGCCGGTTTTGCCTTCGCTCAATTGTTATGGGGGCCATTGTCAGACAAACTTGGCCGTAAGCCTGTGCTCATTGTGGGCTTAACTATTTTCATTATCAGTAGCTTAGCTATTTATTGGGTGGAAACCGCAATACAGTTATTAACACTACGATTTTTACAGGCTGTTGGTGTCTGCTCCGCTGCAGTTTTATGGCAAGCTCTTGTTATCGACCGCTATGATGAAGCAAATACCCAAAAAGTTTTTGCTTCTATTATGCCGTTAGTTGCGCTATCCCCTGCTTTAGCACCATTATTAGGAGCATGGGTACTAGAACACCAAACATGGGAAGCAATTTTCCTGATCCTAATGGCTGTGGGTATATTACTTTTATTGCCAACACTCTTTTTGAAAAATGTTTCAGCTAAAACAATAATTGATGACAGCCAACCACAAGCTAAGATTTCTTTCTCAAACTTACTCAGTTCGCCAGTTTTCAGCGGTAATGTGCTCGTTTACGCTTCATGCAGTGCGGGTTTTTTCGCTTGGCTAACCGGCTCGCCTTTTATCTTACGTAATATGGGTTTCAACCCTGCGGATATCGGTTTGAGTTATATTCCACAAACTTTAGCCTTTATTGTTGGTGGGTATGGCTGCCGTATTTTATTAGCAAAAGTCCGAGCAGAAACAATATTTCCATTGTTACTTGTTGGTTATGCGGTAAGCATGTCTATTTTATTCATCATGGCTATTTATACCACACCATCATTAACTATGATCTTGATCCCATTCTGCTTTATGGCAGCTATGAACGGAGCCTCTTACCCAATTGCAGTATCCAAAGCACTAAATGCATTCCCTAGCGCAAGTGGTAAAGCTGCAGCATTACAAAATGCCTTACAACTAGGTTTATGTTTTTTAGCCAGCCTACTTGTTTCTGCTCTTACTTTCGACCCATTGTTAGCAACAACTGGGGTGATGGCAGTAACGATCATCCCAATGGCCATTGGCTATTTTATGCAACGCTGTGCAAGCAAAAATAACCAAACTATTAAGCAGGTTGATTGCCAAACCAATTCATAAAGTATAGCTAACCGACTCAATCATGCCGAATCTTATCGGCATGATTTTTATTTTAGCAAATTCATAAAAATTTCCTTCAGTGTATAGTACTAGTGACCATACGGTAATATATGTTCAGTATTTTGCTATATAACCAATAGCCGATTATTCTTGGCTAGTAAAACCTTACCTTTCTCATCAATTTTCTTAATTCAAAGCGGATTTCACTAAAAATTAAAGTTTTAATTTTGTCATCTACTAAGATATAGATATTTCATGGTTAATTTTCTTGTTAAAAAACGTTATCATTGCGACATTAAATAATGAGTGCTCAAGAATGATGTTAAAACAGTACTATCCACCAGATGAATTAAAATCCTTTGTTAGTTCTATTTTGATAATCAAAGAGTTTACAGAAGCAATTAAAATTTTCCCTGGAACAGGTGCTGAAATCTGGGTTTCATCAGATGCATTTCGCATGACAACTGATAACGATTCAATAACAGACCCTTACCAGCTGATTATTCCTAGGGTTAATACATTTACTGCTAGCCCTAATCATTCAAAAGTAATGGTATTACGTATTCGTCATGATGCCTTACGTTTTCTACTGCCTCAAAGAACATTAAACTATACTGACACCCCAATCGCACTAAATGAGATATGGAAAGACCGCTGGTTTGAAGCTTTAGCTAATTCTTCATTTAAAGAGTTGTTAGATTGCTTTAATAGGACTAAAGCTAAGAAAAAGCCTCACTTCATTGATGAAGTTTTAGAATTACTGTATCGAAATCCAACCAAAAAAATCACAGAAATTGCTGAAGAGACAGGATTACACGTCCGAGTCATTCAAAAAGAGTTTTTGAAAGAATACGGCATTACACCAAAAAGGTACCAGATCAATTGCCGCTTAGAACATGTTTTAAAAAGTATGGTAGTAGAACAAGACACCTACCGTTGGTTTGAAACAGGGTATTATGATCAATCCCACTTTTACCGTGATTTTAAAAGATACTTTACTATGACGCCGTCGGCATTTTTAAAATCGAGTTATTCGCTTTTTTACAATACAAAAACTAAGTACCCATTAAGATAGTTCTTAATACATAAGGAGAACGGAATGAGTATTGTTGTGTATGCCCAAATTACAACAGAAAGGACAGATGGGTATTTAACGAAAGAAATCGTTCGCGACTTAGCAAAACTGAGCCGCCGAGAGAAAGGATGCATTCAATATGATCTTATGGCTAAAGAAAATGGTTATATTGTTTTTGAGGAATGGGAAGACACTCAAGCATTAGAAATGCATAAAAATAGTCCGCATTTCAGGCGATTAGTTGAAGCAATTGAACGTGATAACGCCAGCTTCTCTGTCAACTTCAGTGAAAAATGATCTATTAATATTGAAAACCGGAACTAGTCATATTTTTTGATAATGTTAATTTTCATTATTTAATAGAACTTCATGACAGACATTCAATAAACAAAGACTAACCATATTTTATTTAGGCTATAGCATAAATCATTATAGCTATAGCCTACTTGGCTGTTTCTTCTGCTATTTTTCTTTAAAGTAAATAACGCGGTTATCACCTTTTACGTCTGTTTACTCTGTTTTCGCTATGTCCGCCATCTCTTCTGCTTGCTGTAGTAATTTTTCTTGTTCTTTTTGATTTAAAACACGCTCAACGGTATCAACAATAGCCTGAGTTTGAGGGTCTATCTCAATATTTATTTTATCACCCAACCGTTTTTTACCTAATGTTGTTCTCTCTAATGTTTCAGGGATGAGATGTACGCAGAACCGATTGTTGATTACATCTCCGACCGTTAAACTGATACCGTCAATCGCGACAAAGCCTTTATGCAAAATATATTTCATCAAAGATTTATCACGAATTGATAACCAAATCTGGTGGTTATCTTCAGATGTGAAGATCTTACTAATTTCAGCTGTTGTCATAATATGACCTGAAACAACATGGCCACCGATTTCGTCACCATATTTTGCAGCCCGTTCGATATTAACAACATCACCTTCTTGTAATTCCCCCAAGTTAGTTAATCTCAGGGTTTCTTTAATTAGATCAAAACTAACTCTTTCACCATCAATCTTTGTTACCGTCAAACAACAACCATTATGTGCAACGGAAGCCCCTGTTTCTAAACCTATAAGTAATTCTGGGGTAAATTTCATTACATGAGTTCGAAAGTTGGCCCTTTCTGTAATTTCAACAATAGGAGCAGTCGCTTGAACAATGCCTGTAAACATAATGATTCTCAGTGTAGTGGATTAATAGGCTCAGTTTACATCAGAATTGTTAGAGATCTATCCTATTTGAGTGATAAACAAAACGATAATAAACCTAGAATGTAACAATATATTAGGTTCTAAAATGCTCTTTTATAGTTTGTTACCATATCATTATTGGAATCCATTTAGAAACGGGATAGAATAAGCGGTTTTTAGCAATCGATGTATTTTTAGTAACTCATTTATTTTTCTAGTTTTTTTCTCTTACTTGCTTTTATTACAAAGGTGTATGCGTGCAGAAATATTTTACAGAAGCGCGTAGCTTGTTGGCACTTGGTATTCCTATCGTTTTAGCTCAATTTTCACAAACTGCAATGGGGTTTGTGGATACGGTTATGGCTGGAAGTGTTAGTGAAATTGAGATGTCCGCAGTTGCAGTTGGGTTTTCCATCTGGCTGCCAGCTATTCTTTTTGGCCAAGGAATTTTGATGGCATTAACCCCAATCGTTGCACAAATGAATGGGTCAGGCCGTCGCAACCTAATAGGCGACCAAATTCAACAAGGTCTATGGTTAGCGCTACTTTTAGCCTTAGGCATTATGTGCCTTCTTTATAACAGTCAGCTTATTATTAGCAATATGCCCCATATTGATAAAGAATTGGCAGATAAATCTGTCCGTTTTTTACATGCCATTATGTGGGGAGCTCCAGGCTACTTATTTTACCAAGTATATCGTAGCCAATGTGAAGGGCTTTCAAAAACCAAGCCGGGGATGGTGATTGGTTTTCTTGGCCTAATGATTAATATTCCTATTAACTATGTCTTTATTTATGGTCACTTTGGTGCACCTGCTTTAGGTGGTGTGGGTTGTGGTGTCGCCACTGCATCAGTGTATTGGGCTATGTGTCTGATGATGAGATGGTATGTGAAACGTGCTACTGCGCAGCGTGATATTCGCCCTACACTCTCTTTCACATCGCCAAATCCATTAATCTTAAAGCGAATTATCGTGTTAGGTACGCCTATTGGTCTGGCACTTTTCTTTGAAGTCACTTTATTTGCTGTCGTTGCACTGCTAGTCGCCCCATTAGGGGTTGTTGCAGTAGCTGGTCACCAAGTTGCGTTGAATTTCAGTTCTGTGATGTTTATGTTCCCATTATCATTAGGAATAGCAGCAACCATTCGCGTAGGTTATAACTTAGGACAGAAATCGACTGAAGCTGCTAAAGTTTCATCTTATACTGGTATTACTGTTGGCTTAATGGTCGCTTGTTTTACTGCAGTTCTCACCGCCGTTTTCCGTGAGCCGATTGCAATGATGTATAATAAAAACCCAGAGGTCGTTGTTTTAGCAAGCAGCTTAATGTTATACGCAGCTATTTATCAGCTGTCAGATTCTGTGCAAGTTATAGGTGCCGGAATTTTACGTGGTTATAAAGATACGCGTTCCATTTTCTTTATTACCTTCACCGCATATTGGTTACTTGGCTTGCCTTCTGGTTATATTTTAGCGTTAACTGATTTCATCGCACCGGCTATGGGGCCTAAAGGCTTCTGGATTGGCTTCATTATTGGTTTAAGTGCTGCTGCAATAGGAATGGCTACACGAATTATATGGATCCATAAGCAGACAGAAGATGTTGTTTTACTTCGCTCAGCTCGCTAATTGACGGTTTTTTAAGCTTTTTATTATGGGAGAAGATGTATTTCGCACCAGATAGTTTTAAATACGAACAAACTATCGCGAAAATACATTTTCCCCTTGCCAGATGAACTTCATAACGTTAATATTCATCCCCGTTGTCACCTAGATATCTTTTAGATGCGTCCGTAGCTCAGTTGGTTAGAGCACCACCTTGACATGGTGGGGGTCGGTAGTTCGAGTCTACTCGGACGCACCATTT